>NZ_JBYUPU010000002.1:0-443042 GCF_058135425.1 Paenibacillus sp. MAH-35
ATTATAATTAACAAACATCCTTCTATGATTCTCTTGGATAACATTCACAAAGAAAGTAAAAATCTATTATTTTTCGATACAATACGAATCATTATTATTGGCAAATCCTTCATTATGTGATACGATACGTATCGTAATATAGAACCGAAGCACTAGGGAGGGACAGTAATGCCTAGAAAAAGAGTATACTCGGATGAAGAAAGGCGCAAACGGCATTGCGAAGCAAGCCGAAAATACCGGGAAGCCAATTTAGAGAAAGTTAGCGCTTACAATAAGAAATGGAAAGCGGAAAACTGGGAATATTACAGCGAGTATAACCGGGAATATTTGCGCAGGTGGCGGCAGCGGAAAAAGATGGGGAACACTACGACCACTACATAGCCGCAGCTTTAGCCTTATCCTGCATACCCCACGGCCGGGCCAGAAGGCATGCTGCTTGTTGCGGGCGGTTCACAAAATTCGTTCACTCACTCACTCACTCACTCATTCACTCATTCACTCATTCACTCATTCACTCAGGATATCCGGTATATAAAGAAGGAACTTACAATCCTCATTCTTTCCAGAGTCCAAATAAGAAAAACCGTCCGGAAAAGCGTCCGGACGGTTCTTTGACGTGCAAATCGTTGCACGTGGAAGGGAATGGGTACTATCGCTCCTGCAGCTCTCCCTCAGTCGTGTTTTCTTCCATGCGGTGGTATGGCTAACGAACCTAGCAACCGTTATCAGAGCCGAATGCGGGCGTTTGAATATCTAAAGAACTCATGTATTGTTATTTCAACAAATCGAATCGTTTTTTTCCACTTGCGGTTCAATAACGATGCTTCGATTCGTTACGTCTGGAATAACGTCGTTTTTCAGCCATTAGCACGATCCGATTCGTTAGTCCACGAAATTTTATAAATTCTGTTATATGTCGAAAAAAGAGCCTTAGCTGTTCACGGCTGCCGCCGGTTCCAGCTGGCTCTTCTCCCATTTCTTCGGTCCTCTATCCGCGTACCGTACCGTTCATCCATCCGCCGCTCCGAAGCTCGGCGACCGATTCCTTGACGCACAGCTCGCCTTCCGCTCCGAAATATTCGAAGGAGAGAAAACCTTCATAACCTTTGCTGCGCAGCATCTCGCACAGCTTGACGTTGTCCACGTCGCCGACCAACACCGTCGAAGGCTTGCGGCTTTCCGGAGCGTCCAGCTTCCAGAAGTAGTTTTTGATATGAACGTGGTCGGTATAATCGTAAAACGCTTCCAGCGCTTCCGCCTGATCGGTCCGTTCCAGATATAAATTGAAGCCGTCGAACAACAGACGCAGTCTTGGGTGGTCCGCATCTACAATAATGCGCCGGATCGACTCGATGCTGTCCGCAAACGTATTGTTATGCATCTCCAGCCCCAAGTTCACTCCGTACCGGTCTGCAAGGTCCAGCGCCTGCTTCAGTGTCTGAATCGCACGATCCCACAACTCCTCCGAAGCTTCGGCCGACGGAAGATGGCCCAGAAATATCCGGACCAGCGGACTGCCGAACCGGACGGCATATTGAGCCGCTTTCTCGACCGCCGCCAAACTTTCCGCACGTTCTTCGTCACTTTTTGTAAAATGCGTATACGGACTAATCGCCGGCACCTGCCAGCCGCTGCTGCGAATCTCGTCCACCAGCCCGTCGACGGCTCCGCAACGTTCCGCATATTCGTCTATATGCCCTGTCCACAGCTCGACGCCGTCCAGTCCGAGCTCGCGGACGCGGTTTAATACATACTCCACCGGCTTATCCCGGTTTCCTGTAGAGCATAGACTCCATTTCATCGCACGTACCTCCAGTCCCTCTGCCGATTCCGCTTCGGCCTTCTCCATTCGCAAGAGGAGCCGGCCGTCGCCAGCAATCGTTTACTTCATTGTAAGGGAACGGACTTTCCGGCAGCAAGGCTTGGAATCGTCTTTATCTCGTCCAAAATGTTGCGAGAATGAAGGGCGTGTTCACACAAATTGCTTGTAAAGCTCCAGCAGCCGGTCGAGACTCGGTTTGCCGCTCAGAATAACTTGCCGCATCCGGGCCTCCCGCCGGTCCCCCGCCTGCAACTGGCCGCCGAACAAAGTGAAATAAAGGGCGTTGTGCCGTCTGATGCTGTCGTTTTCCTCCGGGCTGGAATAGGTGATGCCGATCGCTCCGCACTCCGCCGGGTCCGCCATCTGCACGACGTGCACGTCTTCGTTGCCCATGACGGCAATCGGCCTTCCATAATACGGACCTGTGACGAAGTGGGCAATCGGCTTCCCGCTTTTCTCGTCAAGCCATCTGCCGTCCAGATGAGTATGCGCCGCTTCGTTATCCCGCGGAAAATAAACGTAGTGTCCTTTGATGTAAGGATGATCTTCCACTTTCAGCAGATGCAGATCCGAATCGTCCTTTTTGCCCGGCCAGTTCGGCAATACGGCGTAAGGCTCGAGCAGGAAGTCGAAATAAGACGATATCGTAAGCTCGTGCCCGGACAACGGCTTAACCGCTTCAATCGTTATGCTCAGATCGATCGTAGAAGCGTCCGCGATCGTATAAACCGCTTCCATCCGGCACGGGTTCGCCTCCGTCGGCTCCCATTGCAGACGAATGCCGCTTGCGGTTTCCTCGCTTACGACGAACGGCTCGTTCCGGGCAATCGCGCGAAGACGGCCTTCATTCATAATCCGGTACAGATTCAGCACGTAATACGGCTCCCGGACCAGATCATACCCGATTCCAGGCACCCGGCAAGATACGAGCCCGTGTTTGCCTTTGTCTGCTCCGAGCACTATATCCGTATCGTCCAGCCGGAACGAATATCTTTTGTCCCCTTCTATTCTTTCCCCGGCACCATTCTTCACGTCCAGCCTCATCCCTTCCGTTTGATAGATAGTTTCGTCTCCATCATATAGGAAAAAAGAGGAAAGCAGAAGTAGTAGATTTCCGATTTTCCCCGGTAAAAAAGGCGGATACTGCGCAAATCCTGCCATTCTCTGTACAAATGGCAGCAAAAAGAGCGAAAAACGACTCGCTCCGCATCGGCCCCAGCCAGGGCGACCGTTCGAGAGTGTTTTCCGCTCTTGAGAGTAAGGATCATAGGATGGATTCATGCCTAAGCCGCCGACACGCCGTTTCCCCAATCTGCCATCATTTACTGAAGACTAACCGTTCCCGGCACCCGAATGTTCGCTTATGCAGGAGAGGAATGCATGGCCGTACTTGTCGTACTTGACCTTGCCGATCCCTTTAACGGTTAGCATCTCTTCTTCCGTTGCCGGCATTACGATGCACAGCTCCCGCAAGGTAGCGTCGTGGAATATCGTAAACGGGGGTACCCGCTCCCGGTCGGCGAACGTTTTGCGCAGCTGGCGCAGCTTCTCGAACAGCGCTTCGTCCCCGGTATCGGCCGAACGGGAGGCGGAACGCGCGACAGGGGTCACCCTCTGGAACACCTGCTCCTTCCCTTCCAGCACCCCTCTCGCTTCGTTCGTCAGCGTCAAGACCGGATACTGGCTGTCGGTCAGCCGCATATAACCGTCCGCTACAAGCACGTTGATCAGGTTGACAATATCTTTCTCCTTGCGCGCGCTTAACGCTCCGTAAGTAGGCAAACGTTCGAAGCCGAATTGGCGCACCTTGGCGTCGTTAGCCCCGCGTAGCACTTTGGCCGTGAGCGTAATGCCGAACCGCTGCTTCATCCGGGCGACGCATGAAAATATTTTTTGCGCTTCCAGCGTCACGTCCTCGACCTCCCGGTCGTCCGTACAACTGCCGCATCTGCCACAGCTTTGCCCGTCGGAATCGCCGAAATAGCGGACGATGTACCGCTGCAGACATTCCGTCGTATGGCAGTATTCCACCATCCCGTGCAGGTTGCCGTATTCGATCGCTTTCCGGTCCTCATCGCTTTCGCCCTGCTCGATCAGAAACTTCTGCGTCATCACGTCCTGCGGCGCGTACAACAGGATGCATTCCCCCGGCTCGCCGTCGCGGCCGGCCCGTCCCGCTTCCTGGTAATACGATTCCACATTTTTCGGGATATTGTAGTGAATGACGTACCTGACGTTTGATTTGTCGATCCCCATGCCGAACGCGTTGGTAGCGACCATCACTTTCAGCTCGTCGTACAGGAACAGCTCCTGGTTGCGGACCCGCTCCTCGTCCGGCAGGCCGGCATGGTATCGCCCCGCCCGGATCCCGAGCTTGACGAGGTAGTTGCAGCATTCCTCCACCTCTCGGCGGGTGGAAGCGTAGATAATACCGCAATCGCCGGAACGCCCCCGTACATAGTCGGCCAAGTACGCCTTTTTGTCGATTCCCTTCATCACGAAAAAGCTCAGGTTGTCCCGGGCATACCCGGTCGTTACCCGGAGCGGATCGTTCAGCCGCAAATGCCGGACGATGTCCGCCTTCACCTTGTCCGTAGCGGTCGCCGTAAAGGCGGCGATGATCGGCCTCGGCTTGATCACGTCGAGCAGCCGGCTGATCGCCATGTAGCTCGGCCGGAAGTCATGGCCCCACTGGGATACGCAGTGCGCTTCATCGACGGCGACGAACGGGATTTTCAGCTCCGCTAGCAGCCGGACGAACCGGTCGGATTCCAACCGCTCCGGCGCCACGTAGACGAGTTTGTACCGCCCGCCCGCAATGTCCCGGAACCGTGCGTTCAGCTCATGCACCGTCAGCGTGCTGTTGATAAAGGTAGTCGGGATGCCCGACTGATTGAGCGTATCGACCTGGTCTTTCATAAGCGAGATCAGCGGCGATACGACAAGCGTCACTCCGTCCATCACGGCCGCCGGCACCTGGTAGCAGACGGACTTCCCCGCTCCCGTAGGCATGACGCCAAGAGCGTCACGGCCTTCGAGAATGCCGGAAATGAGAGTCTCCTGGCCCTTTTTGAACGTATCGTAGCCAAAATGCGTTTTTAATACCGCTCTCGCCATCTGTTGCGCGGTCACGTCAGATTCCCTCCGCTTCCTGTTGAAATTCTCCGACTTCCACTATACCACATCTCGGTCGGACCGTTGAATGGAAAGTGCAAAAGGGCTACCCCGGCGATGAAACCAACCTCATTCCTTCCCCGGACAAACATTGGGCCAGTACCCTTGACAGCCTTTCATCTTTGAGATATATTTTACAAAAATATGAATTTCCTATTGGGACGCTTACGACGGAAGCACCGGTGAAGTGAGGCAGAGATGCCTTGCTTTCCGGTGCTTTTTTGCCGTTCGCCTGCGGACTTTGGGGAACAAGGAGGCATGTAACGTGCGAGGAATACGAAAGGGAAGCAAGCTCAGGCTGTTGGCCGCCCTGATCGCCGCGGTTCTGATTATGCATTCGTTTCCGGTAACCGTGGCGGCTGCTGGTTATGAGCTGTCGGCTACAATGAAAAAATCGTTTGACAAAATGGCGGATGCCGCCGGAGGTACGCTCCAACGAAATCTCGGCGCCCAGTACGGCGAGCTGACCGCCCTGCAGCAGGAGCATCGGAAGCGCGATGCGGACAGCAAAGAGCTGCGAATCCGCAACGATCAAGCGCTGAAGGTCCTCCGGCAGCAAATCAAACAGCTCGACGAGAGCCATCTCGTGGAATTAAAACGCCGCGTCGACGACACGAAGGCGCGGTACAAGCCGATGCTGGACATGTACACGTCGATCAATCAGCAAATCACGACGGCCAAGAAGCTGCACAGCAAAGAGTGGGCGGCTATCCTGCAAATTCAGGCAAACGGCATGAAAGCCGCCGTTCAGCTCGCCAAGCAGGATATCCGGAACAAAGAAGCTCAGTTAACCGCCGCCAAAGGACAAACATCCGCCAAGCAGAAAAAAATACGGGAGACGCTGGCAGCTCTCGAACCCGTCGATGTCAAAATGCGGACGCACCGCGAAGCTGTCACCCGTCTAAACAAACAGGTCGCCGCCGACTGGAAGACGTTCACACCGCATGTGAAGCAGCAGGACGCCAAAGCTTCGTCGGAAGCGCTATCCGCC
The DNA here is from genome assembly GCF_058135425.1 of Paenibacillus sp. MAH-35. Taxonomy (NCBI): domain Bacteria; kingdom Bacillati; phylum Bacillota; class Bacilli; order Caryophanales; family Paenibacillaceae; genus Paenibacillus; species Paenibacillus sp. MAH-35. Next base: position 5,988 of record NZ_JBYUPU010000002.1, read on the forward strand.
TTGCTGACCCGGCTGCGCCAAATATCCGATCATAAGCGGAGCTTATACGATCTGGAGGCGGAGACGACGGTTATTATCAATAAAGCGAAAACACAATTATCCAAACTTTGAACGAATAGGAGGGATTAGGCGGACGGCTTTAACCCGGCAAAATACGGCTTGCTTCCGGTCCCCCGCAAGTCTAGACTTAATGATAAAGAAGCTTCAACCGGGGGAGGAAACAGGCCATGGGATCGGCCGAACTCGGGGACATTCCCGAGCAGCATTTGTGGAAAAGGGATATCGTTTTACGCCGCCTGGAGCCTCTAATCGGCGGTTTGCGTCTAATCAGCTTCGATGTTTTCGATACGCTGCTGTTTCGATGCTGCTCCAGGCCGGCGGACGTATTCGATCGTACCGCTCTGAAGGCGGCGCAACTCGGACTGTTCACCCGGCCGACAACCGCCGCACAGTTTCGCGCACTTCGGATGTCCGCCGAAAAGCTCGCCCGCGAACAGGACGTCTCCGGGTTCGGAGAAACGACGCTGGAACGGATCTACGATCATATGCCCGTACAGCTCGGCGACCGGACCCGGCTCCTGCAGCTTGAGCTCGAAACGGAACGCGAGCTGATCTTCGTCAATCCGTATGCCGCTTCGCTGATCCGTTTCTGCAAGGACAGCGGCATCGGCGTCGCCCTATTAAGCGATATGTATTTATCAGGCAAACAGATCGCGTCCTTCCTGACCGCTAACGGTATGGACGTCTCGCTGCTGGATGCCGTACTCGTCTCTTCCGAGGAAGGATTCGGGAAACGTTCGGGCCGTCTGTACGATTCGCTGATGAGCGTGTTCCCGGACATAAACCGCACAGAGATCGTTCATATCGGAGATAACGAGGCTGCCGACGTTCAAGGTGCGGCCAGACGGGGAATCGCCGCCATTCACTACACGCTTATTCCGGAGACGATCGAAAGCCCGTTCCATTGGGAGTCGGTGCGGCACGGCCCCGTCCTTCCGGCGATCGCCGCGGTCCGGAAGCTGGCTGGGGCGACAATGCCCGCATCGGTTTTTCATACCGAAGAAGATAGAAACAGCGTGGAAGAGCCCGCGCTTGATTCGTTGGAGGCTGGTGCTCGTTCGTTTTTTTACCGCTTCGGCGCAGAGATACTCGGGCCGTTCGTTCAAGGCTTCTGCGACTGGGTGATCGACCAGTGCGTCGCAGCGGGACGGCGGGAGATCCATCCGCTTATGAGAGAAGCGCACCTGCTGGGGCCGGCGCTGGAGAGGGCGGTACGCAGACGGGGACTGTCCATAAGCGTCCAGCCGCTGTATGTCTCGAGACAAGCTACGCTGCTCGCTTCCATGAACGATTTTACCGACCGGGAGCTTGATCAAGTACTGGGGCTCGGCCATATAACGGTTGGTGAAGTATTCCATATGCTCGGAGTCGAAGCGGCTTCGCTGACCGCCGAATTTCCCGTACTCGCGGACTTGCTGTCCACGCCGGTGGAGGAACTGCACTCCGTACGGTCCGGAGAAACTAACGATCGTTCTTGGCATGACACTCTCCGGCGTCTGCTGCTGCAGCCTTACGCCAGACAGCTTGCGCTCCGGTCCATCCGTACGCAGCGGGAACGGCTGCTGGAGCATATCCGGCAGCAATGCGGCAGCCCGGACCGGTTAATTACCGTCGATCTCGGCTTTAACGGGACGATTCAGGCCGCCATCGATGCGGCTTATACGCTTGAACGCCGAAAAGGCGATTCCATCCATCTGCTCGCCGTGGGCACGGAGCGCGCCGCGCTGCAATTATTTCGCGGGACAGATATACGCTGCTGGATCGGCCCCGACACGGAAGGCGGTATCGCCCGGCGGTTCGCGCGCAGTCCGGGACTGATCGAAGAGCTGATGATGGGGGATTTCGGCTCGACCGTCCGTTACGAGAGAAACGATGACGGCTCGATCGTCCCCGTGACGGCCAAGCTGAACATTCCTGCCGAACAGCTGGAATATAAGCGCGCTTGCCAAGCGGGCGTGATGGCGTTCCAGAGCTGGTACAGCGTCTGGCAACAAGCAAAGCCCGGCTTGACAGCCGCTGCCGGCAATCCGCTCGAGTGGAGCCTGCCGCTGCACCGCGTGCTGGATATGCCGACACCGGAGGAAGCGTCCAGACTTGGCGATCTGGTCCATCAGGATAACTTCGGCGGGGTGCAGACGATCCGGCTATGCGAGCCGCTATCGGTCGAATGGGAGACGCGAGGCGGGGATTACCTGATCGATCTGAGCAGCTTCGGACCGGATACGACCAACGTATTTTGGCCTCAAGGCCTCGTAACGCGGAGCGAGCCGTACCGGCTGTACGTATCGTTTTTGCGGTTGCGGGACGCCTATGGCAGCGCCGTTATCGCATTTAACACGATGAACAAGCTGCGACGGGAAGGGATTCAGAGCGTGATGCTGCTGGGCAAAGGCGAGTTCGCCGAACGACTGCTTCACGAGGCGCTGCTTCAAGGAATCCGGATAGAACGGGTTCTTGATTCCGAACCGGCCGTACAGACGAGAGCGGATGGCACCACAATCGATACGCTGCCTCCGGCTTGGGAAGAAACGATTCGTACGGATCACACCGGGTATACCTACGTAATCGGAACGCTGGTCCGTGTACAAAGCTGCAGGCGGATGCTGACAGACGGTTATTCTCGGCTTAATCCGGCTGTCAGGCCACAAGTGATCGAACCGTTTGTCTAGCTTTCGTTGATTGACCCGATTGTGCGCAAAAAAGCGGAGACAGCCGTCACCTTTTCAGGAACAGCTTGATCTCCGCCTTAACTTTCGATCCCGCCTATATTCTCTATCTTTTGCCGATAGCCGCGTATCTCGAGCGGAACGGCTTACCGTCCCACAAGACGGTCGTACCGGTACGCCGGCTTTGAACCTCCGGTTCCTCAAGGAGCAGGAAAAAGTTTTTCGTTGGCAGCTCGCCCAGTCCGTGTTTGGCCGACAGTTGGTTTAAGTAGGGCTTCATATCCTCAAGCTGACCGGACAAGTTGCCGCCATCCTGCGAGAAAGCGTACAACACGCCGGCGATCGGCACCCGCTTGACACGATGCTTCTCGGAGACGCGCAGGAAAAAATCCCAGTCCCAGTAATGATACACTTGCTCGTCGAACGAACCGACAGACTCATGCACTATTTTGCGGTACAGACTGCCTGACGGGACGAAGGTGGAGAACAAACGCATAGCGGCCAAATCGTGTTCGTACGCAAATTCCATACGATGCGCAGGAACCCGCGCACCGTCCTGCCATACCAAATTGACGATCTCGGCATCGGAGAACACCATATCGGCGCCCACTATATGCTTCATCATCGTCTCGATATGGGAAGGGACAAGAAGGTCGTCGTCATCGCAAGGCATGATATACTCCCCATCCGCGTATTGGAGCCCGATATTGCGTGCCCGCACATGCTTCCGGTTCGTCTCCAGGTTTACGATCCGAATGTCCAGCTCCGGATACAAGCTGCAAACCGGCTCGACCGGGACGCCGTTGTCGTTCACGACGACTACCTGCAGCCGTTTATAGGTTTGGCGGCTGACCGCCTCCAGCAGTTCCCCTAGCTCGCCAAGCCGGTTATAAGTCGGCGTTAATACGGATACAAGTGGCAGCATCGCAGATCCCCCGTTCCTTTTCTTATCTTCCGAGCAGAATGCTGCTATTATACCATAGCCAGACCGGAGACGGGACGGAACGAACGGTTCTAGATAGGCAGAGTCCCGGCTAGCCTACGATTTCTTTAATTTTCAGCGCGCTTGTTTTGCTCAGATCGATAAATTCGGTATCCAGCGATACGAGCGGACTGGTCGGATAATTGGCGTTGATCAGCACGATCTTCCCCCGCCGTTCATCGGTTAAAATGATCTCGCTTCCGACCTGGGCGGACATCAGCCGATTCAGGAACGTCATGCCGATCTTCGAATCGAACCGGTTCTGTAATATATCCGCATGCAGCTTCTGAATAACCTCATAAAAAGGAAGTGCAGGGCACCCCGGGCGATCGGTCGTCATCGTTAAGTATACGTCCGCTAAAGCGACGATTTTGCTGAACAGGTGGATATCCGCGCTTTTGAGCTTGGACGGGTAACCGCTGCCGTCCTCACGCTCATGATGCTGCAAGGCGACAAGCGCCACGCGGGGATCGAGTTCCGACTCTTTGAGCAGCTCGTATCCGATGACGGTATGCTGTTTCATAATCTCGAATTCGTGCGGCGCCAGTTCCGTCGTTTTGTTCAGCAGAGCGCTGGGAAGCTTGACCGTACCGATGTCGCACAGGCTGGCGGCCATCGCCAGAGTCGACACTTCCTTCTCTTCCAGCTGCAGCCAGCGTCCCAGCATCGCGGCGATAAACGCAGTGCCGATACTATGCTTGAAGCGAAAATCGCCCTCCGCCTTCAGCTCGGCGAACAGCTTGTAGATGTTTCGGTTTTGCGTCGCTCCCATAATCGCCGGCAGTAAGTTGGACTCCATTTCGGAAACAGGAATAGTTCCGGTATGCAAAACGCATTTCTCAATTTCCTGCATTTTGGCATCCGCCCGTTTTACAAACTCGACCGTATTGTCCGCCGCTGGCCTGACCTCGGCAGCTTGCTTGGCCAACTCCGCAGCAGGCTGATCTTCCTTCCATACCAGTCTGGAATCTTCCTTCGGCTCGACGGGTACGGCGCGAATATCAAACAAATCGATTTGGAAGTTTTGCAGCTTCTCGATATGTCCTTCGGTAAGAAGCGTATCCACAGGAATGAGCATCATTCCCTTGGCGCTTATCACATTATGTAGCAGTTTTTTTCCGATCAAGTCTTCATATCGGTCGTACCGCATATCCGGATACTCCTCCTCGAAAATAGTGAAGAAATCGCTTACATTGCGGAAGCTACAGTCGCCAAATGACAGACGCATAAAAGAATCCCAACTTCAAAGAAGCCAGGACCGGTTTTATAACGTGAATTATAAAATTTCCCTATGCTTCGGCAGCCCAGCCGCCATCGGTTTACAACCGGAAGGCCTGCAGCTTTGCGTCCCTACCTTTCGATAAGTTTGCCTTTTCGACTATATTCCCCATCATAATCCATTCGGCCAAGAAAATCTATCCTTTCTTTGGCTGTTTTTGGTTATAAAGCCTCTGTTCAATAGGACCAATAGGCCATTATGCGATTAGTTTCCGCCAGTGAAGCGGATGGGGAAGCGATCGGGTAAGGGGGCCCAAATAATTAAACCTATGCAAGACTCACCTCCGACATCTTTTATTTTCCCCAGTTTTTTAAGCCGCCGGGCCCGTTTCGTATCCCAAAGCCTCGCTGAAGCGGAGTTCAAAATTATTTTCAAAAAAGGTTTACCCTTGTGATTTAAATCACATGTTATTCGCAAAACATGTGGTACATTAAAGACGTGGAAAGGAAAACCAAAGAAAGCGAAAAAACAAGCAGGTGATACCCACAAAGCAAACAGCAAGCCTATCACCGGCGAGAAGAGCGCACAAGAAAGGAAGATGCGTCATGCGGCACTTGAAACCGGCCATGCTTCGATCCCGATCCAGCCGACAGCGAAAACCGACCGATAAGTGAATCTTCTCGGAACTAGAAAGGTTCACGCCAACGGTGCAAGAGTATAACAGCAATTCATTCAACATCAACATCGATCCAAAACCTTTTTTACACCCTAGATTGTGAAAAAGTTCACATTATAATCCCATGAGGAGCTGATTACCATGTTGTTCAAATTTTGGAGAGAAAATCGTTACGCCGCTGCCATGCTGCTTATCATCCGGTTGTACCTTGGCTGGGATTGGATGACAGCCGGCTGGGGGAAATTGACCGGAGGGTTCGACGCCGGAGGGTTCCTGAAAAACGCCATTGCCAAGCCGGTAGTCGATAAAGCGACAGGCGGCGCGATGTACCCGACCTTCACCGCGTTCCTTGACAACTTTGCGATGCCGAACGTGAAACTGATCAACTTCCTGATCCCGCTCGGTGAGTTCCTGGTCGGACTCGGCCTTATCGTAGGGGCCCTGACGACAGCCGCCGCCTTCTTCGGACTGATGATGAACTTCATGTTCCTCTTCGCCGGAACGGTAAGCACCAACCCTTGGATGGTTCTGATCGGTACGATCGTCCTGGTCGGCGGAACGAACGCCGGCAAATACGGAGTCGACTACTACCTGATGCCGCTACTTCACAAAGCCGCTGCTCACTTCAAAAAAGACAAAAAAACGAAAGGCGGAACGCTCGGCGGCACTCACACACCACTGAACGCGTAACCTGAACGGTAAGCCAAAAATCGCCCCCGCTGCCATCACAGCGGGGGCGATCTTTGATGTTCCGGTTTCCCGGGTAACGGCGAGCCGGTTATTTTAACACAAACTCCGTGCGGCTATACCCTTCCCTCGTCTTGCGCACTTCGAGTACGGCGGGGAACGCGTCCTTCAGCTCCTGCACGTGAGAGATCACGCCGATCGTCCGGCCCGCCTTTTGCAGGTCGACCAGTGTGGCGACCGCTTTGCCGAGCGATTCCTCGTCCAGCGAGCCGAAGCCTTCGTCGATAAACATCATTTCGATCGTGACACCGCCCTGATGAGACTGGATGACATCGGTCATCCCCAGCGCCAGACATAGGGAAGCGTTAAACTTCTCGCCGCCGGACAACGTTTTGACATCGCGGTTTTGCCCCGTATAAGCATCGTAAACGTCGAGTCCAAGGCCGCTTTGCTTGCCGCCCTTCTCCAAGCGGTCGCTGCGCTGCAGCATAAACTGTCCGTTGGACAAGTTCGATAGCCGGGCATTTGCCGCCTGCAAGATCTGCTCCAAATATTCGATCAGTATGTATCGCTCAAACGATATCTTAAGCGGGTTGTCGCCTTTGATCATCTGGTACAGGTCCATCACCTGCTCGAGACGCTCTTCGAGCTCGCGGGCTTTGCCTTGCGCCGCCTCGATCGACCGTCTCAGCCGCTCGGCCTCCTGGCGGTACCGCTCGGCCGTCTGAATCTCGGCCAGCACCTGCTCCAGCTCGCGCTTCTGCTCCGCCAGCGCTGCGCTCATCGCGCCGGTGTCGGCCGGTTCGCGCCCGGCAAGCTCCCGCTCCAGCTCGGCGATCTGATCCGCCAGCGCCGCGACCGATTGGCGGAATGCCTCGATCCGTTCGCGCAGCGCCAGGCGCTCCGCCTCCGCCAGCCTCGCCTCCACATATTCGGCCGGCGAAGCGAAGCCGCTCTCCGCCAGCTCCAGCCGGAACCGCTCCCCGGCCTGCCGCAGGTTGCTCTCCGCTTCTTCCAGCTGCGCGGCCATCTGGACTTCGCCCGCCTTCTCGGCGGCGAGCTTCGTCTGCGCCGCTTGCAGCCGCTGCTGCGCTTCCTTCCAGGCTGCTTCGAGCTTGGCGACGAACGCGCTTTGCGCTTTCATCCGCCGCTCCAGCAGATCCGGCGACCGCAGCTCCTCCGGAATGCGCTCCAGCTCTTTCGCGAGCAGCGACTGCTTCGAGCCGCTCTCCACCGCAAGCTGCTGCTGGCGCTGCTGAAGATCGTCCTTGCCCTTTTGCTGCTCATCCAGCTTCCGGTCCAGCAGGGCTTCTTCCTGCCGCAGCGCCGGCAGCGAAGCGGCAAGCTGCTTCAGCTTGTCCGTCTCCGCACGAAGCTTTTTGCCCTCGGCTTCCAGCCGTGCATATTGCTCTGCCAGGGCTGCCGGCTCGATGCCGTGCTCGGACGCCTCCTTCGCCCCGGCGTCCCAGCCGGTCCGCGCCGCCGCCGCTTGCGCCTTCGCCGCGCTGAACTCCTGCTCCGCATGGCGCAGCGACTCTTTCGCCTGCTGCAGCGCTTCGCGCGACGGAATCACCTCCCCGGCGGCCGCTTTGCTCGGATGATCGGCGCTTCCGCATACCGGGCAAGGCTTGCCGTCGTGCAAATGCGCCGCCAGCAAGCTCGCCTGCCCTTCGATCCAGAGCGTCTCGAGCCGGTCGTGCTCCGCCCGCATCCGCCGAAGCTCGCGCTCCTGCTCGGCTTCGAGCCGGCCGAGCTCGCCGAGCCGCTTCTCGAGCTCGCTCAGCTCCTTCAGCAGCCGCGCCTGCTGCCGCATGCGATCGAGCGCCTCGAGCCGCTCCGGCAGCGCCGCCGTCTCGGCTTCGGCCGCGTGGCGCCGCTCGGCGCACGCCCGCTTCGCTTCGCGGACGCCGGCCAGCGCCTCCTCGGCCGCCGCCAGCTTCGCGCGGCCGGCCCGCTCCTCGCCGGCGAGCCGCTCCGCTTCGCGCCGCAGCGCGTCGAGCTGGCGCACCGCCGGCGTTAGGTCCGCGAGCCGCTGCAGCTCGCGCTCCGCGTCCTTGCGCTCCGGCTCGCGCGCCTCCTCGCCGCGGTAGCGCGCCTCCGCTTCCGCGAGCGCGCTTGCCGCCGCGGCCGCGTCCTGCTGCTTCGCGGCGAGCTGGCGGCGCTTCGCCTCGGCGTCCCGCACCGCCTTCGCCGCCTGCTCCGCGTACGGCTCGAGCCGCGCCGCCCGCTCGGCGAGCGCAAGCCGCCGCTCGCGCTCAGCCACATCCTCGCGCTGACGCTCCAGCTCCTCGCGCCTTGCGCGCTTCTGCCCGAGCTCGGCGAACCGGCCGTTCAGCAGCAGCGCCTCGCGGAGCTCGTCCTCCCGCTTCTCGAGGCGGGCCGTCAATTCGCCTTTGCGCTCGGCGCCTGTGCGGGCAAGGCCGTCATAATACGCGGCTTCCTCCGCCAGACCGTCCATCACCTGCGACGCGTTGCAGGTCGGCTGGCCGAACGTCGCGGCAAGCCCGCTGCCCTCGCGAAGCGGCATCGTCTCCTGCGTCTGCTTCAAGTACACGTCGGCCTTCGACGCCGCTTCTTTATAAGCGTCCTTCAGCTCCCGGTGCTTCTGCTGGAACCGCTCCTCCAGTCTCTGGTACAGACCGGTCCGGAAAATGCGCCGGAGTATATCCTCCTTGTTGTCGGTATCGGAAGTGAGCAGCTTGCGGAATTCTCCTTGCGGCAGCATGACGATCTGACTGAATTGCTCCCTCGTCAGCCCCAGGATCGTCTCCAGCCTCGCATTCACTTCCCCGACGGTGAACCGGTCGACGCACGGCGTTTCTTGGCCCTCTGTCGTTTCGTACAGCTCCGCTTTGCCGCCCGTTTCGCTTTTGTTCGCCCCTTTCCGGTGAGGCAATTGTCTAAAGATCCGGTACGTCCGCGCGCCCGCGGCAAACTCGAAATCAACGGCGGTATGCGTTTCATCGTCGGCAAAATGGCTGCGCAGCATCCGCGGCTCCGCGCGGTCCTCTCCGCTCGCATAACCGTACAGCGCAAAACAGATCGCATCGAAAATCGACGTTTTCCCGGCGCCGGTATTACCGGATATAACGAACAACCGCCGATCCTCCAGCCTATGGAAATCGACCGTCTCTGAATCGCGGTACGGACCGAACGCCTGCATCGTCAGCTTGATCGGTCTCATACGGCGTCCCCTTCCTCTTTGAACACTTCTCCATATGTATCGGCAAACAGCAGCCGCTTCTCCTCTTCGAGCGGCTTGCCTTTCACTTCCTCGTAAAAGGCCGCAAACAGCGCGACCGGATCGGCTTCCCGCCGCCGCTCCGGCGTATTGCCCGTCCCTTCGGCCGTTTCAGCCGCATCCCTGACTCTGACTCCCTCGGGCCTTCGCTCGACGTGCAGCGCATTCGGATAAACCGCCCGTACTTTCTCCATCGGAAACAAAACCGGGTTGTCGTTCGTCAGTGTTACAAATACGTAATCGTCGCAGACGGAATGAGTCTCGATGTCCTGAATCGTTCCCGTTATCCGACGCATATCCCTAAGCGGGACCAGCTCGCGCCGGTCGATCGCCGCCGTGCCTTGCGCGTCCAGCTCGACTACGTAAAAGCATTTGCGGTGCGACTCCTCGGAGATCGAATATTTCAAGGGCGATCCTGCGTACCGGATATTGTCCTGCAGCACGTAGTGCGCCTGATGCAAATGGCCGAGCGCCGTATAGTGGAAAGGCCGGAAATATTCCGCCCGCACATGCTCCGCCCCGCCGATCGAGAGAGGACGCTCGGAATCGCTCGTATTGTCCTGCGGCTCGCCGCCGGGCGTGACGAAGGCGTGTCCGACCAGCACGTGGCGCGCTGCTGGGTCCATCGACGCCTCGATCCGTGTAACAATCGCCCGCATCGCCTCGTCATGGGAACGAATCGACTCGTCCCCGTACAGGTGCCGGACCTGAGCCGGGTCGGCGTACGGAACGAGATGAACGTGCACGTCCCCGTATTCGTCCCGCAGCACGACGGGACGCGGTTCCGCCCGCAGCTGACCGGCCAGGTGCAGGCCGCGTCCTTCCATGATCCGGGTCCCGAAGTTCAGCCGGTCCGGACTGTCGTGATTGCCGGATATGGCCAGCACCGGCGTATTCAGGCCGATGACGATCCGCTCCAGCAGCTCGTCCAGCAGGTCGACCGCCTCGGTCGGCGGCACGGCCCGGTCGTACAGATCGCCTGCGATGATGACCGCATCCGGCTTCTCGCGCTCTACCGTATCCACGAGCTGCCGGAGCACGTGTCTCTGGTCTTCTGTCATATATACGCCCTGCACCAGCTTGCCCAGGTGCCAGTCGGCGGTATGTATCAATTTCACGAATCGTTTCCCCCTTGCCTGCTTACCTTGATCTCCTTACTAAATTCGGGATAAACCGGAAGATTCCTGTCCGGACGGGCCAAATTGGGTATCGCCAATTGTTGCATATTTGGGATAAGTGATGTTTGTGAGGCTGTCGATTCATTGTGGACAACCAAGTGGAAAGGGAAAAGATTACCTTCTGGCGAGTTTTGTCTGGAATCCCCTACCTTACAATCCTTATGAAATCAAGGGATTCCGGACAATCTGTCTGAGCAGAAGAAGGTAACTTTTCACTTGGAACGGCCTGCTATCACTTCTACACAATGAATCGACAGTCTCGTTTGTACACGTTATTTTGGAGAAAAAGCGGACTTGGAGAATAAGAGTCTCAAACGGGACTTTCCTAGTTATTGTGTAATACACGGTCAAATTTAACTAATATTCCCAAAATATATACTTAATTTCCTGAATTCACTCCCATAATATTACATTATTTTCCTTGTTAAATTTCTAACTTCCCTTTAAAATCAAGGTTCTCTGGGATTTCAATATGGAAATAGTTTTTTAGGCTCTAATAATTTGTTAGGTAATACGCTTTTTTCCTTGTGCGACAAGGGATTTCGGCGTTTTGGAACACTAACTAGGAAAGTCCCGCAAACAGCTCCTAATACCGTTCGGACGGCTCATTTTGAGGAAATAAGAGCTGCGAAAGACCTCTATTTAGTTGACGTGCCGTAGCCGGGAAGCCGGCGGTTGAGTGGTGCAGGGATTGGTGGTCTGGCGTGCGGAGCGAGGGTTCGAGTTTCGAGGTTTGAGGTTTGAGGTTTGAGGTTTGAGGTTTGAGGTTTGAGGTTTGAGGTTTGGGCTTGGGGTTGGAGTCGGGGTGCGGGGTGCAGCGTTCAGCGTTCAAGGCGCAAGGTGCGAGGGTAGCCACACCAACCGAAAACGCCGCCCATCGGCGGCGTTCGGCATTATTTTTTTCGAGGCAGTATAACCTCTTCCTCTTCACGCATCACTTGCTTTTGTTGTACCGGTCGTAAGCAGCTTTGTACACTTTCAAATAATCGGCCACGCCCATGTTTTTAACGGTCGTTACGTACTTGTCCCACTCGGAGAACGAGACGGCGCCGGTAATGAATTTCGCTTCCATCTCGGTGATGTACGTCTGGATGTCGCTTCCTTTCGTCTTCATGAACTCTGTCTCTTCATCCGTAAAGTTGAAGTTGTACCACAGCTCCTTGATCGCGTGCGGCTGGGCCTTCTTCCCGGCTTCAACCGATTCCGGCAGCGTCTCGGAGCCTTTGAAATATTTCTCCTGCACATACCCCGGGTAACTTCCGCCCATCCAGGTAACGTATTTGGTCAGCGCCTGGTCCATCGTCAAGCCGTTCGGATTTTTCTTGATTTCATCGACGAATTCCAGCTTGCCGTCCGCCGCCTTCGTGTAGCTGACGCCTTCCTGACCCATAAAGTAAAACGTAGCGCCTTCGTCGCCGTAGAAATGGTCCATCCATCTGACGGTCGCTTCGATATGTTTGTTTTTGTCCGTAATGACGAACGCGCCTGGCCATACCATCGGTACTTTGATATGCGTATACAGCTGGTCGCCGTGAGGTCCCTTCAAAGCGCCGAGACCGAAATACCCTTCGCCGTTAAATTGCGTTTTCGGGTTCGGGTTGATCGTCGCGCCGAGCACGTCTTTGCCGCCTTTGGCATACAGCTGGTTGCCGGTTTGGGTGAAGACGTCTTTGTCGATCAGCCCTTCGCTGTACAGTTTGTTCATAAATTGAAGCAGCTCTTTGAAATTGTCCGTCGTCCGGAAAAAGCGCAAATCGTTCGTTTTCGGATCGATGTCGACATGCTTATGCCCAAGGCCGCGCGTTCCGACGCCCCACGCTCCCATGATCTGCTCCATGAGCGGGTTAATCCCCGTGCCGCTGTACGGAATTTCGTCGGCTTGTCCGTTGCCGTTCAAGTCGGTCGTTTTGACTGCCTTCAGGTAGGCGTACAAATCGTCGATCGTCTGCGGCTCCTTCATATTCAGCTTGTCCAGCCAATCCTTCTTCACCCACAGCGGAGTGCCGATCAGCATCGGCAGAAATTCCGGGCTGTAAAACGACGGGAACGAATAAATATTGCCGTCCGGCATCGTCAGCGCCTTACGCAGGTCGGGGTATTTGTCCATCAGCTTCTTCAGGTTAGGCGCGTAGCTGTCGATGTAATCGTTCAGCTTGACGAAGACGCCCTGGCCGCCGTATTTCATCAGATCCGAAGCGGGCACCCGCGCCGAATACAAGACGTCCGGATAGTCGCCGTTCGCGAGCGCGAGATTGCGTTTCTCCGTCAAATTCTCGAACGGTACCGTCTGGAAATTAACTTTCACGTTCGACATTTTCGCATATTCGCTCCAGACGAGCCGTTCCTCGAACTTGTTGCTTCCGTTCGTTGCCGCCAGACCGGTGAAGAAGGTCAGCTCGATCGGCTGCTTCACGATCGGCATGCCCGCTTTATTTACATTTTGCGTGACTTCGGTTTCTTTGTTTCCGGATGCGCCGCTCGTTCCGCTTGCGGTTTCTTTAGCCTCTCCGCAGCCAGCGATCAGGCTGGCTGTCATAACCGAAGACACGGTCAACGCCGTCCATTTTTTCCATCTCATGATTCAAGTTCCTCCCTGTGTTGTGCTTCCTATGTTCCATATCTATTGCCAAAAAGGCGGTCAGCCTTTTATAGCCCCAATCAAAACACCCTTGACAAAATATTTCTGCAAAAACGGGTACAGCAGCAGGATCGGCAGGTTCGCCACGACGACGACCGCATATTTGACCGCCTCTTGATCGAGAAGCGTCTTGGCGTGCGAGCTGTCTCCCGCATTCACCATCTCCTCCATCTGACCCTGAATCAAAATTTCCCGTAGAATCAGCTGAAGCGGGTAATCTTCGCGAGCGGTCAAATAAATCAAGGCGTTGAAGTACGCGTTCCAATGTCCGACGCTGTAAAACAAAATCATCACCGCGATAATCGGCATCGACAGCGGGAGCACGACCGACCGTAAAATCCTCATCTCCGAGCAGCCGTCGATCGCAGCCGCCTCCTGAATCTCACCCGGTATGCTCGATTGGAAAAACGTCCGCATAATGATGATGTTGTACACCGATACCGCGTTCGGAATCACGAGCGCCCAGAACGAATTGGTCATACCGAGCTGCTTGACGAGCATATAGGTCGGGACGAGGCCGCCGCTGAAAAACATCGTGAACACCATAACCGCCATCAGCAGGTTGCGTCCCTTCAAATCCCGCTTCGACATCGGATACGCGGCCATCACCGTCATGACCAGGTTGATCGCCGTACCGAGCACCGTATAAAAAATCGTATTGCCGTAGCTGTTCAGCAGCTCTTTATTTTCAAACACTTTGCTGTATCCCGCGAACGTAACCTCCTTGGGCACCAGCCACATGTCCCCGTTCAGGACGGCTGCGGGATTGCTGATCGAGGCGCTCAGGACGTAAATCAGCGGATACAGCACGATCAGCGATACGAACGCAAGCAAAGTCGCATTCACCGCTCCGAACCATTTATCCCCGTAACTTCGGGCTTCCATCGGTAGTTCCCCCTTGTTAAGCTTCTTGATGCTGTGTGCCCTTTACCAAAGGCTGACCTGGTTGACCTTCCTCGCGATCCGGTTGACCGTAAGGAGCAGAATGAAGTTCACGACCGAGTTGAACAGCCCGACAGCGGCGGAGAAGCTGTACTGAGCCCCGAGGATGCCGCTCCGGTATACATAGGTCGAGATGACGTCGGAGCCTTCCATATTCAGCGAGTTTTGCATCAGAAACACTTTCTCGAAACCGACTCCCATCAGCGAGCCGAAATTGAGGATCAGCAGGATCACGATAGTCGGCCGGATGCCGGGCAAGTTGACGTGCCAGATCCGCTGCAGCCGCGAAGCCCCGTCCACCTTGGCCGCTTCGTGCAGCTGCGGGTCGATGCCGGCGAGCGCCGCCAAATAAATAATCGAGCTCCAGCCCATCTGCTGCCAGACGCCGGAAAATACGTATATCGTCTTAAACCATGCCGGTTCGGTCATAAAGAAGACCGGTTCTCCGCCGAACGCCCGGATCACCATGTTCACGAGCCCGCTGGACGGGGACAAAAACATCATCAGCATGCCGACAACGACGACGGTGGACAAAAAGTGCGGCGCATACGTTACGGTCTGCACGAATCGGCTGAACCCTTTCATCCGTACCTCGTTGATCATCAGGGCGAGAAGAATCGGAATCGGAAAACCGACGGCCAGCTCGTACAAGCTGATGCCGAGCGTGTTTTTGATCAGCCTCCAGAAAAAGTAACTGTCGAAAAATCGCTCGAAATGTTTGAACCCGACCCAAGGGCTGCCCCAAATACCTTTCGTCGCGATAAAATCCTTGAAGGCGATCTGAACGCCGTACATCGGCCAGTAATGGAAAATCGCGAAATATAGGACGACCGGCGTCAGGAGCAAATACAGCTGCCAATGTTTGCGCAGTGCCTTTCTTACTGCGCCTTGCTTCTTGGCTGGAGCTGCGGACATTAGTCCGCGGGCTTGCGCCGGTGCTTGTGCAGGTGTCTGGTTCAACTTGCTGCCTCCGTTTTTTCAGTTGATTTTCATGTCGGTACAAAACAAAAGAAACGCAAAAAAAGCCGGATGAGAAGAAGCGTTCCTGACGGAATCCGCTTGCGTTCTGATCGGGCTTTCTCCACGTCTCAACCCGTATGATATTACCTACATCATATCGGTTAATTGTTTACGGAATGTTTTCTGTACGCTAAGAAATTGTAAAGGGCATGTTGCCTGATTACTTGGTTACTTGCTCTTATCCTTCGCCAGCTCCTGCTTCAGCTTCTCGTCGAGCTGTCTGAGGCCGGTGTTCATATCAACCTTGCCGGAAGCGACATCGTGGAACGTCTGGGCCATCAAGTTTTGCTGGCTAACCGTAGCGACGTTCGCGGCGCCGGCTTTCCGCTTCGGCGAGTACGGGGCCCATTCCGTGTAATAAAACAGCGCTTTCATGTTTTTGCTTTGCAAATCGGAACGGTCTTTGGCGAATGCGTCCTGAATCTCTTTTTTGACAACTGTCGGCAGCATGCCCTTGCGGGAATCCGCCATTTGCACTTCGTCCGATACCATCTCGACGATAACCTGGAAGGCGTCGTCTTTATGTTTGCTGGTTGCGGAGATGGACCAGTAAGCGGGTCCCCTCCACGCCATGCTTTTCGGTCCGTTCGCATAGGCGGGATACGAGACGATATCCCATTCGATTTCTTTCGGAAACGGGGCGTACTGGCTGTGTTGGTTAATCTGCATGGCCACGTTGCCCTTGTTGAAAACGTTTGTAATCTCATCACCGCTCGTCGGCGCGATTTTGTTGTTCGGCAGCTCGTAAAAACGCAGGAAGTTGCTGAAGTGCAGCTTCCATTTCTCTGTATCGAACAACTGGTCCGCATTTGGATCCAGAATCGGATAGCCGAACGGATTGTCCCGGAGCATCGCCATAATGTTGGCCGCAAAGCCGCGGTAGACGTTGCCCCCTTCAACCCGGCTCATCTTTTTGGCGATATCGTACGCTTCATCCCAAGTCATGCCGTCTTTCGGGTAAGGGACGCCGAACTGGTCGAACAAGTTTTTGTTGTAGGTCAGCACCATCGGGAAGTAGGGGGGATAAGGGAGTCCATATAACGCTCCGGTCTGTCCCGCATCGATCATCTCCTGAACGAACGGGCCGTTGAATCGCTTCAAGTCGTAATTGTACTTCTTCACATATTCGTTCAGGTCGGTTCCCAGCTTGAGGTCGAGGTAGTTGTTTTTCAGGTTCGGCACGTCGGTCCGGATGAGGTCGGGCGTTTCGCCGCGCGCCACAAGTTCGGGCAGCGAGTTGCCCTTGTCGGGGGATATATATTTGAACGTAATGTAAGGGAACTTTTTCTCCAGGTGCGTCCGGAACCGGTCGTTGAACTCCTCCTCCTTCACGCCGAGCCCGAAGACGGACAACGTGATCGGATCTTTTTTGACTTCCGGTGCCCGCTGCGGTTCTCCTGTCTTTCCGGGCTGTCCGTCTTTTCCGCCGCAGGCGGAGACGAGAAGCGCAATCGCGGCAAGCAGTGCCGTCAATCCGGTTAATTTGCTTTTCATATTGATGAGACCCCCTGATCATAAATGATTGGTTCCGCCCTCGCCAGTTGTTCCGTCTATTATTGCAAGCTGCACACGGTTCCGGCGATATACCGGATTCCACCCGTTTTATCAAAATAATAATAGGTCAGCAGGATCGTACCGTCGTGAAGCCGCGCCGCGCTCGTATAACCGATGTCGCTACCGCCGCCGTCCTCGCGAACGATCAGCTCCTCGGCCTCCTCCCAGTTGTCGCATTCCGGATTCAGCAGAAATGCGCGTATGCCGAACGGCTCATACCGGTATCCGTAAGAAACGAATACGCCGTCATCGCCGAGGTCCAGCACATGGAATGGACTTGGCGAATAGTGGGCGCGCGGAACCGGCCGGCTCCATGTCAATCCTCCGTCCAGCGACTCCGCTGTATACAGCGGCGAGTTGGGCAAGCCTGGGTTGGCGCCCTTGGACACTTTGGCCGTCCGGATAAAAGCGACCAGCTTGCCGGAAGGCGTGAGGCGCAAGTTCGGCTCGTGAAAATGGTAGCCGTCGCAGCCCGGGATATCGGATATTTGTGTCCATGTTAAGCCGCGGTCGGGCGATTGCAGCACATAAACGTTGGACACGCCGTTGTCTTGCCCGTACGTCAGCGCCAGTACGGAGCCGTCCTCCATCTCCACGCAGTCTCCTTGAATGGCTACATTGGTGCCGGGCAGCTGCACGGGTTCATCCCACGTATTCCCGCCATCCGTCGACCGGATCGAGAACGAACCGACCAGCGTCCCCGTCCATTTGCCGTATACGTTATGCGAGAAGCTGCCTTCCGGTACGGGATCTCCCTTCTCCGTCACTTTCCACTTGAAGAACGTGCACAGCAGCGTACCGTCCCGCATCACGTGCAGCCGCGGGTCCTGAACTCCGCAGAAGAAATCGTCGTACAGGACCGACGGAGCCGAGTCCCAGCCGTTTCCGTCAGGCGATTCCAGCTTGGCCGCGAACGAAGCCGGGTCGATATGGCTCACATGCCCGAACGTTTTCTGCCAGTCGGGCGCCCGGCGAAAGGTCATGATGTATGTCCCGTCCCGGCGCATCGTTATACTCGGGAACGAGTTGTACTGATCGTCCTTGCATAAAATCCGATGCTCCACTACACTTAGCTTTTTCATCCGTTTCCACCTTCTCTTCCTGTCTTTGGTTACGTCCCATTGTTCGTAAGCGTTTTCTCAAAAGAGGAAAGCCGATCAAGTCGCAGATGTCGACAGACATCTCCCTTTCATTGAAGCAAATGGATCTTGCAGTGTCCAAACTGGCCCCCTGGTATGTAATCATCTGCGATTTTTTGTGCAACAATAACAAAACTTCCCAAACCTACCTTACGTCTCTTATTGTGTTACGTCATATCTAAATGTATTACAACTTAAGTTTATAATGTGAATTCGACTTCTGTCAAGCCACTTCTATGTATATATTTCCCACTAAGTATAGTTTACGCATATGCCGGCTGCCGCTTATTTTTCGATAACTATGCCATGGCAAAAGCCCGAAGATGAAAAGGGAGCCGTATCTTCGAGCGGAATTTTGATTGGATTGTATCCGGTATCCGCTTCGATCTGCTTTCTGACACAAAAAAACCTCTACCCCACTTCCAAAGTGGTTTTAGAGGCTTTTATTCTTTCGACTCCAGGATTGTGATCGTCTCACTTGTGGCACCATTGGAGAGAGCCACTTTTACAGAAGGATTCAAAGAAACGGACGACTTATCCGCCGTTTTTCGCCATTTCCCGAATTTCATCAAGCGGCAAGCCGGTAAGCTCCGCTATAAGCGCCGGTTCCAATCCTTTCGCCAGCATTTGCTTGGCGATTTCTTTTTTTCCTTCGGCTCTTCCTTCGGCTCTTCCCTGGGCCTTCCCCTCGGCTATCAAGCTATTCCTTTCAATCAGGGAATGCTCCCGGGCTTCGTACAACCGCAAGGTTTCTTCATCACTGCTCAACCATTCCAGCCGTTCCTCCGCTTTTTTGATCACAGGGTCCATCCGGATCAACTCCTCTAATTGCTTTTCGGGCAGCTTCTCATCCAAAAACAACAGCCATCGGTGCAGCGGGTTATTCAAGTTTTTCTTCATATTCGCAAACTTCGGATATTCAATAAAATGGAGCTCCATCGCATCTGTCAGCATAAATCGCTCTTCATGATCTTCATAAAAATGAAACGTGCTGTGAAATCGTTCGAAGCTAAATAGATGAAAATCGAGCAGATTGATCGCAACTGTTTTTTTCAAGCCCAGCCGCCCTGTCTTATCATCAATAAACAGTTTGTCCAGCTGCTTGTTTTCAATTACCGTGATATCGGCAATGCTTTCAGTCCCTTGTAACTGTAAAATCGCATTAAGAAGGGAGATCAGACTCTCTTTCGTATCCTGTTCTCCAAATAATCTTTGAAAAATAAAGTCATTTTTCGGTTTCAGACGCCGAACAGCCACCCTTTTCCCCTCCTGCCGATTTACTATTAGTTCCATTATACCAACCTGTAAGCGGCCAGCCAATACGAAAGCCCCTATCCGAAGTTCGAATAAGGGCTTCCTACTTAGTCAGACAGATGAAGTCGCTCGTGAAACCTGTTACACGGCCACTTTATTGTAAGTCATGATCCAGATCGAACCGACCACAATGACAAGTACGATAAGCAACCCGAGTATGAGCGCCATCAAGTTAAAGCGAGGCTTGTTCTCTTCCTTCAGGTGCATGAAGAACACGAGCTGAACGAGGAATTGAAGCACGGCCGTCACCAGAAGGACCAGCATCGTTCCCGTTCTCTCCATCAAATCGTTCATGACGACGACGATCGGGATAATCGTTAGTACGATCGAAAGCAGGAAACCGATAATGTAAGATTTAAGGGAGCCGTGGCTTTCCTCATGGTGGCCTTCATGACCGTGGCCGCCATGCCCGTTCTGACTGTGAGCCGAATGCTGCTGCGCCATCTTACATCACCCCCATCAAGTAAACGATCGTAAAGACGAAAATCCAGATGGCGTCCAGAAAGTGCCAATACAGGCTGATGACGTTCACTTTGCGCCGCGTTACCGGAGTAATGCCCCGTTTCGCGAGCTGCAGCATAATCGCGATCATCCAGACGAAGCCGATCGAGACGTGCAAGCCGTGTGTGCCGACCAGCGTATAGAAGGCGGACAGAAACGCGCTCGTTCCGATGGTCGCTCCTTCATGAACCAAATGAATGAACTCGTTGATCTCGAGCACAAGAAACGACAGTCCGAGCAGGGCGGTGACGGCCAGCCAGCCGATCAGCCCTTTTTTGTTGCCACGGTTCATCGACAATACCGCGAGTCCGCTCGTAAAGCTGCTCGTCAGCAAGATGAACGTGGATGCGATAATGCCCGGCATTTGGAACAGCTCCGCCCCCGTAGGGCCTCCGTTCGTATTGCCCTGCAAGACGACGTAAGTAGCGAACAGCGTGCCGAACAGGATACAGTCCGTGATCAGAAACAGCCAAAACCCGAACGTGCGGACCGATTCCAGATCGTGATGGCCGTCGTGATGATCGTGATGTCCGCTGGCCCCATGCTGCTGCGAATGTCCGATTGCGTTGCCCATCAGACCGTCCCCCTTATCTCGGCTTCCGTTGCTTTCACTTCTTCCGCCGGAATGTAATATTCGTTATCGTACGTAAACGAGTGCCACAACATACAAGCAAATACTCCGATCATACCCGGTATAGCGAGCCACAGCCAGTTAAATACGAACCCGAAGCCCGCCAGAAACCAGCAGAACGACTTGATAAACGCCACGCCCGAATTGCCAGGCATATGAATCGGCTCGATTGGAGGCTTCGGCGGAAGCGGTTTTCCTTGCTCCTTGGCTAGCTTCTCCTCCCACCATGCATCCCGGGAATGAACGACAGGAACGGTAGCGAAGTTGTAAGCAGGCGCCGGGGAAGGAATCGACCATTCCAGCGTACGTCCGCCCCATGGGTCTCCGGTCGTGTCCCGCTTCATGACCTTCATGCCGTGAACGATCTGCCACACCTGGACGATAAAGGCTGCACCCATCAAGAATGCGCCGATCGTCGAGACCAGGTTCAAATCCCACCAGCCTTTGTCCCAACTGTACGTATTCAGACGGCGCGTCATCCCCATCAGACCGAGGAAGTACTGCGGCATGAAGCAGAGATAAAAACCGATATTCCAAAGCCAGAAGGCCCATTTTCCTAATTTTTCGTCCAGCATGAAGCCGGTCACTTTCGGCCACCAGTAATACAGACCTGCGAAATATCCGAACGTTACGCCTCCGATCAGCACCTGATGGAAGTGTGCGATCAGGAAGTAGCTGTTGTGGAACTGGAAGTCGGCCGGAGCGACGGACAGCAGTACGCCGGTCATACCGCCGATAACGAAGCAGGGAATGAAGCCCATTGTCCACAGCATCGGCGTTTTAAACGAGATACGCCCGCGGAACATCGTAAAGAGCCAGTTGAACACTTTGACCCCGGTCGGTATGGCGATAACCATTGTCGATATGGCGAAAAACGCATTGACATCCGCTCCCGAGCCCATCGTAAAGAAATGATGCGCCCAAGTGAAAAAGGATACGACGCTGATGCTCATCAGAGCGAACACCATCGACTTGTAGCCGAACAGCCGTTTCTTCGAGAACGTAGCCACAATTTCCGAGAAAATCCCGAATGCCGGCAGAACGACGATATAAACCTCGGGGTGCCCCCACATCCAGATCAGGTTGATATACATCATCGGGTTGCCGCCGCCGTCCAGCGTGAAGAAGTGAGCACCGAGGTAACGGTCCAGGAACAGCAGCGCCAGCGTCACGGTCAAGATCGGGAACGCAAGGATGATCGTCAAGCTGCTGGACAGCACCGACCAGGAGAACATCGGCATCTGCATCAGCTTCATACCAGGCGCACGCATTTTCAGAATCGTCGCGATAAAGTTGATCCCGGTCATCAAGCTACCGATCCCGGATATTTGAATACCCCATATATAGAAGTCCTGACCGACGCCCGGACTATGGGAAATTTGCGACAGCGGCGGATAAGCGAGCCAGCCCGTATCCGGCGAACCGCCAATCACGAACGATACGTTGAACAGCATCGCGCCCCAGAAAAAGAGCCAGAAGCTGAGCGAATTCAAAAACGGGAAAGCAACGTCGCGCGCGCCGATCTGCAGCGGAACAACAAGGTTAAACAAACCGAACATGAGCGGCATCGCCATGAACAAAATCATAATGACGCCATGTGTTGTAAAGATCGCGTTATAATGCTCCGGACTCAAAAACTCCATTTCCGGCATGACAAGCTGAGTACGCATCAGAAGGGCGTCGACGCCCCCCCGGAACATCATTAGCAGCGCAGCGATGACGTACATAATCCCGATCCGCTTATGATCCACCGTCGTCAGCCATTCGCGCCACAGCCATGTCCATTTTTTGAAATACGTCAGTACAAATATAACCGCAGCGAGCGTCAGCACGATCGCTACATCCGCCCCATAAATGAGTGGATCGCCTGTCACGAAAAATTCGGAAGCGAACTGTTTAATTGAATCCCACATTTAGCGGCTGCTCCCTTCTTTGGAGTTCCCGCTGCCGGCCGGCTCGTTGCCGTGGTTATGGGAAGCTCCGTATTTCGTAACGGTTTGATCGAATATCCCTTTCGGGAATGAGGAGAAGCTGACTACGTCCGACACACCCGGCGTCGCGAGTTTTTTGTAGCCTTCTTCGGTTAGTGCGGGATCTTTGCTCTTAATGCCTGCGACCCATTGATCGAACTCGGCCTTCGAGGTGGCTTCCGCCGTAAATTGCATTTTGGCGAAGTCCTTGCCGCTGAAGTTGGCGCCCGAGCCCATATATTTACCCGGCTCGTCGGCTTGCAGATGAAGCGTCATCGCCATCCCCGACATCGTATAAATTTGACCGCCGAGCTGCGGAATCCAGAACGAGTTCATCGGCGCATCGGAAGTCAGCAAAAACTTGACAGGGACGTCTTCCGGGAACCGGATGTAGTTTACGGTAGCGATTCCTTCCTCCGGATAGTAGAACAGCCACTTCCAGTCGAGCGACGTGACCTGGATCGTCATCGCTTCCTTCTCCCCTTGCGACGCAAGCGGTTTGGAAGGCTCCAACGCATACGTATATCTCACCGTAATGACACCCAGAATCGCGATAATCAGAATCGGGATGCCCCACCATGTCATCTCCAGCTTGTTGTTATGCTCCCACTCCGGCGCATACTTGGCCTTGCTGTTTTTTCTTTCCCGGTATCTCCATGCGATTACAAACGTCATAATTAGAACCGGCACGATGATTACAAGACAAAGTAGGGTAGAAATGTAAATCAAATCACGCTGCTGCTCGCCGACCGGCCCTTTCGGATCAAGCACGATCAGCCTTTCGCCGCAGCCGGACGCCATCACGGTCAGCAGCACAAGCGTCAGCGCTCCGATCAAGCGTTTGAACACCCGGTTATGCCTCATCTTTCCCATCTCCTTACGACTCGCCTTTAATACTTCCTGTGACTAACATAACAGAAACGACAGTCCCCGTAAGCCCTGTTAACAAAGGCGTCAAACAAACGTTGAAATTCCGTAATAGATCGTTCAACGTTTCGACATTTTCACAAAATGCTGTGAGAGAAGTCACATAAAAAGAGGAAATTCGGAAACAAAACTTCTTTATCAAATTCCATATTTTATAACTATTCCTTATATTTACATTTGAAAAAACGGTGGTAAAATACCACCTCGGACCGAATCTTTACCCTCCATTACCCTCAATGGCAGGTAGCGAAGCAGTAACGGAATAGCGAAGCTTGACTTTTCGGTTGAACGGTGCAAATGGGATCGAGACACTGCCGGGGTCTTTCGTGCAACAGGGATTTTTCATCAATTTCGCGGAAACGAGCGGGGCGGCGGTATCGCTGTCTTGGTGGGTGCACACCAAACAGGAACAACCGCCAAGGCATCATCGACACCCTGACGGTTGTTACGAGTTTTCCAAGCGCGTGTGGTTCCATGCTTGGCGAGGCTGGCTATCCTTCAAGTTTGGACGTGGGACAAGCGGGCGTCCTCTGACTTCCGCTTTATGCAGACTTACCACGTTTTCCTTCTATAAAAATGAATGAAGAGAGCCGACAGCAGAAGCAAGGCGACCGCACTGCCGGTTAGGATCGCTTCCTTTTGCCCCGCTGCGGGGTCTGTCCCGTTCATCCAGCCTTCCGTGCCGGGCATGCCGGGTGCTCCGCCGCCGGGTCTTTGCCCGCCTTCTCCCATCGGACCTCCCATACCTCCGCCCGGACCGAACGGGCCGCCTTGCTGCCCTTGCTGCCCTTGGCCCTGCTGTCCCTGCCCCCGTTGACCTTGCTGCCCTTGGCCGTTAGCATTAGCTCCGGGATTCGCTCCAAAGTTGCCTGGCTGTCCGCCGCCGTTTGGCATACCGCCTCCCATGCCGCCCTGACCGTTCGGATTGCCGCGTCCGCCCCCCATCCCGCCTCCGGAGCCTTCTCCATTATTGGAGGCGGGAATCGTTCCGGCAAGCTGCTGCAACACGTTATCGACGCGAGCTTTCGTAAAGGACAACAGGCCCGGGATGTTTTGCACGTCCTGGTTCAAGGAAGCCCGGTACTCCTCATACGTATAAAATTTGCTCGGGTCCCTTTCGACATAAGGCGAGATCAGCTCCGCCAGCGATTGAACCCGCGCTTCGAACCGGCTGTCCGACAAATAACCGTCGACGATTTGCTTTACATAACCCCGATACGTTTGTTTGTACGTCTCGTTCTGGAGCAGCTTCGCAATCATCGGCCGTTCCGCGACCCGGCCCATCGTCGGCTCGTCGATCAGCACGCCGGCATTTTGCTGGGTGTTACCCATTCCGCCCATCGTTAGTCCTGCAAACGACATATTGAAATCCCAGGGCAGCATCGTGAATACGCCGTTCTGCTCATACAAGTAATAATTGTGCTTCAGGTTCCCCTGGTAGCTGTCCATATTGACGAGTACGGTGCTGACGGCCAAGTATCTCAAGAAGCTGTCCACATCGATCACTTTCTCATAATCGGTGCCGTTGTTCAGCTCATCCAGCATATCCAAAATCACATCGCCGTTCGACGTCTCGGACTTCAGATTCAACCCGCTGTACAGGCTGATGTCGTCCCCTTTCCATACCAGGTCGCTGCCTTCTCCGTCCGGCTTGTACAAAGCTCCGTACGCATCGCCGAAATGACGGGTCAAGTATGGTTCGTTAATCTGCTCGACCGCTAAATAAAATCCGCGAAGCTCGCCGTTGACGTATACGTTGACGTAGGAGCGGCCGGGTGTCGGCACTCCCATCTCCTCCAGCAGTTCATAAGTCAAATATTCCCTCATAAAGGTAGGGTCGGCGTAATTATTGTTCAGGTTGATTTTGGTTAATCCATGCAGCGTCTGTCCGTCGATATATTTGTCAAACTGGATTTTCCAGCTGTACCGGTCCGAATCCGTGTTGGCCACGCTCCGCAGCGTGAGGTTGCCTTTCGTGCGGATGCCGACATTGCGGATCGTCGTGCCGTTATATTCAATATCCGCCGGCTTGTATTCTTCCTGAAGCGGGTTATCCAGCATATCCTGAAAGTCCGCTTCGTCGATCGTTATTTTCACATCGATGACTTTATTTGGGGGAAATACGTATTCGTTCGCCTCCCGGTTCTGCCCTTGAACATCCGCTGCCAGCGAAGCCGTCGTGTTCCAGCTTAAGCAGACGAGGCACAAGCCTAGCAGCAGCGCCCCTGCAACCTTTCCCTTCATGTAGAATCACCGCCAGTTTTTAAGATACGTAATCGCCGCTATAGCTGATCAGGACCGCGTTTTTCACTCCGCCTACAGCGGTAAGCTCATTGACGAAGCCGGGTTCATTGCCCCGCAGCCGCACTTCGACCGTCATCTCGATGTTGTCAGGCGTTACCGTTTTTTGCTTGACGTTGTACCGTTTCACAAGACGGTTTAAGATCTGGTACAGGTTCTGCTCGCTCGAACCGTCGTCGCAGTTAATCACTAACAAGTAAGGCGTATCGAACGTAGATTTTTTGATAAAAATAAACAACACCAAACCGATGACGATAGAACCGAGAATGGCCAGCGTATAAAATCCGGCACCGGTTACGATACCCGCTGCGGCGGACCAGAACAGAAAGATCAGATCGGTCGGATCTTTGATCGGGGTCCGGAACCGGACGATACTGAGAGCGCCGACCATCCCGAGCGACAGGATCAGGTTGGAGTTGATCGCCATGATGACAAGCGACGTGATCAGGCACATGCCGATCAATGCGACATTAAAGCTTTTGGAGTACAGGACGCCGCTAAAGATCCGTTTGTACAAAACGTAAATAAACCAGCCCAGCATAAATGAGACCGCAAGGGTCAAGGCGATTTTCCAGATATCGATCCCGGCGCTGAAGTTTTCGAGCACCGACTTTTTTAGCAGGTCCGCGAAATTAACCGTTTCATTCGTGTTTGTATTCATACTTATTGATCCTCCCAGCTATTGAATTTGAGAAATTTGCGGCAGATCACATATTTGGAGCTTGATTGGCGGACCAGCCCTTCCAGTTGAAGCGCGGTCCGGATATACTCCGGAATGTATTCGTCATACTTGACCTCGAGCACATATACATGTTCGTCTAAGGCGCGAATCGTCGGCAGATTCGAGTCGAACAAGCGGATGGCGTTCAGACCGGTCCGCAAGTTTTTGTCGAACGTAATCCGGACGTTCCCGGTATGGCAAATGTAAGCCTCCCGCGTATAGTCGACGATGACTTTGGGACGCAGCAGCCGGTTTTTCATCTCCATATACATATGAAATTGCAGCGGTTTCGCCGGTTCGTTCAACACCTCGAACCGTCCCGACACGATCGCGTCCGCCGTTTCTCTGGAAAGCGCTTCCTTGACTTTGGATATAGAGTCCTTGAATTTGATTTTCTTCTCCAGATGAATGATGCCGTCCTGCAGGTTGTAGATCCGGATGCGGTATTTCTCACGGTCGCGCGCGCCCGTCAATTTCTCATGCAAAGCTTTGTTGTTTATATCGTCGAAGTATAAGCTCCGAATGTGGTACTCGCCGCCCGGACCCGCATGTTTGTCCGGCTGCATCAGTCCTCTGAGTCTTTGCCGGATGATGTGGTACTGATGGACGTTCACAAAGTATTTCAGCTCGTGCCGGTATTTCAGATGAGGGTATCTCATATCGGCGGTCGTCGTATCCGGCTTCATGCTGGACCTCCTCTCCAGTCCCTTGATTGGGTATGATTCGGAGTATAAAGGACGAAGCTGAACCCACGTTGAATGCTTGCTGAACGTTTTCTGAATCCGGCGTCCTTATCTGAAACGCAAAAAAAAGAAGACCCTCCGGGCCTTCTTCGGAACGTTCCTATTCAAGGGTAAACTTATTGGCGGCGCATCTTAGATACTGCCGCGGCTCGACTTGTCTCTGTGGAACAGACGAATCGCCGCTCCGATCATATAGATCTGGACACTGCCGATCAGGAAACCGACTCCAATCATCAGTCCAAGGTTACGGTCGCTGAATTCGGTTACATTTACCAGACATGTGATTACGCCGATCGTCAAAGCAATCCAAGCCGCTACGGTCATGACGGACGCCAGTTTATTGCCGTCCTGCACAGTTTGTTGCTCCATTGCCATCGTTTTGGTTGTCATCATGAACACCCCTTGCCGAAATCATTGTTACCTCTATTGTAACATAGTTTTCGCAAAATGTTCATCATTTCTTCATTTTTTGTTCAAATTATAGACAAAAATCCGTCAAATCCGATTAGACCTTGAACTTCCCGATATGCTCTCGCAAGTTCTGTGCCAGTTGCAGCAGCGTATCGGAGGCGGCCGCTACCTCTTCCGTCGAAGCGAGCTGCTCCTCGGAAGCGGCTGAGACGTGCTGCGTCCCTTGCGCCGACTGCCCGGCCAGCCCGGCGATGCTGTCGACAGAGCGGACGACCTGCCCGGCCCCTTCCGCCGTACGGGCAATCAGAACCGCTACTTGATGCAGCTCGCTGGCTGCAGCGGTCACCGCAAGCTCGATCTGCTCGAACGATTGGCCCGCTTGATCGACGACGCCGATCCCTTGCGCCACTTCTCTCGAGGCGGCTTCCATTTGCTTCACGGCCTGCGCGATTCCGCCGCGGATCTGATCGATGTATCCGGCGATCTCCCCGGTCGCTTGGGCCGACTGCTCGGCAAGCTTGCGCACCTCGCCGGCCACCACGGCGAAGCCGCGTCCCTGCTCGCCTGCTCTTGCCGCTTCGATCGATGCATTCAGCGCAAGCAGGTTCGTCTGGCCGGATATGGCCGAGATCGCTTCCACGATCCGCCCGATCTCTCCGGACAGTTCGCCGAGCTGCCGGATCGATTCGTCCAGTCCGTTGACCGTCTCCCGGATCGAATGCATCTGCCCCCGCGCCTTGCCGATCGCCGCGCTGCCGTCTACCGCACGCTCCGAAGCGCCTCCGGCCGCTCTCTCTGCATCGTTTGCCCGCTGCTTCATATGTCCGACCGTCTCCGTCATATCGTCCAGCACAAGCGAAGCCGCTTCCACGATGCGGACCTGCTCCTCGGCGCCGGCAGCCACCTGTTCGATGCTCGACGTAATTTGCCGGCTTGCGCTGCCGGTCTGGTCCACGCTGCTCTTCAGCTCCCCGGAGGAAGCGACCACCTGCTGAGACAGCTTCATCACTTCCTCGATAAGCTGCCGCAAGTTGTTCGCGACATGACGGACGGAGCCGGTTAATTGACCGACCTCATCCCGGGTCCCGGCATCCTCTACCGATACGGTCAAGTCGCCGCCGGCGATCGCGGCTGTCGTGGCTGTCAGTCTCTGAATCGGCAATACGACTCTCCGCGTCATTCTCCAGGTGATCCACCCGGTCAGTGCAAAGATGACGGCCGCTGCGGCCGTTGTCACATTCAACACGGTTTTATTCCGTGTCCGATTCGCTTCATAGAGAGATTCGATGTCTCGTCCAAGCAAATGCACGTCGTTGGCCATGCCGAGCGTACGGATCGATTGGCGCTTCAGCTCGGTGTCGTCCGATTTCTCCACCGCTTTTTTTACGTCCGCAATAAAGCCCTCATATTTGGACTCCAGCCGCTGCAATCGTTCCTTCATCTCCGGCGAATCGAGCCTCGTTTGCAACCCTTCGATCTCCAAGGCAATCGCGGCCGCCTTCTCCAGCGCGTCGGCGGCGTTGCCCGCGCCCATATTATAGGAAGCGTTGCTTAGAGCGAGCTGTGACGCCAGCAGCGCTCCTTCCAGCCGTTCCGCTTTCAGCAGCGAATCGACGCTTGCGGAGCTCGACTCTTGAAGCTGCCTGGACTGCACAATAACGACGAGCAGCATGCACACCGCAAGCAGCAGCGGGAGCATGGCGTTTAAGATCAGTTTTCGGCTTAGTGTCATCATCTCTACCTTCCGTCCTTATCCGTCCTTGCGATTCATCTCGAACCGATCTGAATCTTCTGCTCGATCAAATCTCGCTTGAGCGACTCCAGCTTGGCCGACTCCTGCTCGGAGAGCGTTACGACCCTCACCGGAGCGATGCCGACTCCGTTATCCTTTAGACCGAGCGACAACTGCCGGTCCGGCAGAGCCCCTTGATCAGTCAACATTTTCGCTACCTGGTACATGCCTTCGTCAATATGCTTCAGCATCGAGCTGACTACCGCTTTCTCCGCTACGGCGAACTGATCGCTGTCTACGCCGAAGGCCAGTACGCCTTTCGCCTGCGCTTCCTTCAAGGCCCCGACACCGGTCAGGCCGGCGGCCGGGTACAGCACGTCCGCCCCTTGGGCGATCATCTGCCTGGCGAGCTCCGCTCCTTTATCCGGGTTTCCGAAATCTTCGGCGAACGCCAGCGATATTTTCGCGTCGGGCTTGACCGCATGAACGCCTTGAACGTATCCGTTATAGAAGTTACGGATGACGGGGGCATCGACGCCCCCGATAAATCCGACATGACCGGATCTGCTCTTAAGCGCTGCCAGCACGCCAATCAGAAAGCTCCCCTCGTCCTCCTTAAATGTAAGCGAATGGACGTTTTCGAGCTCGGACACGCTGTCGATCAGCAGAAACTTCTGCTTCGGATACCTCTTGGCTACGCTTTCGAGACTTTCCTGCGACATGAAGCCGAGTCCGACGACCAGATCGTTGCCCGCCCGGACAAGCTCCTCGATCCCGATCTCGTACGTCTGCGTTTCCGATATTTCCCGATAATCGAAGCGGACCCCCAGACCGTCCCGGGCTTTGATCAATCCTTGAAAAGCGGAATCGCTGAACGATTGGTCGCCAAGCCCAACGTCAGAAAGCATAATTCCGATCCGGACTTCCCGTTCTTTCGTATCTCCAGGGCTTGAGCATCCCCCTAGTGCCAGCATGACAACCCCCAGCACGATTATTAGTACGCGTTTCACTTTCTCCCGTCCCTCCTGCCTAACCGCAGATGCACATCAGCTGCATAAAACTCGTAATTTCGTACCAAATTATAGCACTCGCCGAGATCTCTTGTCTAAACATTTATAAGCCGAAAGTCCCGTACCCAGTGTCTTTTTACCCACCTGCCAACTTTTATTCACTCCTTCCCGGAAAACTATCGAGCGGTTCTTTGATGAGCAACCCCGTACGCTGAACATGTGAGAGGGGACCGTACCTTCGTACGGCAGCTCGCTCACGGCTGTATGTTCTAAGATGTCGATTGCATAGAAATAAAAGTCTTCAGCGTCCTTTATTTTCGGGCTATTCGAAAACTGGAAGCAACTAGAGGCTGTTTGTGAGACTGTCAATTCATTGTGTAGAAGTGTTAGCAGACCGTTCCAAGTGAAAAGTTACCTTCTTCTGCTCAAACAGGTTGTCCGGAATCCCTTGATTGAATAAGAATTGTAAGGTAGGGGATTCCAGACAAAACTCGCCAGAAGGTAATCTTTTCCCTTTCCACTTGGTTGTCCACAGTGAATCGACAGCCTCGTTTGTACCCCTTATTTCAACCAACCGTGGGGGGCAACACCCTTTTCGCTTGTTTTAGGAGCTGCTCTTATTTCTCTGTCCAAGCCGGTTTCGGACAAAATAAAGGGTGCAAATCACCTTTATTCGGCTTCTCCCTCCCTGCCTGCCTCCCTCCCTACCTGCCAAGTGGGGAAGAACTGGGTCTCTCTTCCACCCAGAAAGGCTCAAAAAAATCAAAAGAGCCTGCTCCTCCCGGCTGGGAGGGAAACAGGCTCGTGACATCGTCTGACTAGGCTGCGCAACCTTTTTCATAAGCAATCATGGCGAAGAGTTTTCAGTAACGGTGTCCGATTCCTCTCTCCGTCCGCTACCTCATATACGAGCTGACGATCGAATCGAGCGCGGCCCGGTCGGGTTCCCAATACCACAACTTCGAACCGACCAGCGGGTCTTCCTCCGTCACGGAACGCCCGGGTACCGACGAACGTCGGATATTTTTCGGATCGGTATCTTTAAACAGCCAGGCCAGGCTCAGCAGATCGCCGTCCGTCATATTCGTCTCGACCGCCTCCTTGCGCAGCTTCCCGATCAGTTCCGGCAGCTTGGCGATCCGTTCGCGCGACAGCATCTTTTTAACCGCCGCCTTCAAGACGTCCACCTGCCCGGCCTGACGGCCGAAATCGCCATCGGCAAGCGAATACCGCTCCCGGGCGAAACCAAGCGCAGTCTCTCCGTCCATCTGAACGACTCCCGCCGGCAACACTTTCCGCGACGCGCTAATCCGCACCTCTTTCGACAACTCCACCTCGATGCCGCCGATCGCATCGATCAGCTCGACGAAACCTTTCAGATCCGTCTTGACATAATAATGAACCGGAATGCGCAGCAGATTGCTGACGGCCTGGATCGCCGCCCCCGTTGCCTTCTCGCTTCCCCCTTTGACCGCGCCTAGAAAATAAGCATGATTCACCTTCGTTAACCCGACTCCGGGCAAGTATACGCGCGTATCTCTTGGAATCGACAACACATGAACCGACTTCTGATCCGGGTCGACATGGGCGACCATAAGCGCATCCGAGCGGGACGCTTCCTTCTCGCGGCTGTCCAGACCGAGTACAAGCACGTTGAAGCCGGTAGACTCCTCCACTTGATTCGGCTTGCCCGGATTCGGGAGCTCTTCCTGCCTGTCCTTCGCCACAGTATGTTCCGACCGGTTCACTGCAACTGCTTCTCCCGGTTCTTGAACGGGTTCGGGCCGCTCGGTGACCCTATCGCTTAATTCGGCGGCAACGCTGGCAGGAGGAAGCGCGGCAGGTTCGTCCGAATAAGAAGGAACCGCCAATACAGGAAGATGAAACGGATGAAAATGATTGGATGGCTGATACGTTTCGTATACATAAAACCCGCATACTACTAATAACGCAATCAAAATTCCGCCCGAATAGATCCGGAGACGCCACCTTTTCATATGCAATCCCGCCTTATTATTTAGGATGCAGCCGCGAAAAGTCCGCTCTGGCGGCAGTTTTTTTGTTTAGATACAAAGTGTATCATTTAAGTATTCATCATGCAAGCTTCTCTTTCCGCGTTAAGCTCACAGGTGCGAAGAACGATTCCGGACTTTCTATTATTCATAACTATGCTTTTACGCCGCTTCCTATCCCACGGCCGTACGAGAGAATATGCGACTCTGAATGCGACGGCACGTTCGAATTGCATGAAGCGGAGCGGATGATGAAATGCCATATAAAAGAAAAAAGTCCGTTTAATCTCCGCTGCGGGAACGGAAGATTAACAGACCTCGTTATGAACCATGTTACATAAACAGCTCCATCTGCTTGACATCCCCCAGTCTCTCCAGAGAAAACGGCTCATGGTCGCGGAAGTAAGCCTGGTTGATCTCTTTTTCCTTGGTCATGACCAGCTTGCCTCCACCGGCGGCTTGCCGAAGCCTGCAACTGAAGACGACCGGGAAGTAATCTTTCAGAAACTTGCCTTCGGCATGCGCCGTCAGCGCGATGATCTGGAAGCCGAGCTGCTCGGCGATAAAAAACACGGGACTGAGCACATGATCGCTCGAAGCTTTGCCGAACGGATTATCGAGAATGACAGTGCGGTGCCTCTTCATATTTGCCTGGATATGCTGGCGCTTCTCGGCGACATAGTTAAGCAGCCCGAGGAACAGGGTCATATTTTTGCTCCATTTCTCGCCGCCGGACCAGTTGTTCGACTGCTCCCAGGAGAAGGACGCCTTCGTCACGTTGTTCTCATTCGTCACTTTCCGGCAAGTGACTTTCATCGGCTTCTCCTGCAGGACGATTTGCAGAAGCTGCTTCGTATCGAGCCATTTCTCAATCTCCTTGCGAACCGCCGGCTTGACCTCCACCCCGTTGTCGTCCCTGTACGGGCCCTTCTCCAGCTCCGTCAAAATCCATTCCAGATGTTTGCGCAGACGTTCCTTCGCCTCCAGCTCCTCCCACTCGGGGATATGGAACGAGTATATCAGCTTCCACTGATCCTCCACCTTCACCTTCGTTTTGGTCGGAATATCCCGCAGCTCGGAAGCGATTTGCCTGAGATGGCTGTGTACGTGAACGATATATTGCTCCAATTGCTGATTATGGGTGCTCATCGTCTCTTCGGCTACATGATTGACGCGTTCGATCCGGCTGTGCATCTTCTGCTGGAACAAGGCGATCTCCGCGTAGCTGTCCTTCTGTTCGACGCCCTGCTCGGCCATTTCCCGGAGCTTCACATCTTGAATATGTTTCCGGCAAAAATCGTTGAAGTGGGCTCTCGCCTTTTTCACCGCTTTATTCTCGTTCTCCAGAGCTTCCATAGCAGCGGACAAAACGTTCAGCGCGGCTTTGGCGATCTTCATCCGGTCGTACGGAAATTCCGCTTTCCGCTCCTGCGTCAGCAGAGCCGACGGAATAAGCGGGTTTTCAAATCCGTGAATAATTTTGTACTGATTCAGAAATTGGATCACGTCTTCCAGCTTGCCTAGCTGCCCTTGAATGTGCCCTTGGAGCCGCAACAGCCCTTCCTGCTGCTCCTTCAATCGCCGTTCTTCCCCCTGAACCTGCTCCTCGACCTCATACAGCGGTTCATGGAACACTTCAGGCTGCTGACCGGAAAAAGCGCCGGAATACTGCTCGACCAGCAGCCTAACCTTGGTCGCCTGTTCCTTATAGGAATCTTCGCTCCGCTTGCACTCGCTCTTCACCCGCGCAAGACGGGCTTCCTGCTCCCTCAGCTCCTTCAATAGCGCCGACATCTGCTCCTCGCCCGTCGCCATAAATGCGACCTCTTCGTCCAACTCCAGCTCCGCCTGCTCCAGCCGGAGCTTGCTCATCTCCTTCTCCAGCGACAGTTTACTGCTTCTCGCATGGTTCTGGTCGGCCTCGAGCTGCTGTCGTCCTTGAGAGATGCGGTGCAGCTTCAGGTGCAGATCTTTTCGTTCGTTTTTCAGCCACTCCAGACTTTGCTCCGCGGGAACCGGCTGCGAGTCCAGAACCTCTCTATACAGCTCCTGATTGTGGAGGCTTGCTTGTTCCACCTTCAAATAGCCCAATCGGTCGCTCGCGGAATCCATCTTCTGTCTGACATGCCGGATCGTGCTTTGTCTGCCGGTCACTTTGCTTTGCAGCCCTTCGGCCTGCTCCGTATATTGGTCGATAGCCAGATTCAGCGCGCCGATCTCTTTGCCCAGCTCGGCATATTTATGCCCCTTCTCGATCCACTGCTGTAGCTGAACCATCTCGGCCTGCTGGTCGATCATCATCTTCTGGTGCTGGTCGATCGTCTGCTCCGTTTGCCGGATCGATTTCTGGAGCTCCTCCTCCCGGCCCTCCAGTTCCCGGACCCGGTCGCGCGTGAAGCCGACTTGCCTCTCCATCTCTTGGACGGCCTCAAGTGGATATGTCTCGATGAAGCGCAGAAACGCCGCTTGCAGCTCCGAAGCACGCTGCAGCTCCTCCTCCTTCGCTTGCCGCGCCTTAAGAACCTCTTCGCCCTTCTGGGCGATGCTCGTCTTCCAGTCTGCGAAAGCATCCGCATCCGCGTTCTCCCGCCAATGCTGCGGTTCGATCCAGGCCTGCTCCGCGGCGGCGATCGGCGCTTCCGTATTCACGAGCCGCGATGCTTCCTGCGAAGAAAGGACTTGGATCGGATACTGCATATCCTCTGCATGCTGTCTTAACTTGCTGGCCAATAAAGGGACTTCCTGCTCCGTCGTAATTAAGGTGATCGACCAGAGAGGATGGACCGAAGCCCGCTGCGTAAAGCCGATCCCCTGCAAATACTGGATGCCGGTCTCCAGCAACGTGAACTGGTTGCTCCATCTCGCCGCCAGCTCCGCCACATACACGTCCGCGAAAAAAGTATTCTGGCCGCTATAGTCATCGATATAACGGAAAGCGAGACGTTCCTTGAGCAGACAGGCTTCCTTCTCCAGCCGCAGCTTTTCCCGGTCCTCCCCAAGCTGCTCCTCGATGGAGCTCAGCTTATCGTAGACGGACGTGAGCCTCTCCCAGGAAGACCGGTACCGGCCTAGTTTGGAAATCAGAGACTGGTGCTCCTTGCGGAACACTTCCAGATTCCGCTCGGCACCGGTACGATCCCCGAACGCTTGCTTGAGCGCTTCGCCGGTCCGCACCAGCTCCTTGCCGTTCTCCTCCTTGGCGGACGCCAGTTCTTTATTTTTCCGGACGAGCAGCACGTTGCCGTCGTCCAGCTTCTGATAACGCTCGGCCCATCCCTTCATGCTGCCTTCCATACTTTCAACATCCGGGTTGGCCAGCACGCCGCTTCGCAAACTGTCCCGGTCTTTGTGGCGCGCCTCCACGATCGACCGGTGCTCGATGATTCGTCTGTTCAACTCCTCCAGTTGCCCGGACAGCTCCTGCAGCACAGTCTCCTCCAGATTCATCCAGTCGCGGCCTTCCGCCAGCTCCTGCTGAAGCTTCTCTTCCTCCGCCTGCCATTCCCGCTCCAGGCTCATATACAAGCTGCGAATCTGCCCGCCGTTGCTCTCCCAAGCCGCCCGGAGCTCTTCTTCCTCCCGCGTGCTTCCGAGCTGCTCCAGCTCCCGCTGCAAATAATTCATCCGCTCTTCCGCTTGTTTCCATTGCTGCTTGTAGTCGGCCAGACGCAAGGAATAATAGTGACGCTTAGCCGCTCTTACCTGCTGCCCGATCCGCTCCATATCGGCTTCGGCCAAGTTAAGCTTCGTTTCCAGGGCGGCCTGCTCCTGCTTGTTTTTGGCGATATGGAGCGACGCCCGTCTCCGTTCCAGAAGCTGCAGCTGCCGTTCGCTTTCCGCCATCTGGTCACGCAGCCGCGACAGCTTCGCGGACTCCTCTTCCTTCTGCTCGCCCGCGAGCGTCCAGTAAGCTTTCGCTTCCGCTTGTGCGGCCGCATACTCCTGCTGCCTGGCGTCCATTTTGGCGAATATGAGAACGTACTTGTCCAGCTCGGCCAATATTTTCTGGTTTTCCTCGATCTTTTCTTTCAGTTCCTTGTACCGCTTGAAGCTGTCCCGGTGGGATTCGAACGTATCGGCAAACTCGCCCTGGACATAACCCGCCATCGCGTCTTCCACCGTCGGGATCAGCAGCCGGTCGAACAGTTGGGTCGTTGTCTTGCATTCGTCGAAGAAGCTTTCCACGCCGCCCTCCGAGCCGTTGATCTTGGCGATCCGCTCCCATTCCGTTGCGATAATGTGGTAGTCGTTCTCCAGCACCTGCTTGTATTCCTTAATCGTGGGCGGCAGCTTGGCGTTCATTCGTTTGGACGCCATCCCCTGGTAATAGTCGTACATCTCGCCTTTATCCGCAGCCCTCATCTTGCCTGCGCTTTCTCTCACGAACGGAATCCGGTCGATCGCATCGGGGTCCAGGGTCGGATAATCGTACACATACCGGTAAGAATCGAGCCCGGTAGCCGTCAAAAACAAACTGACGCATGTGACGGCATACCGGCGCGGCCTGTCGCTTAAAATCCACTCGATCGCCACATGGGCGGGGCCGTTCTCCAGACTTAACGTATCCTTCATCTTCCGTCCGGCGAGGTCGGTATGCGGGAGCACCGCCTGGATCGCCGTCTGGATAAACACCGTTTTGCCCCCGCCGTTCTCCAGCAAAATCGCTCCGTTATGGCCGTCGAAATGAAACAGCTCGTCGTTGTAACGTTTGTTGCCGTCCTCATAGACGACATTCGTAAACCGGATTTTAGAGATCGCCGGCATGCGTGCTCCCCTCCCCCTCGCTTACGCCAAATTGGTACAGAAATTCCAAAATACCGCGATTGTACTCCAGCTCCATGAAATAACGCTGGACGATGACCTTCGTTTTCTCGGTCAAGGCGATTTCCTGATTGCCGATATCCGCGGCGAGCTCTTGAGCGATCAGAAATTTGCGCACCGTGTCCATGAAGCTGACCCGGCTGATCGTATTGCCGCTTTGCCGGGAGGCCGTTTCTTTAATGTCGTCCATCGCGCTCCATTTCTCGATCAAAGCTGTCCAGTTGTAGGAAAATTCCTTCTCCATCTCCTTCAGCTCGGCTTCGGGATGCGACTTCAGCAGTGTGATACGCTCATTGACGAGCTCCGTCCATTCGTCAAGCCCCAGAAAGCTGCGGGTCGGCTCCATCGTCTGATAGCTGTCGTAAAAAGCACCGATCAGCACAATGATGCTGACATACATCAAATACAAATCGGCATTTACGGCATTGGCCCGCAAATAAGTCCGTTTAAGCGTCTCATTGCTTATATGAAAAGGCGATAACCTTGTCTCCGCAATCATATACAGCTGTTCACCGGCGATCAGCACCGCGCAATCGACCTCGCGGGCGAATTGATCGACCAGACCGCGCACCGCATCGTCCGACATGTATTGCTGCAGCCATTCTTTCCCCGCCGTGCTGTCGCGGGCCAGCAGCGTATAAAGGCGAAATGCTTTCATTACCGTTTCGTTCTCAAGCCCCATCTTGATCCGTATCTCCCCATACTATCTGCATATTCTGAATCGTAAACCTCTCGTTGACGCGAATTGAATCCGGCAGCTCCGTAACGATCAGACAGCGATTTCCGAGGAGCGCGTACATGGCGTCCAGCCATGCGCCTTGCGTTTCGCCCTGACCTCCCTCGCTGTCGTCCGCCCGGAGCGGACTGCGCTGATGCAAATAAATCCAGAAGTCGTAAAACGACCGTTCGCGGAGCAGCCTCGAATATTCGGAGGTTTCAAACCGGCCGATAAACGGCTTCAGCTCGGCCCTCCCGCTCTCTTCCATCGTCAG
The DNA here is from genome assembly GCF_058135425.1 of Paenibacillus sp. MAH-35. Taxonomy (NCBI): domain Bacteria; kingdom Bacillati; phylum Bacillota; class Bacilli; order Caryophanales; family Paenibacillaceae; genus Paenibacillus; species Paenibacillus sp. MAH-35. Next base: position 44,076 of record NZ_JBYUPU010000002.1, read on the forward strand.
GAGCAGCTGCTCCATCAGCAGCTTGTACAGCTTCTGCTGAACCGTCTGGTACCGCAGTTCGTCGCTGTCGCCGCCGATCTCCAGAAACTTGTCGTCCCGCTCCTCTCCGGTGCCGTCCTCCATTATATTTTGTTCGGCCCATACCGTCAGCAGCGACCACGTTTTCGTCTCTTCCACGGGAAGGAACGGCGCAAGCACCCCTTTCATCGCTTCCGGCGGCAGCGGCGTACTGAACAGGAGAGAGCCGATGTCCTGATCGAAATTAAACGAATCAAGCCCTGTGTAATACAGCGATTCTTGGGCGGCGCTTAAGGCGTGGGATTTCAGCACCATGCTTTGGTGGAACAGGATCGAATGATCCCCGTGTACTTTCTCCAGCTCGCCCGAGATGCGCAGAATCAGCTCGTAAGGCCGCTGATCCGCCTGCCGGATCGTCTCGGCGTGCACGCGGTCCTTCGTCTCCTTCACGAACTGCCGCAATTCCTCGAACTCCTCGTTTTCCATCTGCAGCCGCATATAAATATCTTCGAGCAGCTCCTTGTACCGTCCGAACGTTTCTTCCGATACGATGTTTCGCTTCAGCTCGTGCTCCAGCTTGACCATCCGCTCCTGCAGCGCTTCTACGTCGATGCGCATTTCGTTGATCTGACGCAGCGCGCCTTCGAACTCGCCCTTCTCCAGCTGCTTGCGCAGCACCAGCTGATGGATCGACAGCTGAAACTCCGAATAAAATTCCTTAGTCGCAAAAACAAGCTCGAGCCCATCTTCGTCGAGCGTGTAGTATTGCGTATTGGTCTTCAGATCGAAGGCGTTGGCTTTCAAAATCGATATGTAAATCCGGTCCGGCTGTCCGCTCTCCCAGTTCATAAAGGCAAAGTCCCGCTTCTTCCCGGTCGTTGGCCGGAACGTCTGGATGATCTGCCGCGCCAAGTCCTCGTAGCCCGCTTCGTCCAGGTCGATGAAGATACCAGTAACTTTCCACAAAAACTGGGCCAAGTCTTTGACGCCGGCCTTGTGGTTGCGCATCAGCTTTTGCTCGAAAAAAAACAGCAGCGTTAGCAGGCCGAGCTCCATCAAGTCGATCGGCTTGTTTTGCCGGTCCGTCTGCCGTTTCCGCTGCAGCTCGTACAGCGGATCGAACAGCGCCAGCTTGGCCATCCGTTCCCTGAACCCGGATACGATCTGACCGATTTCTACGTATTCCATGAAGCGTTCCTCCATATGGCGCCAAGCTCTTCCGTCCGCAATATTTCCTGGGGGTAGTAGCCGCCCTCCGCGAGAAGCGTGCTGATCCTTGCCTGCTCTTCCCGCGTGAAAAAACCACCGAACGTCCGGATCGCTTCGTCGTTGCTCCGCTGATTCTCCTTACCGTATACGAAACTTTTGACCAGACATGCCCGGTAAAAAGGGAGCGCCGGCAGCGCCGGGCAGCCGAACTTCTCCAGCACGCGTTCGTTCAGCGTATGCCAGATCGTGATCCCTTCCGGATCGATATCGCCGAAATAGTAAAACCGGTGAGCAACGTCGCCAAGCGGCAGCTGAAGCGGAAGCAGTTCGATGCTTTTAGCGATCCGCTTGCCTCCGCCGAAAATCAGCGTCGTAAAGGGGACGTCCGGCAAAGCTTGCAGCAGCGCCTGGTACGTCGTTTTATTTTCAACGATAAGGTGTCTGTGAATCGGACTTGCCGGGCACAAACAACGGGGATTCACCGCCATCATCAAAGGGTCCCAGGCGGGAATAATCCGCAGCCGCTCCCATAACCCGATCCGGGTGAGCAGCTCTTTCCCGCGTTTCTCGGTGATCCATTTCTCGTCGCCGACCAGCTCGAAGCTTCGCTCAGGCGCAGGGACGACGGTCTCCGGCAAAGCGCTTTGCCTCAGGTAAGCGTCGATCCGTTCGAGATACGGCCAGTCCCGCTGCCAGTCGTCAAGCTCCATCGCATAGTAGGCATCCAGGCTGATTAAGGGGTGCAGCTTCAGTCTCGCTTGATGAATCTCTTGATGCAGCTCTTCTTTCAGCCGGCTTCTGTGCACTTTATATTGATAGGCGAGAGACGGCAGCTTGCCGGTTCTCCCCTGGCGTTGAACCATCTGCAGCATCCCTGCGGCTTCGAGCTCCAGCACCGCGCGGGAAAATTGCTCGTAGGTGCAAGGCTGTCCCACAAACAACTGTTCCAATTCCTGAAGGGAAGCATGCTGTTTCTTTAAAGTTTGCATATATCGCATGATCTGCGTCTTGGGATCCATGAACATAAGCTCCTGTTAGTAGAAGGATGTGTCTATTATAGCAGAAAACTGCTAAACGAAGCCCGCAACATAGTCGAGAGCATGTCGGCGAGGCGGAGCGGGTTCGCAATAATGAGATGATTCACGGGACAGAGGCGGTTGAGACGTTCCTCGACTCGGTGCTGGCGATTCAGGTACATGTCGATCTGACGCATAAGATGCTTAATATTTTAATATTAAGAACAGAAAAAAACCGATTCGCGCGGGAATCGGCTTTATCGTATTAGGCTTCCAAGTTAAACAGCTTGCCCAGCGATATTTGAAAATCCTTGAACACGTTCGACCGCACGTTATCTTGCTCCATATATAAGTCGCGTACCTGATACACGCCATTCTGCAGCGCATATACATGAACCGTGCGATTGCCAGGATCGACGATCCAATATTCCAAAACGCCATATTTCTGATAAAGATTAAACTTCTCATTGAAGTCTTTCAGCGCCGTAGAAGGCGACAATACCTCGATAATCATAGTTGGCGCGCCTTGACAACCGTTCTTGGAGATCTGATTCTTGGAGCACACCACCGATAGATCCGGCTGCGTCACATGATCAGGCGTATCATATTGATCGCTCTCACTGAAGAATACGTCGAACGGAGCGACAAACACTAAACAGCTCTTATCCTGAAAGTGCGTTCGCAGCGCAAAATGTAACTCTCCTACAATAAACTGGTGAAGAGCAGTCGGTGCCGGTGACATGTTATATGCCTTTCCGTTAATTAATTCCCATGCTCCATCCCAAGACAACCAATCTTGATACGTGTGCTGCTGCTGCTCATCCGGATTGGACATTGTGGATCTCCCTCCTTCGGATTTTTTTACTTGTTACTGCTTATCTATAACTTACCTTGCTTAATCTGTTCAATGATTTCACCTGTCGTATAGATCTTGCCTTGCTTAAGATCCTCTTCGGATTGCTCGATCATTTGATGAAAGTCTGGGTCAGAATCGAGTACATGAATGACCCTTCCTAACGCGCTCGGTTTATTATCCAATGTCGCAACCTCCCTCGATATACTTGTGAAAATCCGGCTGCGTGTACCAGAATTATAACACATCCCTCTACGTTTTCTTAGCGAGAGGGATTTACAATATTAGAGGACTCGAGAAGCGTTGGGATAATCCGTTATCGACGTAAATCGTTTCGGGTATGCCGTGCTCGAGGATTGCCTTCTTCAAGCAATCTTCCAGCCGAGCTATCGTTCTTCCAAATAAAATTGTCCGTGCACCATATACCGCGAGTAATCGTCGACTGCCTTGCCACTACAACGTAGGAGCTCTTCGCTACGATAAGCTCCGCATCTTGTTGGGCTTGCAAAATCATTTCCAAACGTGCAGCATCTTCTTCCGACAACACGCCAAGGTTTTGAGTCAAACGGTGCTTGGGTTTACCGTCTTTATCCCTATACGAAGCAACGATTTTATAATAGTTATAGGTTCTTCTGAAGCCTTCTCCACGTTGAGAGACCCTACGCAAGAGGGCCGATTTCCGGTTCGGAACGCCGCAGGTCAACGGCTTAAAGGACGAACATGCCGTGTCTGCTTTTCTCTTACCCGTCCCCGAATCCGAAAAAACAGTCCTCGTCCCATTCACATATCCCCCCGGTCCGTGAATATATTGATAACAAGCTATCTTTTCCAAAGGCAAGCCGCCGTACTGCACTCCATCCATGCGCGAGGAAGCGCGGGAGCGAAACAACCCAACAGGAGGTGCCGCAACATGACCAATCCGCTGTTTATCGTTTCCCGGGAAGACTGGTCACTCCACCGCAAAGGCTACCAGGACCAAACCCGCCACCAGCAAAAAGTACGCGAAGCGATCAAGCAAAATTTGCCCGACCTCGTCACTGAAGAAAACATCGTCACCTCGCACAATAAGCAAATTATTAAAGTGCCGATCCGCAGTCTCGACGAGTATCGGTTCCGCTATAACTACAACAAGAGCAAGCACGTCGGACAGGGCGACGGTGACAGCCAGGTCGGCGATGTGCTCGGCGTCGATCCGTCCGCAGCGAATCCTGGGAAAGGCGAAGGGGCCGGCGACCAGCCGGGCGAAGACTACTTCGAGGCGGAGATCAGCATGGAAGAACTCCAGTCGATGCTGTTCGAGGAGCTGGAGCTGCCCTACATGGAACAGAAGCAAAAAGACAATTTGCAGACACAGGAAATTCAATTTAACGACATCCGCAAAAAGGGGATCATGTCCAATATCGACAAAAAGCGGACCATCCTTGAAAATTTGCGCCGCAACGCCGGTTCCGGCTCGCCGGGCATCCACCATATCTCCCCCGACGACCTGCGGTTTAAAACCTGGGACGAAGTCGTCGTCCCTCACTCGAACGCGCTCATTCTCGCGATGATGGACACGTCGGGCTCGATGGGCAGCTTCGAGAAATATATCGCGCGCAGCTTCTTTTTCTGGATGACGCGTTTTTTGCGGACGAAATACGAGAAGGTCGAGATCGTCTTCATCGCCCATCATACCGAAGCGAAGGAAGTCAGCGAGGAAGAGTTTTTCACCAAAGGCGAAAGCGGCGGGACGATCTGCTCGTCCGCTTATCAGAAAGCGCTTGAGATTATCGACCGCCGCTATCCGTCGTCCCACTATAACATATACCCGTTCCATTTCTCCGACGGCGACAATTTGACGAGCGACAACGAGCGGTGCGTCAAGCTGATCGAGAAGCTGCTCGAGCGGAGCAACATGTTCGGCTACGGGGAGGTTAACCAGTACAATCGGAGCAGCACGCTGATGTCCGCGTACCGGCACATTCAATATCCCCGCTTCCAGCACTGCGTCATCCGCGAGAAGGGCGAAGTGTACAAGGCGCTGAAGACGTTTTTCACGAAAGGCAAAGAGGGGTGAGCGAAAGCGATGCATCCGGACGAAATCAAACAGCTGGAGCGGGCGATCGACGAAATTACCGAAATCGCGCAAGGATTCGGGCTCGACTTTTACCCGATGCGGTACGAAATATGCCCTTCCGATATTATTTATACGTTTGGCGCCTACGGCATGCCGACCCGGTTCAGCCATTGGAGCTTCGGAAAAACGTTCAATAAAATGAAGATGCAGTACGACTTCGGGCTCAGCAAAATCTACGAGCTCGTCATCAACTCGAATCCGTGTTACGCCTTTCTGCTCGACGGCAACTCCTTGATCCAGAACAAGCTGATCGTAGCGCACGTGCTCGCCCACTGCGATTTTTTCAAAAACAACGCCCGGTTCTCGAAGACGAACCGCAACATGGTCGAGAGCATGTCGGCGACGGCCGAACGGGTTCGCGAATATGAGATGATCCACGGGACGGAAGCGGTCGAGACGTTCCTCGACTCGGTGCTGGCGATCCAGGAGCACGTCGATCCGACGCTCGTCAAGCCGTATTATGGCGACAAAGAGCGGCGCGATGCGGAAGCGAAAGCGAAGCTGAAGCCCCATCAGCACCGAGGCAAGACGGGTTACGAGGATTTGTGGGAGCTGACCGACGATCCCGAGGAGAAAGCGAAGGCGGAGCGCGAACGCCAGGAGCAGCCGAAGCGATTTCCGCCCAAGCCGGAAAAAGATCTGCTTTATTTCCTCGAGGAGCACTCCCCCATCCTGGAAGAGTGGCAGCGGGATATCGTGACGATGCTGCGCGACGAGATGTTGTACTTCTGGCCGCAGATGGAGACCAAAATTATGAACGAAGGCTGGGCGTCTTACTGGCACCAGCGCATCGTCCGGGAGCTCGATCTGACGAGCGAGGAGACGATCGAATACGCCAAGCTGAACAGCGGGGTCGTGCAGCCGTCTCGGCACAGCCTGAACCCGTATTATTTGGGACTGAAAATATTCGAGGATATCGAGAAGCGCTGGGAATCCCCCTCCGAGGAAGCACGGGATCGTTACGGCTACAAGCCCGGGCGCGGGCGCGAAAAAATATTCGAAGTGCGCGAATTCGACTCCGACACGTCGTTCGTCCGCAACTATTTGACCAAAGAGCTGGTCGACGAGCTGGATCTGTACGTGTTCGAGAAAAAAGGGCCGGAGTGGAAAATTACCGAGAAAACGTGGGAATCGGTGCGCGATACGCTCGTCTACTCCCGGATCAACGGCGGCTTCCCCGTCCTGCATGTGGTTGACGGCAACCATACGAACAACGGGGAGCTGTATATGAAACATTCGTACGAGGGCATCGAGCTGGACATCAAATATTTGGAGAAGACGCTGCCTTACGTGCAGAAGCTGTGGGGGCGAACCGTCCATCTGGAGACGATTATCGAAGATAAGAGCGTGCTGTTCACGTATGACGGGAAGAAGCAGCACCGGAAGTTTATGTGATGGTCATGGGAATGCCTGTCTGGGATTTGTGCCTGGGCGGGCTTTTTGTTTTGGAATCTTCAGGTTCGCTGACGGCTGTGGACCCTGCATTTTGTGTTTATTTGGAATTTCAACTACTTTATCACTTTCGGAAAACCTATAAAACTGTTACTGAACGAAGCGTTTTTTTAACTATTATTTTACCGTGGAATGGAGTGAGTTTATGAGAAAGTTTCTATTAGGCTTCCTGGCAGGTGCCGTGCTATTTTCGGTGAGCCGAGTCAATGCGTCCAACTTGCTGGAAGCCGTTCGGTTCCCCGTAACACTCCTTATTCACGGGAAGGTTACGCGATTCATTTGGCAGCGATGCGGTTATGGAAGCTGAATGTTCGTCCATCGTTAGTTCGAATGGAGAATTATACGGCAAGCCGTATACCGAATTTACTTTGAAAGGATGCAGTCCGGATCGGGAGACGTATGCGCTTTATAAATTGTTTGGCAGATGATATTTTCAAAATTTTTCAGCTAGTAGCGTGCAAAATATGGCTTAGATCCGAACACCTCGAAACCAAAATTCGGGAATACAAAAAGGACGGTGATAATATGTCGTTATCCAAGCAAACATTGGAGCTAAGCTTTAAAGGAAAATCCGTTGTGGAGCTTGAAGATCTCGTCCATCTTATTGAGAACCACATTGGATATCAAGTTCAATTAACACCTAAGGAAGAACCGAAAGTGTTGACTGATACACAAAAAAAGAGGCTGACGTCCATCATTTTCAATGATCCAAACGTGATTAACCAGCTGGCTCAAGCTGAAAAAGATCGACAAAATGGCGTTTCGACCTACAGTGACGATGAAGAGGAGTTTTCGCGATTACTATCTGAGGTCAAGCATGACTTATAATAATCGTTACAAGGTTCTCTGGACAAGTTATGCCCGTGCAGCACTCGCGCGGATGCAGCCATTCAGAGTGATCCGATGAATTCGAAGAACGAAAGCTATCTTAGCTTCCCAGCCTGATCACAAAGCTTATGGAATATCTGAGTTCCCCGGTTTTTCATTTAACGGGTACTCATGGACTGTTGTCGGTAACGTTGTCGTCTACAAAATTGCTCATTCTTTGCGAGAAGTTTATGTGGACGCTTGTTTGTTCGCGAATTCCGGATCTGCCCATCATATCTTCTGGGGAATTGATCCCGATGATGAATAAAAAACCAAGAACAAGCTTGCAAAGCTTATTTTTGGTTTTTTTAGTTCCTAGTGGCTGCCGAGTACCCTATCCAAAGTTAGTGACCAGACAAAAAAGCCCCGCTCCTTCACACTTAAGGAGCGGGGCTTTCCGCAAGTAAATCCGCCTTACGGCTGAGGATTCACCAAAATTTTGATTTGACTTTTGTTTTTCGTCAGCGCCTCGAACCCTTCGGTTACGATATCGTCGATGGCGATTTTTTTCGTAACGAGCTCCAGCGCCTGAATTTGTCCGTTCGCGATCAGTTGGATCACTTGCGGGAAAATGTTGCGATACGCGATAATGCTCGTCATCTTCCGTTCCGTCAGAATAAGACCGTTCAGCGGAATGCTGGCCGGCTTCTCCCAAATGCTGATGTTGACGATATTGCCCTCGGAGCGCGTCGATAAAATAGCCGCGTTGATTGTCTGCTCGATCCCCGCAACTTCGTACGCCACGTCAACCCCCAGCCCGCCGGTATGCGAACGGATCGTCTCGACGGTGTCGCATTCCTTCGGGTTGACGATTACGTCCGCGCCTACCTTGCGCGCAAACTCCTGACGCTCCGGAGACACTTCCACGGCGATTATTTGGCTCGCGCCTGCCGCCCGGGCCGCCTGAATCACCAGAAGACCGATCGGACCGGTGCCGAATACGGCTACCGTACCGCCGATCCGCAGATCGCTTTCGCGCACCGCATGTACGGCTACGGCCGCGGGTTCGACCAGCGCCGCCTGCTCCCATGTCATATGATCGGGAATCAGGTGAATCATGCTTGCCGGAACGACGCTATATTCCGCAAAGCCGCCGTAGCCGCCCGACAGTCCGACAAAACCCAGCTTTTCGCAAACGTTATAATGACCTCTTTTGCAAGAAGCGCACTCCCCGCAATGATAGATCGGCTCGATGCATACGCGGTCGCCCGGCTTCACATTCGTGACGCCTTCGCCCACCTCGACGACTTCCCCTGCGAATTCGTGGCCCATCACGACCGGCGCTTTGTCTTTAGAGATCGGATGAGGCTGATCGACCGGAATAAAGATAGGTCCCGCCAAATATTCGTGCAGGTCGGAGCCACAAATGCCGCAATACGCGACCTTGATCTTCACTTGTCCCGCTTGCACTTGGGGGACCGGAATATCTTTTACTTGAATGTTGCGAACGCTTTGCCACAGTGCTGCTTTCATGGATTACACCTCTCTGGTTGTTTGTTTTGGTTAGGACACCATGGTACTACAGCACTAGTATGCACGGAAGTGATTTTTCTCACAAAGCTAAGCTGAACAAGCGGGACATGGGCACCTGCAGCAAAACGCCCGCAAATCAAGCTGCTTGGCCGATGCCGCCGCCGCGTATCAAAACCGCCTGTTTGGATAAAAATAACGGCGCAAGGCAATCATGCCAACCCCTAACTTGGACTAGCAGGAGGAGAGCCGGTTTATGCGTTTGCTTCACAAGCTCAAACGTCTCTTCCATAAATCACCCTCCCCGTCCCGCCAGCAAACGGAGCCATCCATGCCCGCCAGCCGTTTGCATCGGAGGCTACAGCCGAATCTTCGGTATATCCGGCAAGTTCTCGGAAACAGCGGCGACCTGATCATCCGGGAATTTCCGGTCGGACCGGACGCCCGGCTGCACGCCGCGATTTTATATACGGACGGTCTTGTGGACGCGCCTTCGGTACAAAGCTTTATCCTCGAGTCTCTTATGACCGATCTGGACAAGGCGGAGCTGGAGAAAGCGATTCGCACGGGACGTAACGTGCTGCACTACTTGAAGGATCATGCGCTTACCGTAAGCGGAATTCAACCGCTGCTTGACTGCGACAAGCTGTTTAACGCTTTATTGTCCGGCAGTGTCATCTTTTTACTGGACGGCTACGACGAAGGCTTTGCCATCGATTTGAGCAAGCACGAGCATCGGCAAGTTTCCGAACCGGCCGTAGAATCGGTCGTGCGGGGGCCGCGGGAAGGCTTTACGGAAAATTTGCGAATCAACACGGCGCTTGTCCGCCGGAAGATCAAAGACCGGAATTTATGGATGGAGAACCGGACGATCGGCACCGTGACGAAAACCGAAGTCGCCGTCATGTACATCCGCGGAATCGTGAACGGGCAGATCGTGGAAGAGGTTCGGGCAAGGCTGGACCGGATCGATATCGACGGCATCCTGGAGAGCGGATATATCGAGGAGCTGATTCAGGACGAGACGTTTACGCCTTTTCCGACCATCTACAATACGGAACGGCCTGACGTAATCGCTGCGGAGCTGCTGGAAGGCAAGGTTGCCATCTTCGTCGACGGCACTCCGTTCGTGCTGATCGTCCCCGCCCTGTTCGTCTCGTTTCTTCATTCCGCCGAGGATTACTATCAGCGTGCCGATATTAGCACCTTGCTGCGGATGATCCGGTATGTCGGTTTTTTTACCGCTTTGCTCGCCCCGTCGCTTTATATCGCGATTACTACGTTTCATCAGGAGATGCTGCCGACCCAACTGCTGATCAGTCTAGCCGCCCAGCGCGAGGGTATCCCGTTTCCGGCGTTCATCGAAGCGCTGATGATGGAGATTACGTTCGAGATCTTGCGCGAGGCCGGACTGAGGATGCCCCGGGCGATCGGTCAGGCCGTCTCGGTCGTAGGCACGCTGGTCATCGGGCAAGCGGCGGTAGAAGCCGGCATCGTCTCCGCAGCGATGGTTATCGTCGTATCGATAACGGCGATCTCGAGCTTCGTCTTTCCGGCTGTTAATATGTCGATCTCGATTCGGATGCTGCGCTTTCCGCTGATGATTTTGGCCGCTACATTCGGCTTGTTCGGCACGATCTTCGGGCTGCTTGCGCTTGTGCTTCATCTGTGCAGCCTTCGTTCGTTCGGCGTGCCTTACATGTCGCCGTTCGCCCCCTTCCATCTGGAGGAACAAAAAGATACGATATTCCGGCTGCCGCTCTGGATGATGCACAAACGCCCCCGGTCCATCCGCCCGGGAAACGCCGTCCGGCAGCAACCGGCGCCTGCCCCGAAATCCAGGCCGTAGCCCCAGCATTAACTCGGTGGCCGATGCCGGGAAAGGAGTACCGCGGATGAAGCCTGCTACGGTTATAGCCGTATTGTTGACGGTCGTCCTGCTGTCGGTCACGACTGGCTGCTGGAACCGCAAAGAATTGAACGATCTGGCGATTACCGCCGGACTCGGGATCGATTTGACGGATAACGGGGAGTACCGCGTCTCGGCTCAGGTCGTCAAACCCGGCGAAATTACGAAGAGCAAGGGCAGCAGCCTGAGCTCGCCGGTGCTTCTGTACAGCGAAACCGGAAGCACTGTATTTGAAGCGATCCGCAAGATGACGATCTCCAGTCCGCGAAAAATATATTTGGCGCATCTGCGCATACTCGTCATCGGAGAGAAGCTGGCCCGGAAAGGAATCGGAGAAGCGCTGGACCTGGTGTCCAGGGATCAGGAGCTGAGAACCGATTTCTTCATCGTAGTCGCCAAGGGCGGCAAGGCCGAAGATGTGCTGAAGGCGCTGACTCCGCTGGACACCATCCCTTCGGTCAAAATGTTCAATTCCTTGGAAATATCTGAGAAGGTATGGGCCCCTACGGCGAAGGTGACGCTCGACAAGCTGGTTACCGCATTTGCAAGCACAGGCCGGCAGCCGGTTTTAAGCGCGATTCAATTAACAGGCGACAAAGAAATCGGCAACCAAACGGCGAACCTGGAGCGGATCGAGCAGGCGGCCTATCTGAAGTACACGGGTCTGGCCGCGCTGAGGGGGGATAAACTGGTCGGCTGGCTAAACGAAAATGAGAGCAAAGGGCTCAATTACATGCTCGGCAATGTGAAAAGCACCGTCGGATTCGTAAACTGCCCGGGCGGCGGGAAAACGGCGATGGAGGTCATCCGGACCAACTCGACATTAAAAGCACGTATCGTAGACGGAAAGCCAGTCGCGGATGTAGTCGTCAGAATGGAGACCAACGTCGGCGAAGTGATGTGCAAAATCGATTTGACGAAGGAAGAATCGATACTCGACCTGGAGAAACGCTCCAATCAAATGGTCAAGTCGTTCATTGCGGCCGCTCTTCAACAAGCCCAAAAACAGCTGAAGGTCGATATTTTCGGATTTGGCGAGGCCGTTCACCGCGCCGATCCGAAGGTGTGGAGACAGCTGGAGCCGGATTGGGACCGGCATTTCTCGAACATGCAAATCCATGTGAAAGTCATATCCAAAGTACGTCGCGTCGGTACGACGAACAACTCGTTTCTGAACAAGCTGAAGGGGGACCCCGGATGATTGTCGCTTCCATCATCGCTTCCGCCGTCCTGATCGCTTTGCTCGAAGCTCCGGCGTTATGGCGCAAGCAGTCTTGGAAAGAGCTGTGGACCGTCTGCGTTCTGCTGTCGGCCGGAACCTTATTAAGCGTCGCGCAGGCGCTGCATATGCCGATTCCGAACCCGGTCGGCTGGATCACTATTATATTCAAGCCGGCCAGCGAGGTTGTAACCCGATTATTATCGTGAGCGCAGACAGACCTCAGTCCGAATAACGCTGGCACCAAGAAGGGAGGGGCTTATGCCGAACAAAAACGCGATCAGCCTGCGGCAGTTCACCGTGCTTGTCCTGCTTATGACCGTGGGCGACTCCCTTCTCGTTCTGCCGGCTATTCCGGCATCCGAAGCGAAGCATGATGCATGGATATCGGCGCTGGCCGGCCTCGCTTTCAGCTTGCCGATCCTTTGGCTGTTCGGGGTCGCGAACCGGCGTTTTCAAGGACTCAGCCTGATCGAATATGTCCATGAACGGTTTGGCCGAACGTTTGGAACAGTGTTGGGACTTCTGTTCCTCATCTTTCCGCTCACCTGCTCGGCCGTTCAAATCCGCGAAATCGGAGATTTTATGATCACGCATATTTTGCCGGAGACGCCGATTCAAGCGATTCATCTGCTGTTTATTGCCGTCATTTTGTTCGGCGCCGCACAGGGCCTTGAGCCGATCGCACGTACGGCGGAAATATTGTTTCCCTGGTTTCTGCTGCTGTTTACCACATTCGTTCTTTTTCTATTCCCGCAAATCGACTTCAGGAACATCCAGCCGGTTTTGGGGGAAGGAGTCAAGCCTGTGCTGCGCGGAGCTCTCACAGCTGCCGCGTTTCCTTACACGGAGCTTGTGATTCTGCTCATGATCGCCCCCTACGTGACCAACCGCGAGAAGGCAGGCAAAAGCCTGATCGTCGGCGCCGTGCTTGGAGGGTTGGTGCTGATCACGGTCGTCTCGTTATGCATCTGTGTTCTCGGACATTATGTATCCGGCAGCCAGCTGTATCCCACGTATACGCTTGCCAAGAAAATAAGCGTTGGCTTGTTTCTGGAGAGGCTGGAAGCGATTATGGCGATCATGTGGTTTATCAGCGCGTATTTTAAAATTACGATATACGTCTATGCGCTTCATCTGGGGATCGCGCAAACGTTCAAGCTGAACGGCTACAAGCCGCTTCTGCTGCCCGGGGGCATGCTGCTCGTGTCCCTGTCCATCGCCATCGCCCCGAATATCGTCCATTTCCAGACGTTGATCACCCGCTACTGGCCGTATCTCGACTTTTTGTACGCGATTGTGTTTCCATTAGTGGTTATAGGCGCCCATGCGTTGCGAAAAGCCGAAAACAGCGGACCCGGCGGAGCCGCAGGCAAGATGAAGCCGGAAGCCCGGTAGCAGTGCCGCTTAAGAAAAGCCGGACAAGGCGCGGGTAACCGGGGGCTCGATCAAAACGATCGATTGTTCGTCCGTCCCCGTTCCGTCCTCATCCGGCGGTGCTGCAATCCGTATTATGGCAAGAGCGCGATCTTAGCGGTCAAATGTGAACACCGATGTGCAAAGCCCCTCTATGCTTACCTCGCGCCGTAAACCGGATGATCCGGTATCGGTTACGGTTATGGTGCAGTTCGAGACGCTGCGGGCTTCATTCGTCACATAAACCCGGGCGCCGGACACGGTCACCGTCAAATTGTATGGAGCCGGTAAAGACTCCGGCAGCTCAAGCCGGAACCGGCTCGCGGCATAGCCGGCATAACCGGCCTCGACCGTTCCGGTGCGAACGACATGACCGGCGTCCACGCGTTGTTCCCCTTCGAACAGTTGGACGCTGCGGCCGGCTCGCGCGGCTGTCACTCGATATTCCGTCCGTCGTCCGCTTAAATTGACGAAGATCATGTAGGCATCCGTCTCCGCTACGATGCAATCGTCCATTCGTGCCGACAAAAGGCGGGTGGCGTTAGCCGACTCGCGGGTCAGCTCGGCCGAGGCGTTCGGAAGGGCCAGTACGGCAAATACGGGAAGCTCGGCCGGTCCATCGAAGAGAAGCCCGCTTCTGGCATTCAGCGTCAGAACGTCCTCCACGCCTTTCCACTTCGCATACTGGTGACGATTCCAATACGTAACGTTGTCCGAGCCGATTACGACGTATCCGATCTCCCCGTTAACGTTGATGTAAGGGACCGGTCCGAACGATTCGACGATGTCGGGGTCCTGTCCGTAATAGCCTTCAAACTGCTTCGTTCTGCCGGGAACGGTCACCGTTTTCGAGCCGTCCGCATAACCGGGAAGCGCGGAGTAACGCTCGTTGCGGATGCCGATCAGGCCCGTCGACAGCCTCTTGATCGTGCAGGGCCGCTGGACGCGAATGCGTTCGGCATAGAAGCTTCTCCCGTCCGGAAGCGACACGAAGCCGATACGCTGGAGCAGCTTGCCTCCCTTGCCGCGCTGAAGCTCGGCGACAGCCCCGAAGCCGTCGCTGAACCGGTGCAGATGCTGCTCGTCGCATTCGACCGGCGTCGTCTCATTGTACGCCACACCCGGTTGTTCCCCTTCGAACTCGACCTCGCCGATGAAGCTCGAATATGCGGGCGTGACGCTCCACACTCCGTTCCGCGGCAGGGTGATCGCCATGACGTGATTGCGCCAGCTGAAGGCGGAAAACGATGCATCCGTCCGGTGAACGATCGAGCTGCCGTACGGGTAGTAGTGAACTCCGTTGACAGCCTCGCTTAAGTCGCTCTCTCCCGACGGCTCCGTCCCCGCTCCGCCGAAACGGTGCAGCAAGTATGCGATCAGCACACTATGCGCGCAACCGAATTCCATCTCCTTGGCCGTCTGATGGCCTTCGGTCACGATGCATGCTTCCCCGTTCTGCTCCAGCAGGCAGCCTCTCGTATTGCTGATCTGCAGCTTCTCGACGAATTCAAGCGCCGTACGTTCAAGGGCGGCGGCGTCCGGGTTGCCGTGCAGGACATGGATAAACGCATGGCACATCATCGAAGCGTGATGAAGATTATACCACCAGTCCTGCCCTTGGATCGGCACCGGGATTCCGTCCGTATAGCTCCACAGCTTGATCGTCCGCTCGTACATCGGCACGTTGCCCACGGTCAACTGTTCGGGGACCGGACTTCCCGCCATCATCTCCAGCAGCGCATACAACCCGCGCAGCGAGATCCCTGCCATCATATAGGAAGGATGGACGAATGCATGGTTTTCCGTCGTATAGTCCGGATGAAACGTAACCGTGGACACTCCTTCGGTCCGCTTCACGTTATCGCCCGGTGTCGTCACCGAATTGCGCGCCCAGCGAAGCGCCGCTTGTCTCCACTCTCCGCCGCGCGGATGGTCGGGCAGCAGGGCGGCGGCGGCGCCGATTCCCGACGACGTCCAGCCGTTCTCCTCGCACTGCGTGTCGAAGTAGACGCCGGTGCCGGGTTTCATCGCGCTATAGCAGTCGGCGTAATATTCCAGAACTGTCTCCATGAGCCGCTTGGTTTCCTCGTCCAGCTCGTCGTGAAGGAGCCAGGCTGCGCAAGCCATCGCGTGTACGACCGTCCCGGTCTGGCTCGCCCGGAAGAACGTATCCCCCCGTCCTCCCCACTTTTTTCGGCTGCAATGCGGATTCGGCCCTTCTACTCGAACACATTCCTCCGGACCCGTATCATGCGTAAAGCCTAAATAGCGGATGGCCCGGATCGCTTTGCTTCGCACCTCCTGCTGCGGCATGCCGGTAACCGCTTCGTCGTATTCGGGCATCGTGCCGACCGCCGCGAATACCGCAGCTGTGTAAGCGCTCTCGATACCGTACCAGTAAGAGCCCCCGAAGAAATGTCCGCAATTCTCCCGGTCCGGCCAATCCGCGTATTGTTCGTTGGCATACCGGGTCCACTTCAGCAGCACCCGGGACAACCGGCGCGTATATTCGTTCTCCCCCGCCCTTCCCCAATCGATCGGCGTCCACGCCGCCCGCGATGCCGTTTCGTCATTCGGCATGATCTCATCTCCCATCCCAACTCTTTTCGTAGCGTGAAAAGCCATCCGGCACATTGCTGTATTTTACTTGTTTGCGTACATATAGGTTCGCTCCGCCGAAACGAAGTCCTTCCGGGGTTGGAATAAAATTTGAGGGGCATGCCGGTTGCCGGTTTTATTATTAGGCTGCGCCTGCCTGTGCGGGGAATCGCTCGACATGTGCGAAGGACTTTTTACGATAGGCACCTCACATTACGGCAAAAAATCGTCGGTTTTGCATTCATTCGGAAATGTGTTAGCCTGCCACAACTTAGAGATAAGAGTCTTTGTGCAGGACGAAGTATAAAAAGCAGACGCCTCCTAACGTTGATCGGCTTCCGCGATAAACGGCCCTACGGCGCTTGGTGCCTATTATGAAAGCTTCTAACGAAGTCTTTGCCGCGTCGCGAGGAATGAGTCTGCGTTTAAGCAGAGACTTTTCTTAATAAAGAATGTTTCACTCCACCACTTTAATGCTTTAGTAAAACTTTTTAATGATAAAAAAACTGCTTGAGCAACGAATGCCCAAGCAGTCTATTCTGTAACAACGCCATGGTCCGAATTGTGCGAGAAGCACCAACGGATTCCGTCTATCACGTTACGCCCCGGCGCAAAAGTCATGTACCGCCTGCCAATCTACCATCGCCAGCTGCAGCGGTACGTTAGCTGCATTCGACCGGAAACGGCGGAAGCCAGTTAAGACGAAAACCGGTTAAGGCCTGCCGGTACCGGTACTTGCCCCGGTCCCAGTTGGGCCCATACCTGTTGCACCTGATCCGATTCCGCCGCCGCCACCTGCGCCTGTTGAGCCCGTTCCCGTCCCCGTGTTGCTTCCGGTTCCGGAACCCGCGCCGGTGCCGGCGTCAGCTCCACCATTGCTTCCGGTGCCGCTGCCATTGCCGATTGGCGGCTGGCCGCTCAGCGGCGGCACGATGGTCGTGCCTCCCGGCGAAGTGCCGCTGCCGGACGGCGTTCCGCTTCCGGGCTGGCTGCCCGGCGAAGTGCCTGTTGACGCGCCGGTACCCGACTCCGTCCCGGGAGCGGGAGGGCCAAGCAGCGGATCGTTCTGCCCGGTGTCTCCGCCCGGCACCTGCTGCACCGGCTGGACGGGCTGGAACCACGTCTGGTACCCGACGATTCCGATCGTCACCAGCACGGCCACTCCAGCGAATATGCTTCCGAATTGAATGAGCATTTTCCGGTTCCCCTTCATGAACCGGATGAGCGGATTCGCCTGCGCCAGCCGGATATCAGCCAGCACTTTCCGCATGGAGGCGTTCGGGATGCTTTTCAGCTTCAGCCAGACGTTTTTCTTATTCAAGGCTCCGCGGTCCGACCTGAGAAAATAACCGCGAAGCGCCGCTTCGTATTCCTTCGTCATCGCCATGTTCGGAAGGTGAAAATAAGCGTATCCGGCCGACCAGTGGATAAAATCATAAATCTCATCGGCGTGGTCCGCCTCCTGCCGGATGTACGCAAGCATCTGCATAAAGGCGAAGGAGCATTCGCCTGGCTCCAGCCCGTTCTCATAGAAGGCGTACGCGATCTTCTCGTAGTTTTCCGGGCGGGCCCGTCCCTTCAACACTCGCTGCAGCAGCGCTTGAAGCTGATCGAGCTCCTTGGGCATAAGCCGGCTCAGCACCATGTAGCTCTCGGCTTCCTTCGAATTGACGTTGCGCAGCAAATAGGAAGCGCATTGCAGCGTATGGAATACGGCCTGATCTCTCGGACCCAGACTTTCGGTCAACACGTGAGAATGATTGCCCAGCATATATTTCATGCTTTCCAGCTGCTGCAGCGTGACTTGGTCCAGATCGATCTTGCCGATAATCGTTTTCTGCGCGTGCACGTCCAGATCGTTATAAAAACGCTGCAGCCGCTTCGTGTTGCCGGTATCGCTTTTGTACAGCATATCCAAAAACACGTTCAGACTACCGCCCGACGCGATCCGTTCGCGGTCCTTCTCGAGCAGCTCCTTCGTTCTGCGCATCAGCTGTTCCTGGAAATAAGCGGAGCCGACCGCATCTTCGATATGTTTGAGCCAAAACGAGATTTCTTCCTGCAAAGCCTGCATCGTGCCCGCCTGCTGAATCCGGTCGAGCATATACGCCTGCAGCACAGGCGCGAACTGCTCGGTGGCAAGCATTTTATGGGCAACGGCCTGAAACAGCTCCTCGTGCTTGAGGACGGCGTCGAATACCCGGTTCGGATAACCGCTGTCTTCGTGGAAGTTCCAGCCGTTATAGAGCAGCTTGATCAGCGAAAACACCAGGTTTTCCTTTAAGCCGCCGATCCGGTAATAGTCGATCATCGCTTCCACGTAACCGAGCGACAAGATATGGCCTTTGCCGAACAGCGAGATTTCGCGCTCCGCCAGTTGCCAGAACAGCTCGTCCAGCCGCGGCTTGCTCTCGACATTCCGATCGTTCAGATAGGTCAGGATGCTAGTAACGATCGCTTCCTTCTTCGATTCATAAATATCTTCGCCGCCCTGCTCGATCTGGTACAGCACGTTCAACTGATGATAGGCCGGCAGCGATGCCGCCGTCTGAGCGTCCACGTCTTGAAGCGCTTCTTCGGCGAAATCGAAAAAAGCTTCCAGCTCCGCAGGCTGTCCCCGGTACGCCCAGGCAAAATCCAGATAAGGCATCTCCGCCCCGGGAGGCTCCGTATTGACGAACCTGCGATTCGGAAAATCGAACAAGTAATCCTTGTCGATCTGGCGGTCGCCGGCCCGGATGCTGCTTTTCTCCACTACCATCACGTCGATATACTTCTTGCCCTGCGGCTCGTGCGAATACGTCGTAAAGCCGAACTTGCGGCGCATTCCATACGGCAGGCAATGATACAAAAGCTCAAGCAGCTGATTCGCATACAGCGAACTTTCGGTGACGTCTACGTCGAGCGCAATGTACACCTTTTTGTTGCTGGAGATGGACATGCATACCGACCAGAGCAGCTGTTTAAACAACGCTTCGTCGATTCCGAGCCGGTCCAGCATATGCTGCTGGCCTGTTACGTAGGATTGCTTGTCGTACTCCAGCTCGTCCAGCTCGGGGAGCTCCTTGATCTCTTCGTTATATTTGCTTGCAAAGCCGGTGATCCGGAAAATCGAGTTCGGCAGCCGGTACACCGACTCAGCTAGCTCCTGCGGGACGATGTAATGGTGCAGAAACACGGTATCCCGCTGCCCTGTAAAATCCGCCCCCGCAAATACGCCCCGTCCGATGACGAGCTCCCCGGTTTCCGCCGTAAATACGGTCAGCGATTCGGGATACTTCGACACGTCCTCTTCGCCCCGCTGCCGCAGCTCCTGCGGAGCATGATACAGGCAAAACGGATGAAGCGTCTTCTTAATGAAGTTGTTGTCTAGAGAGGGGGATTTGGCCACCGTATCGAGCCCTTCGTTCGTCCGGAACACGCCTGACCGGCCGCGCGTATAGTATTGCTGCTGGATTTTCCCGCTCTGGCTCAACTGCCTTCGCCCCCTTCTCTCCCCTCGATATAATTCAGCTTGTAGAGCAGCCATACGAAGGGCTCGTCAACGCGCCACGGATTCACGACCCCGGTAATTTTCCGGTCCACCGGGTTGGACCCGAGCGCCGATACGGCAAAGTAGGCGGTATCTGTAAAGTAGACGTCCAACGCGTCTTTGAACGGCCGGTCGACCTTCTCCAGAAACCGGCGTATTTCGCCGTTGATGTTTTCAAATTCGGTCATATTCAAATGCTGCCGATGAATCACGTCGCGGAATACGTTGCTGTTCGAGCGGATGTACTCCCCGTCTTCCTCCTTCAGATGCTGCAGCATATCGCTTTTGGTCAAAACAACGGCGGTCGGGATGTCGGTTTTGGCTTTGTCCTGATGCCCGATAAAATTTTCAAACATCGTAATAGCGACCTCGCGGGGCTCGTCGTAACGGCTTGCGAATTCGCCGGCCTGATTGCCGACGTTCAGCAGCAGCCTGTCGCGGATCGTTTTAATTTGCAGCGGATCGACCATGAACAGAATGCCCGACGAGTTTTTGATATGGGCCGCGTACAGGTCGAGCAAATCGCGGTCGGTCATAATCTCGCCGGCGACATCAAAGAAGACGAGCGTGAGCGGAGCTACGTCTTCCCCTTTGAAGACGAACTGGAAAATAAACGGCTCCTGCTTCTCTTCCTTCTGGGTCATTTCCAGCATCGTGCCCCGTTCGAATATCGGCTCCTCGTAGTTTTGCCGGAACCGGCGGCTGATCTCGGCGTTAAGCGGGATGCAGGCCGCATTGAAATTCGAGGCGGTGGCGTGCTGCAGCGTATGAATGAGCGAGGTCATGTACACCGATTTGCCGACCTGGGAAGCCCCGACGATTGAGATGATGTTGCTGGCGACTTTCCCCGACGTGATCGGAAGCTCGTTATGACAATTGGGGCACAGCCGCTTTCGGGTTACCCGGCCATAACGGTCGTTTACGCCGACCAGCACTTTGCCGGAATAAATTTTGGATTCGTCCGGGATGGAGAACGGCTCGATAACCGCTTCGATCTCATCGATCGGGGACAGATTGAACCGCCCGCGGTATTTGTTCAACGCTTCGTCTTCCTGCAGCGCGTAATCCTGATCGTCCTCTACGTGGTGCGCCGCCCGGAACACTACAGCATCGGGATTAAATTTGCTGAAGCAAAACGGGCATACGATCGGATAAAACTCGGGTTTTACTTTCTCCGGCGGCTTCTTCTCAAACATTCCTTTCAAAAACTGCAGCATGCTTCGTCCACTCCTTATTCCGGTATGAGTTCGAACAGCTCGCCGTACTTTTTACCGTCTGTAAAAAACAATTTGATCCGGCTGTTTTTCGGAATTTCGATGTCCGGCAGCACGTTTCGTCCCGGCTGAATATCGTCGATGAACGGATACACCGTTCCGTCCTCCGGATGTAGCGGCATCCCGCCTTCTTTCAGGACGTAACACAACGCTTCCTTCGGAACGGCAACCTCGCTCGTCAGCTCGATCCGGACCGGCTGGTATTTGCGGAACAGAGCCATGCCGGTTTTGATCGAATACCGGATTCTGGCTTTGGCGGCAGCGAACCGGATGAGGTTGTCCCCGTCTTCCTGACGCAGCACGACAATGCCTTCCGGTTTGCGCACACACGGGTAGACGCGATATGCATAATGTCCGATCCCATCGAGGCGTCCACGGTACCCCGCCTTCGCTTTGTACTCCTCGCGCGTATACAGCTTCATCGCAGCCGGCAGCCGCTGTTCCGGAGGTTGCTCCGCCTCGGCCGGGAACAGGTACACATAGACGAAGTCAATACCCGCCGGCCATTTCCACGTCAACACACTCTCGTTGCCTTGTACCCGGTGACGCATCTCGGTGATCCGGCTTGTCCCGGACAGCTCGTCGCTCCATTGCATCCGCGCGTTCCTCCTTCTTGGAGAGATGACTTTATATAACTCGCTTTTTAACTAAGTAGGTTCCTAAATACATGCTGCTTATCCATGGAGTACAGTGAGTTCAACTTGTATAGTCAGTCAGCTGTTTATCTGAACCTCTTATTCACGTTCCCTTGCTGCTGCCCGAAAGTGGTGGCTGTGTTTTTCCGGAAGCGGCTGAACGGGCCATTTCCCGATTCTTCGGCTCCCCGGCTCTCCTTGAACGGGATAAGCAGCGTAGCCAGCGACAGCACGGCGGCCAGCGTCAGATCGGCGGCAGCCCGTACGGCCCAGAAAGGGAAATCGCCGCTCTGCAGCCCTTGCTCGAGAATCAGCCCGGCCAACAGTCCGGCTAACGCCCCGCCGGCGGAGAAGGAACGCGCCAGAAAGCGGTTATCGAATATAATGCCGAGCGACAAGCCGATCAGCAGTCCGATTACAGCCACGATGACGATCCGTTCTAATGCGTACAGGAGACTGCCCGCGGCCGGTCCGGTCCGTTCGCCGACCAGATGCCAGCTCTGATTCGCCCTGTATATTTGCTCAAATACGTTCGTCAGCTTCTGGACGTCATCGACGCTGTGGTACTCGCCGCCCGTCCTCGATGCAATATTCCTTAACAGTTCGTTGCCTTGGACGTCCTGCGATTTGACGCCAACCGTATTCACGATGATCTGGTTGCTCGTATACGGATGAAGCGCCCGATTCAGATCGACGTCGCTGTATCCGTCCGAGATGAGGATCACCATGCTTCTTCGCTTATCGGTCTGATCGGCTTCGATCTGCTGCATCGCCATGGCCAGCGCTGCTTCGATATTCGTGCCGCCGATCGGCGGACCGTAGCTGTCCAGCTTGCCGATGACCGCATCCTTCGCGGCTTGGCTCGAGACGGACGTAAGCGGATGAAGCAGCTCGGCCTGATCGCTGAACGTCAGTACGCCGACGCGTTTGCTCGGCTTCATCGTCTGTACGAGCTCTTTGGCTGCGCGAAAACTTTCGCGGTTCGGGTCGGTTTCTTTCATGCTCTCCGACACATCGATCGCGACGACAATATTTTGTGCGGGCTTGAAGCCGCCCAGATGCAGACCGTACACCAGCTGGAGCAAAGCGCCCGAGACGAGCAGCAGCACAAGCGTCGCGGGAACGAGCAGCTTCCAGCCGTCCTTCGCATACCGCAGCCGCCAGCCTTTGCCGTTCAGCTTCGGAGACACCAGCTCGGCGATCAGGCACATGAGGCCGATCCACAGCGCCAGCTGGCCGAAATAAGCGCCCATCAGCAGCGCGTTTGGAATCCGGCCCTCCCACTCGGCGAGTATGACTTCTCCAACCGCGAATCCGGCCAGCCCGCCGATCAGACTGCATACGAGCAGCAGTATATTCACTTTTCGTTGGTACACCGCCGACTCCCCCCTTTGGCGAAATTTCACAACCCGGGACCACAAGCTAATTAGTGGACGTTTGCGAGCCTGTCGATTCATTGTGTAGAAGTGTTAGCAGACCGTTCCAAGTGAAAAGTTACCTTTGCTCAAACAGGTTGTCCGGAATCCCTTGATTGAATAAGGATTGTAAGGTAGGGGATTCCAGACAAAACTCGCCAGAAGGTAATCTTTTCCCTTTCCACTTGGTTGTCCACAGTGAATCGACAGCCTAGTTTGCGACTCTTATTATCGCGATTTCCTCGAACACGCGCCAATTAGCGGACGTTTGCGACTCTTATTTTAGGCAAAATCCCCCTATCCGGCAGAAACACCCCACAATAAGAGCTGCTAAAGACTCGTATTCGGGAAGGACGAGTTATTTTACCTAAAATAAGAGCTGCTAGAGACTGTTATCTGCGCACCTGGCTTTTGGCTTTTGGCTTTTGGCTCTTGGCTCTTGGCTCTTGGCCCCAGAACCCGGGGAGCAACCGGCGGCTGGCGGCTGTCTGCCGGGCATTCGCAGCACGGGCGACTGGACGCTATCTCCAGCGGGTATCGCCGCAAAAGCCGTCCGGCAAACCGGCCAGTCTCTTCAATCGGCCGGAACGTTCCCCCGCCAACAGCCAACCCCCAGCCGCACAACCTGTTCTAGTCCAACTGCACGGCGTGGAACTGATACCCGTTCTCGCGGTAGCTGTCATAATACTTCCTGCCGTTCCGGAACACGAGCAGGTCCTCGATCCGGAAGCCGCCCATCAGAATCAGCTTCTCGATGCCGCTGTTGCGGTTCTCGTGCACGCAGCCCAGCTTGTGCGTCCGGCTGTCCCGGTCCACCTCGAACGCGTACCGGATAAACTCGCTGTCGGCATCGCCGAAAAAGTAATGCTCCTCGTACCGGTGCTTTTGCGTATAGTTGTATACGTCGAGATGAACGGTCGCCCGCTGCCTCAGCGTATCGTACAAATCCCGGAACAGCTGCTCCTTGGACAACACCTGATCTCGGTCGTCGAACCGGACGGTGACGTTCGCCCTGCGGATCAGCTCGTCCTCGAACGACTCGCGGAACGGCTCGTACAGAAACACCTCTCTGCGGCACAGCTCGATCAGCCTCTCCAGGAAAGGCTCCGCGCCTTCCTTGAACTGGATCGCTTCCCCGCCGATATACCGGTCCTCGAACCAGAACTCGTCGCCGCGTTTGCCTTGCAAATCTTTGATGACACCTTGGACGACCGAAGCGTAATATTCCGATATGTTGCGTCCGAGATAATCGTCGGCTTCCGATACGCTTTGCCGGCTAACCTCGCGGATCCGGTTTTCCAGCTCGTGAAGCTGCTCGATTCTCGGTCTTACCCGCTCATGCAGCCGGACCAGCACCGCCTCGTACCGTCTCAGCAGCGCCAGCTTCATTTCCAGATACAGCAGCTCCAGCCGCTCGCCGTAGACGTGCTCGAACAAGTACCGGCTGAAATGCTTTAGCGTGCTTTTCTTCATAAAAGGCACGCGGCGGAACGGCTGCATATCGACCGATTCCCCGAGCAGCGCCTCGAGCCTGTGCCGCCCTTCCTCCAGCTGCTTCGCCGTTTCCTTGACCGTTTGCCGCAGTTCCTGGTACACGGCCGCATCTTCCTTCTCGTTCGTCCAGGCATAGGCGGCGTATACGCCGAAACGCGGGTTGCCGATGATGTTCCGCTCGAGCGCTTCCCAGCCTTCCCGCTCCAGATCGAGCTGCTCCAGCTTCCGCTGCGCCTTATCCGCGAACTGCTCTCGGAAAAAATTCCCCGCATGCCGGCCGTACATGGCCTCTTCCGCTTCCGCAAGCGTCATCGACTTCACTTCGTCGAAGGAGACCGGCGAAGCCAGCAGCGCGTTCATCTCCTCGAGCTTGCCGCGTTCCGGCATAAGCGTCTCCGTTCTCCGCTCGATCGAAGCGGAATCGGTCTGAAGCAGCTCTACGGCCGTCTTGCGGTCGACCTTGCTCCGCTCCTTCAGCAGCCCGGTAACCGATTGAGTCAGATGATGCAGCACCGTCAGCGCGATCGCCTTGTTCGGACGCTTTACTTTGGAGAAGCCCGCCGTGGAGTAGACGCCGCCCCCGCTGCCGGAACCGATATGCTGCTTGTAATGCTGATTGTTATACGTCTCCAGCCTGCGGTCCGTTTCAGCGGCCGTCTTCCGGTTTTTCAAGAGGCACAGGCTGCAAATGATTTCGTAGTTCGCCTCCATGCTGCCTTCGACGAAGAGACCTTGTTCGTTTTTGTCGCTGAGCAGATAAACGAGATCGAACAGCGGCGCCTCCTTGTGCTCAACCAGCAGCCGGATGCCGTCCTCCGTCACCTGCAGCGGCGCGCTGAAGCTGTAACGGCGGTCCTGAATCCGCTCCAGCTCCCGCATAAAAGCTACGCTAACCGAAGCGGAGTAAGCAAAATCCCCGTTCCCCTGCTTCTCCCGGATCAATCCGTGCAGATCGGTCTGGATTTGCTGGAACGACTCGCCAAGCACCGCTTTAAGCAGCAGCGCGACTTCCGGCAAGACGACATTGCACGGATCGTCCGCCATCGTCACGACCGCGATATTCACCTGCTGGAATGAGGCGTAGACACGGCCGAACTCCGCGAGCCGGGTACCGAGCTGCCGGACGGTGCGGTTCAGCTCCGCCAGCTTTGCCGAATCGTCGTGAAACCGGCGGTGAAGCTCCGGCCTGACCGTCTTGCGGTCCGCAATCGGGGCATCGAGGCGGAAGCCGAACACATTGTCCCGCTCCAGCGTCTTATCCGTATACAGATGCAAATAAACGACGCCTCTGCTGTTGCTCCACTTCGTTTCGTTCCACTCGTACACAGCGGTCAGCGCATCCAGACTCTTGTCCCCGATAAAGGCAAAGACGAGCGGGTGATGAATGCCTCGCTGTCCGTCGTTCTCATACGCCAGCTTGTCGGCCCGGGCGTCGAATTCGCCGGCGAATGCCCATAGTCTCTCCTTCACGCGCGCTACCTCCACTCGCTGTAAGTTGTGCCGCCGTTACTGCACCGTTCTCAGCATATCGCTCACTTTCGCCGCAACCTGCTTGTAGAACCGGTACATCTCTTCTCCGTTAGCGTAATCGCCCCGGTCGTAGTCAAGCGCCGACTTCGACTCCTGGTATGCGGCCGCCATTTCCTTCAGGGCTGCGACCAGCCCCGATATATCGTCCGAAGCCGTCATCTGCTCGCTCCGTTTGGACGCCTTGCGCTGCAAGAGCGCCTGCCGCTTGGCATCAAGCCCCCGCATCTGCTCGAAGATGACGAACTCGTAAAACTTGTTCACCTTCATCAAATTAACGAACGGTTCCCACGTTTCTTCATCCGCGTCGTGATCGTAGACGTACTGGGCGCCCCGCTTCATAATCGTCTTCGTATACATCGCCTCGATAAACCGGTCCAGCAGCTTCTCCTCGTCCTGATGCGAATTCAGCAACGTCTCCAGCTCAGCG
The DNA here is from genome assembly GCF_058135425.1 of Paenibacillus sp. MAH-35. Taxonomy (NCBI): domain Bacteria; kingdom Bacillati; phylum Bacillota; class Bacilli; order Caryophanales; family Paenibacillaceae; genus Paenibacillus; species Paenibacillus sp. MAH-35. The sequence continues at coordinate 70,526 of NZ_JBYUPU010000002.1, forward strand.
ATTTTGGCGCGGATCTGCTCGTACTTCGCCACTTCCTTGCGCAGACGCTCAATCATCTCCGGCGAACGGACCAGGTTTTCCTTGGCCATCTCCTCCGAGGTGCTGTTGAAGATGTCCTTCGTCTCCACGCGTTCGATTCCGTTTTGGAGCAGCTCCTTGAGTCCCGCGATGCATCGCTTCAGCTCGCCGAAGTTGATCTTCCCGCCTTCCAGCTGCATCGGGTACTGCGCGGTGTACGCCTGAATATCGAACGGTTTCGTCATGTAGCATTCGAACCGGCTGCTCGTATTGGCGGTGCCGGACTTCTCCGCGATGCAGCCGAACGATACCGCCTTGCCGAACAACGTCCGGACATCGTGGTTATATGTTCGGACGCGGGAGTTGACGTACACGTCTCCCCACGACTTCTCCGGGATCGGCGAAGGCAGATACGTCCAGTTCGTCTTCTCCGTCTGCACAAGGTGGCGTCCGACGCCTTCCGGCTCGAGAATCGTCTTCTCGTAGCTTTCCTCCAGCACTTTCAGCGGGGAATAGGCGAACAGAGGAACGCCGTTTTTCGTATTCAGCCAGAAGATCCGGTTTTTGACCCGGCTTTCCTTGATCGTAAATTTCGTCTTGCCGAGCGCCAACTCCTTGAAGCCGTTCACGCCCTTGAAAATGTTCGGAGCATCGGCCGGTACGGATACGAATCCGCATTCCGGGAAATGGAAGCTGCCCGCGCTGTTGCTCAGGTGGAAGACGGGAATCGCCTCGTCGTCGAGCCGCTTGGCGATAATCCGCTCGATCACCTTCTCGATCGATTCATCCTGCCCGTACTTGATCGCCAGGAAATCCTCCATCGAACGGGTAATCAGCTCGCCGAACTGGTCAGTCAAAAATTCCGAGATCGAGCCGACGATGTCAATATCCTGCTCCCGGATCCACTGGTTCGTCTTGCGCAGCAGCTCGCCGGTGAAGTCGCGGATCAGATCGCCCGCATTTTTGTCGTCCATCATCCGTCCGATCAGCTTCTCGATGTCCGGCACGTTAACGACGTTCCAAAAGTACGTTTTATTGCCTTTGTGGTCGACCTGCTCGTCCCCGTTGATCAGGATGTCGCCGTTTTTCTCGAAGATCCGGTTGAGGGCGTTCAAGATTTCCGTAAAAATCGAATAAATCCGCGAGTTCTGGTCGTTCAGCAGGTTGTACAGATCCTCGTAAAACTCGATCATCTGCTCCATCCGCTCGCGGTCCGCGTATAGGAGATACTCCTGGATTTTCGCCTCGATGTAGGCGTCCTTCTTTTTGTCGCGCGAGATGAAGGCGCTCCGGGCGTCGCCCAGCTTCTGGCCGGCGCTCGTCTTGGCCGCCTCGACGTCCTGGGGAATCCGGTACACGTTCTCCTTCAGCGCCTCGATATACGAGCTGATCAGGTTCAGCAGGCTGTATCCTTTATTGGAGAAAATGGCCCGCGACGCGTAAAACGGCCCTTGCTCCGGATTCAAAAACATCCGGTTGATCTGCTCGATGAACCGTTCGAGGCACGCTCCGGGAAGCTGCTTCTTGGACTTGATATACTCTTCCCGCGCGCGGGACAGGAAGCTTTGCTCCAGCTCGGTATCGATGCTGACGACCTGCTGCTTAATGACGTTGTTGTAGCTCAGCCGCTCGCTGTTCTGGTAGCCGGGAATCGGCTCCGGCACCCGCTTGTTGAACTCCCGGTGCACGGAGTCCGGGTCGATCTCGAGCTTGCGCGCCAGCTTCTCCACATCTTCCTGGGAAGGAGCGGCGTCGAACATGCTCTCCATCTTTTTGAACAGCCGGTAGGCGAGAAACGTCGTCATCTCCTCGATCGGCAGTACGGCCGACGAAGCCCCGATGACGTTGTACTGATAGTTGGCCGCATACTGCTTCGGCATCTGGGCGATGTTCGTATGAATGTTGCTCATATAGTCGTGAATGGCGAATTCTTCGCCCGATTGCTTCTCTTCGCTGGCCATAAAGGTCGTGATCTTCTCCGCCGTCACGTTCATGCAATAGTCGTAACCGTTCTCGAGCAGCGTTCCTTCGAGATTGGTCGCCGAGATCAGATGCGCGAAGTTGAACGGTGCGACCGGAGAATTCACCGACAAAATGCTGCCGTACTGCTGCTTGAACCTTTCGTTGCGCTCGTTGACGTTCATCCAGTAGTCGAGCTCTTTGAGGGCGGCGTAGCCGTTTTTCTTGATGTACTCCCGCGTATGGTCGGAGATGCTCTTGTTCGACAGGTTGACGTCCGGCATGAACAGATAGCCGAACATATTGATCTTGTCCACCCCGGAGTCGCCGTAGTCGCGCTCGATGAGCCCTCTCGTAATGTAGGCGATGTCGAGGAAGCAGCCGCTTCCGGTGCCGCCCGACAGCCCTGTCAGCAGGAAGACGATCAGTTTTTTGTTCGTGCCGACGGACAGCGCTTTGATTTTCTTCTCGATCGCCTGCACGACCTGAACGATCTTCGTAAACAGCAGCAGTCTTCCGGCTTGCCGGATGCCCGACGCTCCATTGATGCCGTCGGTGATCAGCAGCTCCGGCGACAGCCAGTCTTTGACGTGAGGCTCAAGCAGGCTCCGGTTCTGAAGCAGGCCACCCACCTCGGGGTTGGACAGCAGCACGTATTCGGTCAGCGGGTCAAGCCCGATGCCGCGGTATTTTTTGTTCCGGTCGTGCTCGTTCGTCTCGAACGCGAGAAATTCGACGTTGTCCGGCTTGTCCTGCTTTTTCTTCGAGATCGGATCTTCCGGCAGCTTGAATCTGCGGTTGATCTGGTATTTCAAGCGGAGCAGCGCGTCGATGCCCGTCCCGCCGAGTCCGATGACCAGCATCGGGTTGTCGATCGTGTCGACCCGGATCTTGTCGCTGACGATCCCGCCGCCCTTGGATACGTCCAACTGCTCGATATGCTCTTTGACGACTGCCTTCATGGTAGGTTCCTCCTAATGGGTGTAATGAGACTGTCGATTAAATGTGTAGAATTGTTAACTGGTCGTTCCAAGTGAAAAGTTGCCTTCTTCTGCTCAGACAGGTTGTCCGGAATCCCTTGATTTTAAAGGATTTTAAGGTTTGGGGTTCCAGACAAAACTCGCCAGAAGGCAATCTTTTCACTTTCCACTCGGTTGTTCATAATGAATCGACAGTCTCATAATCCGAATTAATGAATATAGTCGAGCCAAATCGACTTATGAACGTTTTGCAGCGTAATTTTGATCCGGTCGTTGTTTTTGAGCTCCTTCGGCTTCGTGACGTCGAACGCTCTGCCCGACTTCTCGACCAAGCAATCCGTCTGGCTTATTATAAACACCGAGTCGCTGCCCGGGGTAAATACAATTTTGTCCGTCTCCGCGAATTCGGGCGCGAGCTGAAGCAGTTGATGCAGCTTCACTTTGCCCTTGAAGGCGTTTAGCTTCCTGTATTGCGGACTGGAGCGCTCCCCCGTATCCTCGTCGATAATCTCGATGACCAACTGGCCGTAAAAGCCTTTGTTCGCCTGCTTCACCTTGCTCAAAATGAACAGGCCCAGCGCAAGCAGCACGATCAGGAGAACCGCTCCGCCGATCACCATAACCCATGGAAACGGCTTGGCCGGTTCGGCCGGCTCCACAGGAGTCGTAGGGGTCGGGGCCGGTTGCTGGCCCGATGCTCCTTTCGCGTTGATCGTTACCGGCGCGGTTTCCCGGAAAAAGCTCGAATCCTCTACACGCACTTTCGCTTCGTAGTTGTGCCTATCAGCGATCGTGAACGATCCCGTGAAATCTTTGCCGCTGTTCGTCAGCGGCACTTCTTTCGTCTGCTTCGTATCCAGATCGGTGAGCTGCAGGACCGATTTCAAGTTTTTGTACAATTCCGCATCCGCCACCGGCTGTCCGTTCGACTGAAGCAGTGCGTTCACCTGGATCGAATCGCCTTTCTTCGCTGTCTGAGGCAGCCCGTTCACTACCAGCTCCAGGTCGTAGTTGTAGACGAGATTGATGTTGATTTTGTCCTGGCTGACCCCTTTAATTTGCAGCTTCCAGTCGCCTTGCGCCGGTTTCAGCAGCTTCACGAGCGAGTAAGCGGCCGACTTGGAATAAACGACGCCGTCCGACGGCACCTTTCGCTCTTGCCCCGAAGGGTCGAACAGCTTCACCTCGACCGGCTTGCCCGACATGATCGAGATGTTCGCTTCCATCACATTGGCGTTCGGGATCGTGACGATGACGTCCTGATAATCGCCGTTTGCGGTAAAACCGGTGAGCGGCACGACTTTCAGCTTCAGATGGTTGGCGAATATTTCGCTTAAAATTTGCGGCAGCGTGTCCGCCGTGCTCGTAACGAACGACTTGCCTCCGGTTTCCTTCGAGATGCCCTCCAGCACGTCCTTATTGAGCTGCCCGTCCGCGTTCAGACCGATCGTATAGATCGGGATGCCGAGATCCTTGGCTTTTTTCACAGCGGCCTGAAGCTCCTGATCGGATTGCTGCTGCGTACGTCCCTTGTTCAAGGAGTTGTTCCCGTCCGAGAGCAGCACGATCAGCGGATGACGGCCGGGATCTTTGCCCCGCTCCAATATTTTGACCGCTTCGGCTACCCCGACGGCGATATCGGTATAAGGACCTCTCGACAGCTGATCGATAAACGATTTGAGCTCCTCTTTATCTTTGGCCGAGTTGATCGTAAGCGGCGCTTTTTCCCTCATGATCTGGTCGGTATAGGAAAGCACCCCGATTTTGTCGCCGCTGATCGAGGCCATATCGACGAACAGCTTCATCGCTTCGTTGGCCACTTTGTTCCTGTCGCTATCGTTCATCGAAGTGCTTGCGTCCATGGCGAGCACCGCGTCCATCTTCTGATCGGCGTCCGCCGCGTATACGGCTGCCGGGCTTGTCCCCAGGATCAGGAGAACGATGAGGATGGAGGCAAGAGCCGACCCGATGCCGTGTTTGGTTAATTTGTTCACGATTCGCACCCCCGTGTAAGTCTTCGCTAGTTGCAGAGCTGGTTGTAAGGTTTTGAAACTCATTTCTACCTCTATAAATGTATCGCAATCATGGCGGTCCGGCAAAGAAGTGGTCAAACGTGCGGACAGATAGTACAATGAATGTGTGTCGAAATGGGTCGGAATGCTAGAATTGACAAGTTTATGATACCCTCTAGAAGCGACAATTTCCATCGTTTTCTGCCAATCCGGCCCGCTTGCGGGCGGATAAACGCACAATTTGAAAGAATGGGAGAGTAGACCGACTATGCTGACTTACATCCTGTTGATCGCCGCAGCGATATACCTTCTAGTAAAATGGGCGTTTTATCACGCCTATAAGAAAAAAGCGATAACCCGCGAGCAGATCGATTCCTCCCTGATCAACCGATTGAAGATGGGGGACAGCACCCATGCAGACTAAGCTCGCCGTCCAATTCCGCCCGAGCAGGAACACGTCCTGCGCCTTCGAGCGTTTAAAAACTTGCAAAAAATGCGGAGCCTACTCGGTCCTGTTCGACGATCGCTGCAAGGAATGCGGTGCAACCGGGAAGTTTATCCCCGTCGCCCGCTATATCGCCTCCCTGAACCGGGTGCTGCCGATGGCGGAAGCATTCGGCGCGGTAGCTCTTGTGGCGCTGGCCGTCGTTCTGGCGAACGATTGGATGCAGATCGCCGCCGCCGGGATCGGAGGAGCCGCGTTCCTTGCCCTGCTCTTCCTTCTCCGCAAACGATACAAACCTTACGCCGACCTGTATCGGTTCCATGAAGTGCTCGTCGATCATACCCCGGCTATCCTCAAGGGAATCCGGGCCGACCTGCAGGAGGCCGACGGCGATATGAGCGCTAACCATCCGAAGGAGGCGTATGAGAAGCTCCGGGAGATCGGATATTTGTTAAACAACGAGTCCATCAAACAGCGTAAAATCGCCTGCCTGCGCCGCTTCTACATCCGTAAAGACATGGAACTGGAGCTCGATCCGCTCGTCCCGAAAAAGTTCGATCCGGAATTCGTCCTGTACATGCGCGATGCGGTCAAAGTGAACAGGCAGCTGGTCCGGCACAGCGCGCTCGACTACGTCGTCGCCTTCCGTCCGCAAATCGAAGCGATGGAGGGCGGCCGGGAATTCCTCGTCTCGATGGCCGGCAGCGCTCTGCGCATGAAAAAATATGTACAGATGTACCCTCGCTTCATCATTGATTACTTAGACGAATTGCCAAGGGAAAGGTTTCATCGGTTGTGCAAGCTCCTAGCGGATACGCCGGTCCAGCAGCGCAACGAGCTGTACGCGAAATGTAAAGAAAAAGCCCAGACCCGCTACGCCTCCGATCCCGATTTTCAAGGAATGTTTTAATTAAGTTGAATTAGTCACCTCGATGATAAGCTAAATGGAATGGAGAAAAGAAATTAGCTTGAAAGCGAGTTTTGGCTTGGAGTGTCTACCAACCGAAGGCCTATTCAAACCGAGACACTCCAAACAAGATGTCTGAAGCTTCAAGCAATTTTTTTCGGAATGGAATGGACTTATCATTCGTTCAACTTAATAGAAAGGAATGACCGATGCAACTTACCCTATCCTATAGGAACGCCTTACGTCTGCGGGCAGCCGCATTCGTCCTCATGCTTGTTCTGCTCGGCGTTGCGGCCTGCAAGCTGTACAACGGCTACATGAAGGTGAAAGACTATGAGCGGGCGCTCCTGCTGTACGCGGAACAGGACTGGGTGCAGGCGGAATCATACGCGGCCAAAGTCGTGCAAAACCGCTGGATCTCCTACATGGACGACGATATCTCGCAAAAGGCGGAAGAATTGAAGCCGGTGACCGCTGTACGGGAGCAGCTCAGCCAACTATCCGGGCGAATCCAAAGTGCGGATCGGAACGGCGACCTCCAGGCACTGATCGGCGTCTATTCCGAATACGGGGAGAGACGGAAGGAAGCGCTCGCCGAAGGGGGCTTCGTCGCCCAAAGCTTCGCGGAGTTTGCCGCCGCAGACAGCATCGAGGCCGAGCTGGCGAGTGCGCTGGCACGCGCCGCGGAGAAGGCGGAGAACGAGATCCGGACCGGGATCGCGGGCAAGTCGTTTTCGGACGAGCCCGCCATCGCCCTGATGCTGCTGCCCGCGGATTTTTACGGCGGAGAACGGCAAAAAAACGAGAAGATCCGCACCCTGCTGACGCCCTACGATGCGGCCCGCCTCGACACGTGGAACGCCCAAAAAGGACTCGCCGATTTATTCAACGAGGGCGGCCGGCTGAAGAAGCTGTACGAGCAATACGGCAGGAAGGCGGACTGGCTGCTTCCGAAAATCGAGCAGGTCGTGTTTGGCCGGTTGTCCGCCCAACTGGCGGCCAAAGATTGGGCTACATTCTTCCAGACGGCCAAACAATTCGAAGTAGCCAAGGATTGGGCCGTATCCAGCTCCAAATCGTTAAAGCTGATTCAGGACAGCTACAAAAGTCAGCTTGCGGCCGCCGATCAGCTCGTTAGCGCCGGCAAATTTGCCGAGGCTACGGCTCTGTACGAGACGCTCGGCACTTACCGCGATACGTCCGCAAAGCTGAAGGACGCCGAGCTCGCTTGGGCGACGGCCGATCCGAAGCATCTGCTGCAAAAGGCGCTGCCGGACGCCTCCTTCTCGAGCATCGTAACGGGCCAGTCCCAGTTCGGCGCGCTTGTGTACGCCGCCGGGATTACCGCCGATAACAAGCTCGTGCTCGTCCGAATGAAGGGCGATAAAACCGTGGACACGCTGGAAGCGTCCTTGGACAAAAACACGAAGATCAAGGAGCTGCGAGCGGCGGAGAGCCCCGCCCAGCAAGGAGCGCAGGCACTGCTGCTGCAAGCGGCCTCGGCGGACCGCGCCTCCCGGTACATCGCCTACGACTACACGTCGTCCGGGCTGCGCAAGCTGTTCGATTTCGAAGCCGACGGCTACCAAGAGGAGCGCCCGGGCGTCCTGGCCGTCGACAACGATACCGGCAAAGGAGCGGGACGGATATCGCTGTACGAATACCGCAGCGGCCAATTCGCGTTCAGCCGGATCAAGCCCGACTTTACGGAGATTAACTTGGCCGAGCTGGGCAGCTACAAAAACGTGAAGGTTCGTTTCCGCTGCACGATCTCAACGGTCGACAACGATAAAGCGTTCGTCGTGCAGGGCGGGCAAACGATCGTGCTTACCGGGATGAAGCTGAAGCCCGGTCAGGCGACGATTACCGGCAGCTGGACGGGCAGCGAGGACATCAAACGGGGGGAATGGACGGTCAGCGCGATGATCGTAGCCGTGTCGGAGGCGCAGCAGTGACAGGATGGGCGGATGCTTAAAAGGGCCAGTGCCCTGACCTGTGTATGCTCTAAGGTCGGCACCAACAATTATGTTGATGAAGTTATTGGATTAATTCGTTCATCGTTTGCTCGCCAGCTCCGGGACACATCACAACGTTCTTTGAAATGAAATTCGTCATAGCAAAACGCGGACTCCTTCCAAGCGATCCCAAATTTAGCATTGGAGGAGCCCGCGTTTTGCTTTATAATGAAAGGGATTTCACTTCGCTGCACAACATGGACAGAGGAGGAGCGAGCAGATGGGAAAAACGATGCTCTCTGGCCTGCATCCGCGTGTGAAACTCAGCATCTACTGGCTTGAGAAAGAACGTTTTTTGCTATATGAGGATACATACGACATTTGGGTCATGTTCGCGATCGAGTCGGGCTCGTTTTATTATGAGATCGGCGACCAAAAAGGCTCCGCGACATTCGGCGATCTGGTGCTTTGTCCGCCGGGCGTCCCCTTTCGCCGGGTGATCAATACGCCCCTTACGTTCTACTACTTCGAACTGACCTGGCGTCCCTCAGACGAAGGGCCGCCCCATGATGAAAGCATGCTGCCGATCGGAAAAATTAGCCTGTTTGATACGAGTCGCCTTACCCATAACTACAATTTGATGCGCAAGTGGCAATCTTGGCCTTCCGATATCAGCTTGCCGCAGTACTCGCACTATTGTCTGGATATATGGCTGCTTTACTGCGATGAGCTTGGAGAAGGCTTTATGCAGAGCATTTCGTCCAAAAGCATCCAAACTGACCCGCTGATGCAGGAAGCGCAGTCGCTGATTCAGCAGCATGCGTTCTCGCAATTGAACCTGAGAACGGTCGCGGCCGATCTCGGCATTTCTCCGGCGCAGCTGACCAAGCGGTTCAGCGCTTGCTACGGGATAACGCCGCTGCGCTACTTGACCTCGCTGCGTCTGGAAAAAGCGAAAACACTGTTGCTCGAAACGCGCATGACGATCGACAGCATCTCCGAATGCTGCGGCTACCAAAACGGCTTTTACTTGAACCGCGTTTTCGTCAAAAATGAGAAAACGACCCCGTCACAGTATCGAAAAGCGAGCCGCCTGTAGGCGCACGCAACGAGCAAGGCCCCCGAACTCCTTCGCGATCGCGGAGAATCGGGGGCTTCTGCTGTTCGCTTACTCCGAGCCTCCGCCAGCCGTCACCAGCGGCGCAATCGTGCCTCCTGCGATGCTGCGGATGCCGGTCACAGTCGTCGCCTCCAGCCTGTACGTGAAGCTCTTCGAGCTGTCAGGCACTTCGATAATAGCCTCGTACGGATACACGGTTGTCGTCTCCACCTGCTCCGGTCCGTCGCCGATCCTGTAGTAGAAAGATACGCTCTGCGTCTGATCCGGCTTATCCGTCATATACACATAGGCATAATACGATTCCGGGCTCATCTGGAGCACCATCGCTTTGCCGTACGCGTGCTCGGATACGGTCTGCCCGAGGTCGGGGTTTCCGTCCAGCACATAGCTCATCTGGGCAAAGGCAGGCTCCTGGACGCCAGGGATGCGCAATATCGCCGCGCGCAGGCTCTTGCCCGGGATCGTCACTGCAAAGCTGCCCTGAACCACATCCACTTCCGTCATGCCGCCGTTCGGCTCATACAGCTCCGCCTTGCCGGAATAGCTGCCGCCTCCGGGCACTTTGCTGCCCAGATACACCTGGGCTGTGACGCTGTCCGCGCTTTCGTTGAGCAGCGCGACGCCGAGCACGCCATTTTTGCGCGCCGCCAGCCAGTCGATCTGGATGCTGTCCGTCGTGATAATGCCCTCGTCCAGCCAGGGCCACATGCCCTGCTCTCCGAAAAACTGCCCCGGTTCATGACCGTACTGATTCGAATTAAAGTAAGCGTATCCCTGCTGGCGCAGCGAAGGGAAGGCGATACGTCCTTCCGACCAGAGATGGGTCTGATTGAACAGGAAGTCCTCCAGCATCGCCAGGAACGGCGGCAAATGATGCCAGTAGATGCCCGTGTAGTCCGGCCCAAGCAGCGGGTAATCCGCCTGCTGCTGGAACGTGGAGAACGTATTCTGGTAGTAGCCGGAATAGTTGGCGAACCGGCCGACAATCGCGTTGCGCGCCGTGTCGGCAAAATACGTATCGCCCGTATATCCGGACAGCCGCAGCAAATCGCCGACCCAGCTCGACATAATAATGTTGGAGCTGCGGCCGAAGGTAGACGCCTGCTCCAGACCAAGTCCGACGCGTGACGGAATCCATGCCGGCTCCTGCGTCATCTGCTGCTCGATCCGCACATTGCTTGCCAAATTGCCGGGATCGCCCGTCGGCCGGCCGATCCGCTCCTGCTGATCGCCATGCCACCAGAAATTCGGATTGCCTTCATTGCCATAATGGAAAACGCTTTTCATCTGATTGATATCATTGACCGTAACCGGCTGGTTCAGCTTCGCGCCGTCGATTCCCGGCACCCACAGCGTCGTTACCAGCCAGCGGGCTACCTGCTCCGCCACCGCCAGATCCTGCAGATCGCCGGTTGTTTCATACAAATCCAGCAAGGACGCGAGGTTCGGGTAGTAGGAGATATAGATAAAGCTGGACCAGTTCACCGGCTCGGTTTGCGGCTGGTAGACGACATTGGTCACATACTGCTGCGCCTGCTGACGGGCCTGCGTCAAATACGCCGGATCGCCGGTATATTTGTACAGCGCCAAATTGTTGGCGAAGGCAGGGATCGAGCCGTACGAGTTCGTGACCGACGACATCCCCTTCTGCAGACCGTATTCGTACAAATACGGCACGGCGCCGCGCGTCATTTCGTACAAGCCGCCGACGACATTCAGATTGTACCCGCTGATCGGATCGCCGATCGGCTTCGGCACATCGCCGACCTGATGAACCCCGCCCTCATCGTTCGTCCGGTTGAAGTGCAGCCCTTTGCGGGTCAGCAAATTCGCCAGAGTCGGAATCGCCCGGCGGGTCAGCATCTCCTTGTCCTCAGTCAGCAAATAGTCCTGAAGTGCCTGCATCGGGTTCGCCGACGAAGTCGTATTTTTGCCTTCCATATTATAGTGGGCTTTGTCATACGGGTCCCAGCCGCCGAAATGATCGTCCAGCATCAGCTGCCGGGTATTGAAGATCGCGTCGTTCAGCGTGCTCGTGACGTTTTGACGGTAATCGTGGACGCCGAACAGATCCTGGGCCACGATTTTGTACGTATCGTACCAGTCCGCCACCTGGCTGATCACGCGGTACTGGAGCGTATAGCTTTGCTCAGCGGCAAAGTTCGCCTCCGGCGAGCCGAGCACCGGAGCGAAGATCGACCCGCGCGGGCTGTAGCCGGTGCCGCGCATCGTGATCCCGAACGCGCCGTTATTGCCGTACACCCAGCGCAGCGGAATCCAGGACGGCTCGGCGGCGATTCCCTTCGTTACCGCGCGGCCAGGCGCATAGCTGTTGTCCGGGCCAAGGGTAATCGTGCCCATCGGCGTAAACAAATGCTGCTCAGTCATCAGCCCCGCCTCAGGCGCAATTCGCTTGCCGAGCACCCGGTAAGGCGCCAGGGCGAACGAATAGCGGTCATCCGTAAATTCCCTGCCTTCCCAAGCGCCGATCGAATAGCTCCCCGCCTCGTGGAAGGTCGCGTCCACCGTTACTTTGGGCGCCGGATGGTTGCCCTCCAGCTGCCAGTTCGCGCTGAAATCCGCCAAAGGCTGGTCGAACAGCAGCTCCACTCCGCCCTCCGGCGTCGTCGTGTAGTCGACCGGAATGAACCAGTTGATCCGGCCGGACTTATACAGATCGGTGCCCGCATACCCTTTCTGCTGAGCGGCAGCCGTACTGTAGCGGCTCCTAAACATATACATGTCCTGTGATGTGGAAACCGTCGAAGCCGCATCTGCCGCCAGCACGACATAACCCAGCTCCTCCGAGCGGTCCTTCGTCTTGATCCACACGCCCTCCGACTTGGCATACACTTCATTTTGCACCACTTGGCCGTTTGCCGTCGGCACCTTATAGAAGACGACCTTGGTATGGTCGTTTTGTATCGTCGTACTGGCAGTCGGCGCGGCGTCGCTCAGCGCCCAGGCCGGAAAACGCTCTGCTTCTCCTCCGAGCGGCACAGCCAGCTGCAGCAGGGAATGGTACGATTCAGGCGGGGTCGCCTGCAAATCCGCCGTCAGCAGCACCGCATCCGCGCGGGCGTAGAAGCCAGACGTATCGTGCAGCTCCAGCGTATGCGCGCCCGCCGCAAGCGCCACGGTTCCGCCTGACGCCCATCTGAAGCCTTCGTAGCCGTGGGTGCCGAACGTTTGAGGCAACATCTGTCCGTCCAGCCCGACATGGAAGGAGCGCGTTCCCGGCTGGTTGGTCGCGAAATCCCGCGAGCGCACCCATACGTTGTACGTCCCGGCCTGATGGACCTGAAACGAAGCGACAGCCGGCTCCGTCGATTCCGGATCGCCGTCCTCCGGCGTAGATCCCGCGCCGCTCGGGTTGACGCCCCGCAGCAGCATGCCTTCGAAAGCGCCGTCCACGCCGCTTTCCATCGTCCACGTACCCAACTCGTCAAAGCTGCCCGGCCGGAACAAATACGCGTTCGCCGGTATGTTCGCCACAATCACGGCCGTTTGCCCCCCTTCGTCCCAAGCCGTTAGCGCCCCGAAATAATGGCGCACAAATTCCAGCGGCACAAACGCCGCTCCTTGCTCCCGGATAACCGGATGCGCAAGCGAGACGTTTTTTCCGTTCACGCTGGCCATATCCTCCCCGGGCCGCACCTGAAAGCGCTGGCCGTTGCGCATGGCCGTCTCTTGATATGTCGCCGCGTCCACCGACACATCCGCGCCCAAAGCGGCGAACACTTCGCCGAACGGCACCATCACCGTTCCCTGCCGGATCACCGGCTCCTCGTTCAAGTTGACATAGCTGCCGTTCAGACGCAGCGCAATGTCGACAGGCGGGCGATTCGGATCGGGATCGCCGTTCGAGACGCTGCCGGGCACATACCGATGATTGGCGGCCAACCACTGCAGCGCGGACGCGCTTTCTTCGGCAGTAAAGTCCAGATCATCGGTCAGGACGACCATATCGAAGCGGGCATAGTTGCCGCGATAATCGAGCGCCTCCAGATCGTATTCCCCGCGAATCATCGCCAGCGGTCCGCTGGACTCCCAGTACCATCCGTTATTGCCGTGCGCGCCATATACGGCCGGTTCCCGCGAGTCCAGCTTCAGGTGAAACGGCCGCACGCCTGGACTGACCGAAAAGTCCCGGGAATGGACCATCATCTTGTAAAAGCCGTCCGTCGGAATGCCGTATTTGGCCAGCGCCGGCGTAGAGCTGTGGTTCTGACCGTCCGTCTTGCCCATCATAATATTGGAAAGCGGGCTGCCGCTTCGATCCGCCGGGTGCGTCCAGCTGCCCATCCGGTCCGCAAAGCTTTCCGCCGTCAGCACGATATAATGTTTGCCCGGCTTGATGTCGGGCAGCGGTCCGGAATCCGCCCGCGCCGAGTCTGGGCCTAAGCCCATCCCCGTCATCAGCAGCGCTGCCGACAGCACCAGGGCCGCCGTCTTCTTCAAGCGCATCTTCATCATTACACTCCCTCCTTATGGACGCCCGCGTCTGCTTCCCCTATTTCCGGGCGCATCTATCCGCTGTCTGCTCCTTCCCCTTACGCATCTCGTGAAGCCTATTGGACTTGTATCCGGCCGCTAATAGCCGCCTATGCTTCAACGCTGCTCGTTCAGGATGCCGATCGCTGCGGCTGCCTGTGCCCGCCGGGTCGCATCCCCTCCTTTCCCGCTTTCAATCTCTATACGCAGACGACTTCGAGGAGGCAGACAGAACTGCTGCCAGCCTTCTCCCCATTTGGTCGTCCGCCTGTACCCGGGACACGCCTGCGCGGCGGCCGGCCTGCTTGCCCCTTACTTGCCGGCTTCCGCAGCCACCTTTGCGTTGATCGACTCTTCCGTTTCACGAATAAGCGTGTTGATGTCCTTCGCATTGGTAAACAATTGGACGCCTGCGGCATTAAGCGCGCTGTCGGCAATGGCGTCGTATTTCGTCGGGTTGTTATGATACGGAACCGGACGGTGTTTGAAAATCGCCTGCACATTTTTGCCTTTCAGCACTTCGGATTCGATGCCGAATTGGTCGGTAATTTCCTTTTTGCTGAGCGGCGGCACGCTTGCGCCCTTTTTGGCGGAATCGAGCTGCGCGCTTTCGTCCAGCACGGCGCTGATCAGCTGGAACGCCTCTTTCTGATGCTTGCTCGTCGGCGAAATGAGCAGGAAGTACCCGTCCGCCTCGCCGTACAATCCCTTTTTGTCCGGATACTGCGGATAGGTCGCCAGATCCCAGTCCAGGCCGCCCTTGGCCGCTTCGGCCATCCGGTGGAACAGCCCGATGAACGGATACATGGCAATCGTTTTTTCGTACAGGAACGCGTTCAGCTCATCCGAGTTTTTCTTCGCCGTCGTATTGCCTGGAATCGACAAGATCGCTTGGTACGTCTGGAACGCCCGCTTCCATGCCTCCGTGTTGATGCTGGCCTTCCCGGTGACCGGATCAAACCGGTTCAGGGAAAAGGGAGACGCGACGCGCACGATGTTGCTGGAAGCAAGGCCCCGGTATTGGACGCCGGCGTCGGTGCGGCTCACTTTCCGGCCCAGCTCAATCACTTCATCCCATGTCATTCCGTCCTTCGGATAAGCGACGCCGAACCGGTCGAACAGCGTTTTGTTGTAATACAGCGCATTGTAGTTCATCCCATAAGGCAGCGCGACAATTTCTCCGTTTTTGCCAAAGCTTTTGACCGTCTGTAAAATGCTCGGGTCCAGCCGGTTCAGGTCGAAGTTTTGCAGCTTGATCTGCTCGCGCAGGTCAAGCGCTACCCCAAGATCGAGCAGGCTCTGCATCCCTTCGACGCCGGTAATGAGCAGGTCGGGTACATCGCCGGCGGCGACCATGTTGCGAATATTAATGTCGCCGGACGCAGTGATCGTCTCCACCTTGATATGCGGATATTTCGCCCGCAGCGGCTTGAAAAAGATTTGCTCGTAATCCTCATCCGTAATTTTCCACCCCGCATACAGCTTGAGCGTCACCGGCTGCGGCGGCGCTTCTTCCTTGACCGACGGCTTTTCATCCACCGGACTGCCGCTTCCTCCGCCTTGTCCGCAAGCCGCGGTCACGATGGCGAGCATAGCCAGCGCAGCCGGCCAAATGATCGGTTTACGTTTCATTTGAAATCCCCCCTGTAAAGTTATTACCTTGAATGAAAAGGATAAAGTTCTTAATTTTTAAAATTATTCAAAAGTAAGCGCATTCATAATAGTGTCGCATCCTGAGCTCAAGCGCTTTCCCCTTCGGTATGACATCTGCCGCAGAGGCGGACCTCCTTTCCCGAAATACTGACGGCTCGTTTAAGCTTGCCGGGTCAATCTATCCATAATTGCCCCTTACTATTAAGATAAAGAATTCTCCCGGCAAGCAACATACACATTTTTATAACAAAATTTATCCGAAATTTCCTTTATCCGCCTACCCGTTCATGAGCGGTCACAAAACGGCGCATCGCCGTTTCATCCATCGTCACGCCGAGACCTGGAGCATCCGGTACGGTTAGGTGCCCGTTCTCCAGCCGGAATAACACCTGGGCATAATCCGCGCTGACCCGCAGCGCATTCGGCTGGTACTCGTAGATCATAAAATTGGACAGCGCGGCGGATACATGAACGGAGGCGGCGTGGCCGATGCCCTGATGTGCGCTTAAGTGCGGGGCGAACGGAAGGTGAAACGCCTCCGCCAGATGCCCGATGCGCATCATCTCCGTTATGCCGTTGCGCCCCATATCCGGCTGCACCACCTCGACCGCGCCCGAGGCGATCCATTCCTTGAACGTATAAATCGTCCGCAGCGGTTCTCCGACGGCCACGGCGGTATCGATCGCTTCCGCCAGCCTGCTGTGCCCGGCCCGGTCCTCGAACGTCAGCGGCGATTCGAAAAACAGCGCATCCAGTTCTCCCAGCGCCCGGCCGATCCCGAACGCCTCAGAATGGGTGCATTTGCCGTGAGCGTCGTACATCAGATCCAGCTCATCCGGGCCGTACCGCTCGCGAATCGCCTGGAGCAGCTTCAGATCGGACGCTTTGCCTTTGCCGAACGTATGAATCTTGACGCCCTGGAAGCCTTCCCCCCGCAGCCGTGCGATATGCTCCAGCTTCTCCCCGACCGACTCTCCCGGCACGCTGGAGCAGTAGCAGCGCAGCTTATCCCGGTACTTACCTCCGAGCAGCGCATACACCGGCAGCCCGAGCGCTTTGCCCTTCAGATCCCAGCAGGCAATATCCAGTCCGGCCATCGCATCGACCAGATAGCCGCCGGTATAGCCGCGCTCGCGGAGCGTATCCAGCATGCGGTCCCACAGCACCTGCTGGTCGAGCGGACGCGCGCCGAGCAATAGCGGAGCCAAATGAGTCTTGAGCACCGTAGCGGCAATCTCCGGGTGCGTCGGCGCCAGCAGTTCGCCCCAGCCGTTCACGCCCTCGTCGGTAGACAGCTTGACGAACACCGTCTCCGCATTAACCGAGTAGACGCAAGAACGGCGGTTGCTGTCGCTGACGTAATAGTCGGCGCCAAGGAAACGCTTGCCGCCCGGCTGGACCGGACGGGCCGGCGGTACTTTCACGATGTAGATATCAACGGCTGTAATCTTCACTGCCCTTCTCCTCCTCGTCTATCAGCTTGTAGCTCCCGCTCTTCCAGCGACGGCGCAATTCGGGCCGAACCAGCGCGCTGACCGACTGGATCGACATGCCGCCGTCCACCGCCAGATCGACGCCATTGACAAAGGCGGCCATGTCAGAGGCCAGAAACAGCACGGCATCGGCCACGTCCTCCGGCTTGCCGAGCCGACCGAGCGGGTAGCAATCCGTATCGATTCGAAAGCGGGCTTGGGCCGCCAGCTGCTTCTGCTTCTCCTCGCTCACCGTAAGCCCCGGCGAGACACAGTTCGCCCGGATGCGGCTCGCCGCCCCCTCAAGAGCAGTCTGTCGCGTAAACGCCGCAATAGCGCATTTCGCCGACGCGTAGGCGGACAGGCCCGGATTGGCGCGATTCGCATTCACCGACGACATATTGACGATCGCCGGCGTCTGCGATTGTACGAGCAGCGGCCATGCGTACCGGGTGCAGAGGAATACGGAGGTCAAGTTAACGTCGAGCAATCGTCTCCATTCCTCCAACGTGCCTGCGGCGATCAGACCGCTTCCCGTCCGGCCCGCATTGTTGACCAAAATGTCGAGTCGATCCAGCCCGGCAAATACTTGGCGCACCGCGCCTTCATCCGAGACATCCATCCGATGCGCCGTCGCATCCGCCCCAACGCGGCGAAGCGCCTCCGTCACAGCTTCGACACGCTCTTCTTGCACATCCGTCAGTTGCAGCCTGCAACCCTCGGCTGCAAAGCGCCTCGCAATCGCCGCGCCGATTGAGCCCGCAGCTCCCGTAATGAGCGCCGTTCTGCCGCTTAACAGCATGTTAGCTCACCTCCGCCCCTCATTCCCTGCCGGCCGGCGACAGGAGAGTCTGATATGAAGCTGTGGTCAAGCCCGCACATCCTGCCCTTGCCAGCGCAGCGCCAGCAAATCCAGTCCTTCCAGCGTCTCCATCACCTCGCGGCGAAGCGCTTCGTCGATCGGCGCATTCGGATTGCGTACACGGGCTGAAGCGATTACCCCGCCCGCCTTCAGCACTTCCTTATGCACGGCTGTAGCGAAGCCCGCAATCGTACCAATGCGGATAAACGGCAAGTACCGGTAAAACAGCGCCCGGGCTTCCGACTGCTTCCCCTCCCGCCAGATACGGTAAATGCGAACGCACACCTCGGGGAATTCGCACGCCGGCATCGTGCCGATCGCGCCGCGGCTCAGCTCTTCGCAGTAATAAATGCCATTCAGCCCTCCAAACACCGCAAGGCGTCCTTCCGTCTGCTCCAGCACCTCGGTAATTTTCACCGTCGTCGGCGGCGCCTCCACCTTGACATAGCAAATGTTGTCACAGTCCTTGGCCAATCTGGCCATGATCGGGACGGGAATCGCGACGCCGCTGGCGATCGGCGCATCCTGCAGCATGATCGGGATGTCTACCGCTTTGGCGATCGCGGTAAAGTATTCGACCATGCGCTGGCCGTCCGGCTTGACCATATGCGGCGGCATCACCATCAGCGCGTCGGCCCCCGCCTGCTGCGCCCATCGGCTCAGGCTGACGGCGCCTTCCAGCCCCGTATGGCCGCTGCCGAATACGAGCGGAACCCGCCCTCTCACTTCCTCCTTGACAATACCGGCGATCCGCTCACGCTCCCGGTCCAGCAGCGTATAAGCCTCGCTCGCATTCCCGAACAGCGCGATCCCGTCCACCTGAGCCGCCAGTTGAAACCGGACCAGCTCGCGCAGGCTTTGTTCATCAACCTCGCCCGCTTCGGTAAACGGCGTCGCGAGAATCGGGTACACGCCCTCCAGAACAAACTTCCCGTTCCCCATCCGCGGTCCCCCTTTTTTTTCGATTGATTGATTCCCTTTCATCATAAAAAAAGCGCATTCAGGAAAACATGCACATTCTTGTGCCGCATTCTATCCATAATTTCCTTGCGGCCAATGAGCTGTTCCCAGATGCTGCCGCTTCGCTTTCCAGATTCATATGCGAACAGCAAAAAGCCTTCAAAACCACTGCTGCAGCGGGCGGGAAGACTTCTTGCTTTGCCAGGAGGTTGTCCGATGAACCATTTGGGCTCGTGAATCCGCGTCATTAACGTTGCAACGAATTAATGTCTTTGTTCCGTCTCCAATCGTACGTATCTTTCCTAACATCGAGCTTGCGGTCATTAATTGTAACGGTGTAGTCGTCTAACCACTTTACACGGGTTTGATTTTCACGATACCCCCAATAAATATTTTTCTTTGATCCTTTTATATGGTCAACCAGTTCCCCCCGAATCGAATAACTAGTTGTAGCTCCTCCGTTTACCTGATACATATTTATCGTATAGCTTTTGTTAGCGGAGTTTATCTGTTCGACTAACTCTCCTTCAGGTAAGTGACATAATGAGAAAAAAAAGTAATAAATAAGATAGCTGATCATGATGCCAACAATCGACACTGAAACTGCAATACTAATTAATACTCTCCTCATATTTTATCCTCTATATTTTTTAATTTAGTTTCCTATCAGTCACTATATGGTATTATATGGAAAATATAAGCTTCTGTTTACTTTTTGTTCGTTAGGAGGGATTTTATGTATGTAGCGGATAGATGGGTCGAGGCATTTTTCGAAAAAGCAGGATACGTCGGGCTTGCAGCTATTCTTTTCTATACCCTTGTGATCCTTTTTATTGGGATTTTAATCGGGGCGGCCCTCAACGACAGATCTCATAAAAAGGAACTTGAAAATTCTGGAGACAAGAACAACTCTCCTTAAGTCATGAATGGGACTATACTTCTCCCTCCGTCTAAATCGACACCTCCACACAACCAGAAAAAATAACCCGCAAACCGTTAACCTGAGCGGGTTATTTTCGTTTAGGTGTAAAGTCGCTTCGAAGGTGACTTCTCCCTGGATCGAAGCTTCGACATTTACGTATGCAGCCTAAGTCCTTCGGATTGCGTCTCGAAAAATTTGTACATATCCTCCGGCGTCTAATGTGGTACATATTCCCCCCAAATGTCCTTTATCTCCGGATTCGCTTGACTTCCCAACCGTATCCAATGAAAATTCAATATGTATCCTAACTATACCATTTTAATGCGCTTTCAAACATACAGAAATCTACCAAGGACAGGTATCCATAATCAAATCAATGGCGGTATACATCAGGTACCGGCCGAAAGCGTCGGGCGAATGACGTGAGGTTTATTGCCGCATCGTTGCTGTGCGGTGACGTTTCTTTTCAACAATCCGGACGTCCCGGCATTCCAAGCACAGCCAATGACAAGTGATGAAAGGATGTCTCCGCTTGAATGACGAACTATTTCGATATCCGATCGGCAGGAAGATCTTCCGGCGCTTGTTTACTCCTTTATTGCCGAAGCGGGCTTCCAGAACCCCGAATCCTTGATTTCACAAGAAGCGATGAACCGGTTAAGCGACTTTCCTTTTCTTGGGGGGAATATTCAAGAACTGAAGCGCGTGGTGCACGATGCAATGGTGCGGAGCAGCGGGAAAGAGATCCGCAATTCGCACCTCAGGTTCGGGAGTGTGCACGAACCCGGAGCCCGTCCGAAAATCGGTCTGGCCCTAGGAAGCGGATCCGTGCGGGGAGCGGCGCATGTCGGTGTAATCAAAGTGTTGGAGCAGGCCGGCATTCCGATCGATCTGATCGCCGGTACGAGTGTGGGCGCTTTTATCGGCGCTCTATACGCAGGCGGGCAGCCTGTATCTGCCTTTGAAAAAGTGCTGCCCACGGTACGTTGGGGTCAGCTTGTACTCCCGACACTACCGCTGAATGGAATTGTCGACAACTCCCCGATGGTTCGATTCGTGGAAAAATATATCGGTCCCGTCGATTTTAAGGATTTGTCCATTCCTTTTGCCGCAGTTGCATCCGATGCCGTTAACGGGGAAGCCTGCATTCTCAATCAAGGCAAAGTATCTCGCGCCATCTGCGCTTCCACCGCAATTCCCGGCGTGATGAGACCAGTCAAATATGGGGATAAACTGCTTCTGGATGGCGCTGTCGCTCATCCGGTGCCCGTGGCCCTGGCCAAAAGCATGGGGGCGGACATCGTGATTGCGGTGGATGTCAGCACGCCGGACGACATGAAGAAAGAACCGAAAAATTTCGTGGCAACGATCCTCAACACGATGGATATCATGAGCAAGCGTATGATTCAGGACGAATTGCAGCTGGCCGACGTCGTATTATCTCCACGGCTGAAAAACAACCAAATCACATTCAAAGCATCCGCATCCTATATTCAAGCGGGTGAACACGTCACTCGCGAGTCTCTCGAAGCCATCAAACAGAAAATGGAGACGTTCGTTTGCAGGTAAAGGGTGGGCATCGCCATTTCCTTTTTTTAATATCAGGATTTATTGCTAGCGATATCAAAACACGGCACGTGACTAACTTATTTGAAGGCATTTTAACACAATGATAATGCTCTTTTTGAGCGCACCGAAAAGCATGCTTTCTGACACAGTTTGAACGCTAAAAAGGCCGTCGAAGCAATAGACGACCCTTACCTCTTGCATGTCATATAAGCGCTCTCACTCGATGCTCGGTCTCACTGCCCCACTAGTTGTCGTTCATTCTCGGACCTCTTGTATCCTTGGTTTACTTCTTTATCAGGTAATGAAGCACAACGTTTCCAGATTCGAACGCTTGCGCCCCCCTCAGATTGAGTTCAAACTGTTTGACAAATTGAAACAAAGGTTTACCTTCACCCGCCACAATCGGAGTGATAATGAAGATATACTCATCTATGAGACTTTCCCTGGCAAGCTGTTGAACGATGGAGCCGCTACCCAACATAAGAATGTCGGGATTGGAGCGTTGTTTCATTAGCCGTACGATTTCTATCGGATTATCTTCGTATATTTGAGTATTTTCCCAATATGACTCTTTGATTCTTCTGGAGAAGACAACCTTAGTCATATCAGTTAATTCCTGAGCGACATCCTTCAAATGTTTCGGAGCGTGCGGATCCTTAAGGACCGGCACCCAATAGCGTTCAAAGAGGCGGTATGTTGAACCTCCCAAAATAAGCGTGTCCATCTTACCGCCTATTTCATGCGCTGCTTTGTCAACCTCCGGATCATGGATAAACCACTCCATCCCAAAACTAGCTTCATTAACGCTGGCAAAGTAACCATCGATTGATATTCGGTTCAACATTTTCAGTTTCCCCATGCTTTATCCCCCCTGGTAAGTGGCAGTTATTTTCCTAACGGATTAACTTAACCATACCCGAAATGAACAAAAAAAAATTGGACAAAACCGTCCATTCTACAAGTATGAGGATCCTGCCAGGTCATTATGAAATTCGTTAACCTTCATCGCTATATGTTTCGGGCTAACCCATGAGAACAACTTCATATCGCGTATAAAATGAGACTGATCGTAATAAGTCAATGCATATGCGATATCAGATAATCGTTCATACTGCCCTGAATGCATCATCCGTAAAGCTTCATTGATTCGTCTTATCCTTATGAATAAGTGCGGTGACATACCTACGACACGGGAGAAGCGTTTCTGGAAATGCCGCTCCGAAATATGAAAAACAGCTAACAATTCATTTACCGAGATACTCGAGATATGTTCTCGAATATAGTCCAAACTTGACTCGATGAGCTTGTCCCTTTTGTTTGTATGCATCAATTTTGACAACAAAAACCGATTGAGCATATCAACCCGTTCGTTCATCGAGTTCGCTGTCATAAGCTGTCTCTCAAGCTCCAAAGCTTCAAAATGTTCAGGCTCTAGTAATCCTTGGCTATGAAAAACCGCGTCCCAACCAAACAAGCTGTATAGTGCATGTGCTTTAAACACAATCTGGATTGTCGTATATGGTGTGCCTCTAAAGCGCATGATACTCGGTTGCGCGCCTTGTCCATGAAGAAACAAAAAAGGAATATTGGATGTACGTGCGGTGCGAATGGCGATACTTTCAATCGCTGCCCTTCCATCAGCAGCAATCTGGAAGACGATACCCGGATAACCGCCCGGACAAACCTTAACCTCGAGAGGCTGATCTCCCGAATAGGTCGCGACTCGAATACATTCAATATCCCGAAATAAAGCTTGAGGAGGGGGTACAATGTTAAAATTAATGGTTGTCATAATATACTCCGCTCTTAAAAGTGGGGCTTACTTGAACATCAATGTCCTGTTTGCTACATCCAATTGGTAATGATGTAGTTATCATAAGAACAAGTATAACAAGTATCTTATTCATACATTGCCTCCTCTTCAAAACGAAGTGATGTTTGTTATTTATGACGCCCAATACAAGCTATTAGTTGCATTTTCTTGGGAGCACAACAGCGGCAGCCGAACAATGGCGGTCTTTCTTGGATTTAATACGGATAAGTCCACCGCATAGGGCTAAATGGATAGAAAAAACTTCCGATATTGTAACTGCAGACCTATACAAACCATCTATACTTATTGATATATTTTTCCTTGTAAAGATTTATAGAGTTTAATCGAACATTGGAATAAAGGCAAACCCGCTGAAAAGCGGAGACGCAAAGCTACAGGGGCTAAAACGGACTTGCGCGTCCGCGATGCCAGCCAGCTGCCCGATACGGAGGAATGACCCCCGTCTGTTTGCTTTGTGCTGACCAGACGGGGGTTTTTTTGTATTTGTTAACGGGTATACCCGATGGGATACTGAAAGGAGGTGAAATTAACGTTGGAGTTTTATCTTAAAAATCTCGCCTTCTCCAGGGGTATAAGGATCATCTACGAACTCGAAGAGACTTGAGTTGGAAAAGAAGTTTCGGAACAGGCGGAGAAGACTTCGGATCATGCAGACTCTTTCTTTTCTCAATCTCCATTTGCATCTTATTCACAACAGGAGGTATGTAAAATGCGGACTCGTCCTCGACTGCGGTCGTTGCGGCCATTTCTTTCGGTTGCGCTTAGCGCAGCCCTGATTCTTTCTACTTTGATGGGATTGTTACTTTTTCCGGCTCCGGCTTCGGCGGCTTCGGAGACAAAAGTGTTTCAGGAGGGTCTTGACGGGTATGCGGGCAATCAGAGTGCTCGTGTCTATTCAGCTTTCCCTGATAATAGTAACGGTACAGAAAATGTAATTGCCCTCACCAAAAGCCTTTCAGCCTCTCAGGCTTCTTTTATTCAATTCAATCTTTCATCCATACCGCAACATGCAACGATTGACAGCGCGACACTGGAATTGACCACTAATACCGGAATTTCAAATACGGGCGCAAAAGTGGCTGTCCATAGAGTCACAGCTCCTTGGGATGAAGCAACGATTACATGGAATAACTCGGTCGGCGCGGCGGTTTATGACCCGACTCCAGTCACTGTACAATCGATCAACGGCTATCTAGCCAATTCCAAAAGCAGTCTGGATCTAACCACTCTTTTGCAGCAATGGGTTGACGGCACTGCGGATAATCATGGGTTCATGTTGCAGGTTACGGAATTGGACTCTGAAGCCGCGTGGCACAGAGGCTTTCATTCGGATGAATCAACCACGCAGACCAGCCGACCGAAATTGACCATCTCCTACACGTATGTACCCACAACGGGCGTGGTTGTGACGCCGGCTACCCTGTCGCTTGTGGTGGGTGGAAGCACCGGCCAACTGAGTGCCAATGTGCAGCCCGATGATGCTTCAAACAAAAACTTGCAGTGGGCGTCGTCCGATACCACCATCGCGACGGTAGACGCAAGCGGGCGTGTCACACCGGTCGGCCTCGGCACAGCGACCATAACCGCGACGACGGAAGAAGGGAACTTTACCGATTCGAGTACAGTGACGGTTTCCAGTGCAAACCTGAGCGGCCTGGTAATCTCGGAAGGTGAGCTGTCGCCGACGTTCAACAGTGAAACATCGAACTATACGGCTGCGGTGTTGGGCAGTGTGAACAGCCTGACGGTTACGCCGTCCGTATACGATCCGAATGCGGCGGTGACGGTGAACGGGGCGCCGGTAGCGAGTGGTATGCCGTCGCAAGCAATCCCGCTGAATGTCGGGGACAACGAGGTCAAAGTAACGGTTACGGCTCAGGACCAAGTGACAGAGAAGACGTATACGATCATGATTGCCCGCGAAGCTGAAGCTTCGACGCCAACAGATGATGGAGACTCGGATTCCGGTGACGGTAGTGGCGGGGGCGTATCGACGCCAACGACCCCCGTTAATCCGGAAAATCCTCCTGTAGACAAGCCGGATACGGAAAAGCCGCCGGAACAGTCGGGTGGGGCTGCTTGTACAAAGCTCACCTGGTCGGATATCCAGAACCATTGGGCGAAGTCGGACATCGAATCGGCTTCGCAGCTGTGTATAGTTCAAGGCCCTTCCATCGACACATTTTTGCCGGACGATGAGGTGACGAGGCTGCAATTCGCCTTGATGGTAGCACGTGCAATGAAGCTGCAAGATTCGGGGAACACAGCTGTCTTGGACACTTTCGCGGATCAGGCAGACATCCCTGCATGGGCGACGGCCGAATTGTCCGCAGTTGTCCGGGCAGGCATTATCGAAGGCTATGAAGATGAGACGCTGCGTCCGAACGAGAAGATCAACCGGGCGGAGATGGTCACCATGCTGATCCGAGGCTGGAAAATAACGGCTTCGAACGGGGCGACCTCGTTCTTGGACGATGCGGACATTCCGGACTGGGCGAAAGGGTATGTCGCGAAAGCGGAACGAGAAGGCATTATCCAAGGCCGCTCCAATAACCGATTCGAACCGTCAAGTACGGCCACAAGGGCGGAAGCCGTTGCAGTGCTGGTCCGCATGCTTCAAGACAAACCATAACTGGCAGCGATATGGGTTGACAGAATGACCAAAACCTCTATCTATGCATTCTTGCGAATGCTGGATGGAGGTTTTTTCCTGGGGAACGTTCTTCTATTTCAACTCAAGTAGCAATAGGTAAGCGTTTGAAGTGATCTCCAGCTTTTCCCCTGCTTCGCACGGAGCATGCCAGTTTCCAAAGCACTCCGCGCACCATCTAACGAAAGTACTCGTTCAGTTCCTTGTTACTTCGGGAATGGGATCTTTAAATCGGTTCCAATTCGCACTTTTTGCGGTACTGGTTGATCTTATCCATCGTAGACTCCGCAATTCAAAGCCTGTTTAGAATTACGTCAATCGTCTCTTTGCTTGTGCAATGGGTTCGAGCACTTGCTTGAAGCTCTGCTGGATGATGCGGTCCAAGATACAAGGAATGCCGAGCGGTCTTAATTTGCCGTTATCTTTTTCGACAAGTTTCCGTCTAACCTTCTTCGGGCGATAATTCTGCAGTTGAGTCTGAATTTCGAAAACGAGTTCCTCGTCGGATAGCCCTTGTATGTCAGCGATGGTTTTTCCATCGGTTCCTGGTGTAATTGACCCTTTGTTAGATTCCATCGAACGGTACGCCAGCAGGATGTTTTCTCGGGAAGTGATGACGTCGTACAAGTTCCGAAAGGTTTCCTGCTTTGCTGATCGGTCGTACAAATCCGTAAAGCGTTCCGTCATTCCGTAGTAGTCCCAGTATCTCAAAGTTTGCACTGTGACATCCCTCCTGAAGAGGTGATCCTAAATTTCGAAAGTAACTTTCTCTGAAAACAGAAAAAAGTGCTCGAACCTTTGGTAGAATGGTGTTTGTCGAGAACACTACACCCAAAGAGAGGAGCACCTTTTAGGTGATTCTCGGCTGCGAGCGACTCTTTCATTTTCGGAGGTTGCAGCACGACCCGCTCATCAAGCGATTTCTGGGCGGGCGCTGTCCGCACCATTCGCTACTGTACAAAGAATTAGTTCGCTTACACAAAACGTGTCCGAATCTTCGACTGGACTTGCGGAAATTAAACCATGAAGTCGTTCAACCTTGTCTGCCTTCGGATCTGATCTTGGACCTGGACTCCACGGTGCTATCATCCACTTTTGGCTTTTGAGGGATAATCCCGCCTCTGTTTGAATGCCGTTCTCCGGGCGGGCAACACGCATTCTTCCACAGATGTTGTTCCCTTCCTAACGAAACTTTTGAACTCCTCGGCGGAAAACTACATCAAGGAAGCCAAACGCGGGTTTTCCATGGATCGGCCGTCGCAATTCGTCAACTCGCCCTATTTCCGCTGTAATTCTCCTGCTATTACCAGTAAAATCACTACAGGCACTAATGAGTTTGTTATAAACTACGCGCTTTCGAAATTCAGGATAAAATCTTTTTCATAACTATAAGAAGTGCTTATACTGAGTTTGTTGTTCTATCATCGGATACTAAGTTCAAAATCGGTTTTGCGACAATACCTAGAACAATCCCGATAATAAAGCCCACTGCATGTACAAAAAGCTTGCTAAATTCAAAACCAATAACATTTCCAAGAACACTATATCCTATCAGATACTCCATTTCCCGACTCTTCACATGTTTCACAAAAAAATCTCTATTTCTAAAACAGTATATTACTAATATGGCGATTAATCCAAATATCCCCGGTGAGCTGCCAATAGATGAGGTAGGCGAAAAAACAAAGGCAAAAATAATTCGTTCTAGAACGTTACTTATCAAAAAGACCAACAAAAACCAAATGCTTCTGATTTTTGATTCTATAAGTACTCCTGTACAATAAACTGCTAAACTGTTAGCCAAAATATGTATGACTCCTGCGTGGAAAAACGGTGAAGTTATTACTCTCCACCATTGATTATTCAAAAAGAACTTCTCTTTATTAAATGTACCCCATTGTAATAATAGTCCGTTGAGAACGAAAGAATCTACGACAAATATTATTAAAAATATGCTTATAAGGGATATCGCCATTTTAGGACGATAATTTTTCACAATACCTCACCTCGAAGATTTGTGGAAAACCAATGACGCCATGTGCTGTTCTTAGCGACCTGATCTTTTCTTCGAAAACCAATATGTGTCATATAAAGTATACTAACACTATTTCCCTGAGGGTGGTATCCTGCCATTCAACGAGGCCAACACCCTATGCCGATAGCCTCGTCTTAGCTGATTATTAAACTCTCGTCTTGCGGAATGACTTAGCAAATGTGCAGTTCAAGCGGGTGAACACGTCACTCGCAATTCTTTCGAAGCCATCAAACAGAAGATGGAAACGTTTGTTTATAGGTAAAGATGGATCCAGCGCCTTCATACAGAATTCCTTGGTCTATCTCTGGTCCATGTGAAGATCGACAATCTTTCGCCTACAAGAGAGATAGAACCATCCTTTGTCAGTCGGGAGTACGGTCCCTTGCTATCTGTATAGAAAAAACGGCCCTATGGGCCGGTCAGCCTGTATATATCATCGAATTCTGCCCGTTAACAAAGCTAGTCCACCCAATCAATCTGGCAGTCACGTCTTTATCGATTATTGAACTATCGTGCTCCGTTAGTTAAATTCTTCCCTGCCGTTATCTACTGATAAGTCACTAAAGGTGTCTATGAAATAGCCCTCAGATTTCCAACCTTCAGAAAATCTTTGTATTAATTCGCTAATTGTGTTTTTTGATTTACCGAATCGTCTCATTAAAGCCGCTTTGTAATATTCCATATCGCGACCTTCAAAAACATAATCGGATGCACAGTAATTATCGCCCATGTATATTGCAAAGTTGTAACCGAAGTAATTCGAGATCTCTTTGCATATCGTTCGAATTTCGAATTGTAGTTCCTTGTTTTCAATAAAGCTGTACCATCTAAAACAAGGTCTGAATTCACAAATATTTTTATTAAAGGTAAAGCTGAAGCCTCCAGGGCCGTCTATCTCAATATATTCATCATCAGCGAAACGATCAGGATCGAACGGGCCATAGTTACGTGATTCGATTATTCGTTCACGGCATAGAGACCATGGTCGAACCAAGTGAAGATTATGTTGGTTAACTTCGGATATACATTGTACTACTTTCGGAAATTTCGTCCCTTTGATCAGCTCTTCTTTAAACTGCTCTATTGACCTTAAATCAAACGAATGTTGAAACATTGCAGAAAAATCTACACCCACGATCCCACTCCTCGGGAAACGATCTAGGTTACCCTTTAGATTTAATAAAGAATTCGACGAATTGCGGGTAAATATGACGATTTATTCCGATCCAACGTAAATGATACTCATCTCTTGTAATTCTTTGTCATTAAAACTGCTTAGATTATCTGACGAAATCCATTCGAAATTAGATAAACCAAGTTTTTTAGCTATTAGATATGCCGGTGGGTTATCGTAACTTATTTTGCTATCCTTAAAATCAAAGATTTGCTCAAGACCGTCTGTGGAGTTGCCTTGCTGCATAACCAATTCATCCAAAAACTCAAGATCAAACAGCCTCTTCTCAATAACCAGGCCTTCTCCAGCCCAGTCTGCTTCATAATCAAACATAAGTTCATCTTTCTTGTATACTTTTAGTGCCCACATATGATCTTCAAGATAGACATGATGTACGAGTATACCAGGATTTAATTTGCTTATTATTTTGTCTGCATGCTTTCCTCTATGTTCAACTACAAACGTAACCCAGCCATTCTCCTCACCATAAACGTACCCCGTCATCTCGGCATCTCTTAAAAGAGTCACTGCCTTCGCTTGATCAAAAGTCTTCAGATGAAAGCTATTACTAAATTCACTCATCCTTAGCTGCCCCCACCGGATTCATTTTTATTTCTATAGAATGTATCGGAAAGTACATGACTGTAGTTTATACAAACGGAATCTTTCGTTAGGTTGTAACTATGATGCCCGTTAGCCATACATGCAGCGCAAGCGCCCCCATCACAGATGATGAAAATGCGTCAAAGAATCCGGCAATACTGCTACCATGGCTGGGAGAGGAAGGTCGGATGAGCTATGGTGCCTTGAGCCCCACCGTTAGTCTGACTTGGGCGATCACGGCGCACTACAGATTGTCGCTCCTAGCCGCTCACGTTACCCATTCCTCCTGTCGGTTGAGCATACGGCAATGGGAGCCCCCGGGCTGCTCATGCTGGGGTACTGCTGCGTGCCGTAACCGGGGGGCTTGTCCGCTCGCCGCTTCCGTGCCTTGTTTGACGCTTTAGCTTTATTTGGCCTTCTGCTTCTCTTCCTCCATCGCCTTGACTGCCTTCTCGTTGGCCTCCCGTAGCGCCGTATTGATATCCGTACCGCCCAGCACCGCTTTCATCGCATCGTTGACGTATGTATAGTTTTTGGCGTCATATTTCGTGCCCATTGGCGGCACGGCAGGCTTCACTTTGAATATGCCGGCCAGGTTTTTGTTTTTGAAAATATCCATGCTGCTGGCAAACTGCTTGCGAAGCTCCTCGTCCTTAAAGGCGGTCATCCGGCTGCCCTTGTTCATTTCCTTCTGCGCTTCGTCGGTAATCATCGCCTGAATGACCTGGTACGCCGCCGCCTTGTTTTTGCTGGCCGGGGTGATGGTCATCAGGTGGAAGTCGACTTCGCGGCCGACGCCTTTACGGTCGTCAAAGGACGGGAACGAGACCAGATCCCAGTTGAAATCTTTGCCCGAGTCTTTGAGCGGCTTTACACGCGAGGCGAGCGCCGCGAGCCAATACCCTTGCATGGCTACCTTCTGGTCCTTCAGGAAAAAGTCGATGTTGTCTTTGGCATAATTCGTTTTCGGATCGAACTGGCCGGGAATGTCATAGATTTGCCGAATGACCGAAAACACTTTCTTGTATTCTTCCGAGTCCAGAATCGGCTTCTCCATCTTCGCATCGACCGTCGGCAGCGAGTAGGCGCGGGTAAGCGCGGTTGCCGACGTGAAGTCGAGGCCGATAATTTGCGTATCGCCGTCCTTGCGAGTCATTTTCTTAGCCAGCTCGATCGTCTCGCTCCAGGTCATCCCGTCTTTCGGATACGGCACGCCGAACTTGTCGAACAGGTCTTTGTTGTACGCAAGAATTCCGTAGTTCATCGCGAACGGCATTCCGTACAGCTCGCCCTTGTCTCCGAACGACTTCAGGACGTTGATCGCCTCCGGCTCGAACTTGGTCAGATCGGTCTTTTCCTTATTGACGAACTCGTTCAGGTCGCTGGCAAGTCCTCGGTCAATCATATCGTGCATGTAATAGTTGCTTGTCGCCACCAAGTCGGGCGTATCGCCGGCCGTTATCAGCTGATCCAGCGACCGGCCCGTCAGCAGCTCGACGGTGATATGCGGATATTTGGCGCGAACCGGTTTTAAAACGAATTCTTCCAGATTATCCGGGGTAATGCCGGCCCCGTTGTTGACGAGGGTTAATTTTACGGGCTGCGGCGGCTCATCAGGCTTTTTCGGATTTTCTCCGGCCGAGTTTGCCGAACCTCCGCCATTTTGTCCGCAAGCGGTTAAAACTAGAAGCATCGCGGCGATCCCTAAGTTATAAAGACTTCCTATAACTCATTCGTTGGTTCCCCTCTCACCTTTCATGCTTACTCGGTTTGCCGGCTTTGCCAGCTTTGAACGCATTCCAGAAAACGTGCCGGCTCGTCCGTCGCGTACCAGCGGATTCCCAAGTTCAGCAGCAAATCCATCGATTTGTCGTCGAATGTAAATGGTAGCGCTTCCAAGTCTACTCCTGCCGCCTTCGTTTCGGACAATGCCTCCCGCAAAAACGTTTCCTCCAGCTGGAACGGCCATCCTTCGTCTCCGCCGGCTTTGATGTGGAACTGGATCTGATCCAATCCGTCGAATCCGGAATCGCGCGCCTGACGGTACGTCTCCATAATCCGCTCGGGGCCGCCGCCGATCCACAGCATCGTCCGCACACCGGATGCGATGCGTTTCATCGCTTTGCAATTTTCCTGAATATTATGAGTGAAAATCACCTGTTTATTAATGCCGTATTCGTCGATCAGTTTACCGAGTTGCTCCAAATCGACTTGCTTGAGATCCAAATAAACGAGGCGTTCCGGCCTGCCTTTCATCTCCTCGAACATTTCGCGGAGAGCGGGAATGGTCTCCCCGCGAAATTTCTCGTCGAACTTGACGCCGGCATCCCAAGCGCTGATTTCCTCGAAAGTAAACTCGGAGATCGGGAGATGACTCACGTCCGCAGGCGCCGTCGTCGTCCGGGCAGGGGTGGCGTCATGCAGGCATACGATAACCCCGTCCTTGGTCGTTCGGATATCCGCTTCCGGAATCCCCCCAAGCGACCACGCGTAACGGTTCGCTCCCATCGTATTGTCGGGCGCTTCGTAAGCTCCGCCGCCCCGGTGCGCTTGCCAGTATACTTGATTCGTCTCCGTCATCGTCCGATCACTCCGTTTTCTTCGTTTCATTGGCAATCCGTGCGGATTTGCCTTATACTGGTTATGGTTATGTTTGTTTTCTTAGTGCGGTGCTGTTGAATTTCACGGTCTGGTCACCAGTGGAATTCCAGCACTGTTTTTTTCCAATCGCGATGGGCCGCCGCTTCTTCCATCGCTTCGATATAATCTTCCACCTTGCGGACCGGCTTCGTCCGCTCCGGCAGCAATCTTCTCAGCGTATCCTGGCACGACGGGCGTCTCATCAGCTCCATAACCGCCTGAAAGTCCCTGCTCATGCTGCGGCTGCTCCCGATGACCGTTATGCCCTTCTCCAAAATGTCCCTCGTGTTGATCGGCACCCGTTCCTCCGTCACGCCCATGAGGATCAATACGCCTCCCGGCCTCAGCAGGTCGATCGCCTGGTTCACCGCGCTTTCGCTGAAACGTCCTCCCGTACACTCGACCGCCACATCAACCGGCTCGGCTGCGCCGAAATCGAATTGCTGAACGAGCTCTCTTCTGGCAAACTGGAACTGCTCCAGCTTTTCTTCGATCGCGCCAAACGCGAGCAGCCGATCCTGGCCGAGTCCGGCCGCATGATGCAGCATCGCCGCCGTCAAATACCCTACCGGCCCGTCGCCGAATACTGCCGCGCTCATATTCCCCCAGCGTTCCTTGACGCGGGTGATCGCTTGATACGACACGGAACATAGCTCCGTGAGCACCGCGATCTCATCCGGTACTTCTTCCGGCACCGGAATGGCGCAGCCGGCCGGAACGACGATTCGCCGCTGGGCGATTCCGTCTATGCCGCTTCCGAGAAAACGTCCCCGGTAGCAATAATTGTCTCCCGCGGCTCCCCGGCATGCCGGGCAGCAATCCTCACGCTTCGTTCCGTCCAGCATATACCCCGGCATATTCGGAACGATGACTACGTTCTGCCCTTCCTTGCATCCTGCATCCCTGCTGACTACCACTTTGCCGATTCCTTCATGAAGGAGCGACATCGGCAGCTTCCGAGCGAGCGCTTCCGGCCTTCTTTGCCCGGTGTAATAGCGCAAATCCGCATGGCAGATACTCGCAAGCGTAGGTTCGACGACGACATAACCGTCAGGAACGGTGTGCTCTAGAACGACTTCACGGATCAGTTTCGGTTGAAGCAGACGATAAGCTCGGGATGGAACGATGGTTGTTGTTGTCTGCTCTTTCATGCACAGCCCCCTCTTCCAGTTTTGAGCGATATGAACGTTTACTCCTAATTGCCAAAATCGTTCGAGCGTTTCTCCGCCCGCCAAGAGAAGGGCCGGGAAAGCGGGTCGCGTACCGTATCGTTATACCGTTATACCGTGATGACGTCTACGCCGGACTCCCGGAAAGGCTTCAACTGCAGATCGGAAGCTTCGGCTCCCGTCACGAACGTGTGGATGGCATGGAGCGGCGCTACGTTATGCAGCGATACTTTGCCGATCTTCGTATCGTCCGCTACGACAATAATCGCCTGCGCCGCCCGGATCATTCCTTGCTTGGCCGGAATCAGCTGCGCCTCCGGATGGGTCAACCCGAACTTCGGATGGATCGCCGGCGTCCCGATAAACGCTTTCTGGACGTGCAGCGAACCGAGAACATGATCGGTGAACATGCCGTTCAGCATATAGCTGGAGCGGTACAGCTGCCCCCCGGTCACGATGACGGTTACGCCGGAAGCGTCGCGCAGCTCGGCAGCCACGTTCATATCGTTGGTCACAACTGTCAGATTGGACCGGTTGATCAAGTTTTGGGCGATATGAAGCGTTGTCGTCCCCGAATCCAAAATGATATGATCCCCGTCCTCGACCAGCTCAGCCGCCTTCTTGCCAATCCGCTTCTTCTGCTCGAGCTGATCGCCCGCCCGCTCCGAAAACGAAGGCTCGATATTGGCTCCCCGGTCTACGACTACCCCGCCGTGCGTTCGGCGCAGCAACCCTTCCTGCTCAATCTCCGCCAGATCGCGGCGAATCGTCGCCTCGTGCACCTGGAATTCCTTGGCCAGCTCGGCAACGGTTCCTACCCGCTTCTCCTTCACAAACTCTACGATGCGCAATTTCCTTTCTGCAGGCAACATGAGAACCCCCCTCTTTTTGTGCACGAATTAACTCGATTTCCTACTATAAATGTTCATATACACTCGTTTACAGTATATATTTGCCATAGCGTGTAGTCAATACAATTACATAAACTTCATAACTATCGCTTGGCATTAGTAGTCCCTACGACAAATGGCCATATGGCGCAGGGAGTTGCACCCTCTGCACGCATTCAAACACAAACGCGCAATCCATATTCATTTGCACAAATATATTCATGAGATTGCTCTAACGCCCAGGGGCGGCGGGAGATCGCCGTTCGCCGGGAGTCTGGGCACAGGGGGGAAAGGGGAGGTGGAGGGAGTGGAAAGGGAAAAGATTACCTTCTGGCGAGTTTTGTCTGGAATCCCCTACCTTACAATCCTTATGAAATCAAGGGATTCCGGACAACCTGTTTGAGCAGAAGAAGGTAACTTTTCACTTGGAACGGACTGCTAACACTTCTACTCAATGAATCGACAGCCTCAGTAGAGACTCTTATTCTCCAAAAAATTAGCGGTTTCGCCGAAATAAAAGCTTCCAGGGACCCTTATTTGCTGCAGTAACGGCGCCCGGAAGCAATAACCAAAGAATTAAGAGTCCCAATCGCTCCTATTTCGTGCAGGGAAGGCCTTTTCGCCAAATTAAGAGCTCCCAGAGACTCTTATCTGTTGGCGAAAGTCTGCGTTCGAGCAACCGGCCGCCGTCAAGCAGCAAAACACCTTGCGCTAGGCGCTTAGCACTGAGCTGAGCGGTGCGAACCCGCTCATAACTTCTTCCTGCTCCAACGAAACAAGCGGCAGTCTGAAACAGTAACGTCCCAAACTGTCGCTTTAACGGCCGCACCCTTCGTGGAAATCCGAGACCAACTTGCCGGGCGCCAGGCGCAACTGCTCCGTCCAGTCACTCCGATCTCCCGGCTCAGTCAACCCGCCTAAACGCCCCTGCCTGTTCGCTAGCGCGAAACGCCCCGCTACGCGTCCCGCCCGATCCTAAACGTCCAGGAGACGGGCGGCACGGCTGCGGTCCCGTTATTGTCGGCCGCTTCGACGACGACCCGGTGCTCGCCCTCGGCCAAGTCCGTGTCCGGTACGAACCGGACACGCCCCGCCAGGGGATCGTACCGGTGATCCACAACCATGCCGTCCAGCCACATCCGGATCGTCGACGGATGAACGCCGCTTCCTTCGTCCGCGACCGCCGCGCAGATTGCCGGCCTGCGTTCCAGACACGTCTCCTCCGGAGCGGGAGACAGCGGTTCGATAAGCGGGCCTTCCACGTCTTCGTTCAAGTCCATATACTCCGCTCTAAAATGATCCAGGTAAATCGTGCCCGCCGTCTTCCGCGCGGCTTCCGCCTGGACGAAGGACAACGAGCGTACCCTCACGGGAAATACGACCGTCCCGGGAACGCCGGCATGCACGTACTTCCACCCTTTCCAGTACACTCCTTCGTCTCCGGTCATGTTCAGGCGATATAGGCGCCCCTCGGCATCGGTCATGTTAAGCCGCAGCATATGCCCCTTCGCGTCCCCGCACACCCAGACGCCGAACCGCCAGGGAGCGCCGCCGATACGGCGTCCTTCTCTGCCAACGCCGCCATCCCCGTCACCGCCGTCTTCACTGTCTTCACCGGTCCACCGGATGACCGCTTCCGATACACCCTTGCAGTCCGTGAAATCATAGGTCAGCTTCCCGGAAAAAGTGCCGTACCGCACCGGCTGGGGACGAGCGGCGCGAACGAGCGAAACCGAACCTTCAACGGCGTTCACCCCGCCTGCGGTTATACCGTCCAACTGTTCAAAATCGGCGATTATATCAGGCAGAAGCCCGACCCGGATCGCGGCCTCGACCTTGGCTTCCTTATATGCGGCCGAGACGACTCCTTGCCCGAGCTGCCCTGCTGCGTGAAAGATCCCTTCCGCCGTCACGTAACCGGCTCCGCCATCCACCGTCCAGACGAGCTGCTCCGGCGAGAGCCAGATCCGCTCGTCCATCACGTCGTAAGCATACGCCCGTAACGGCCGGACGCCGCCCGGCTCTACCACAAGCGGAGACGGTTCCAGCTGCAGCCGGGAGACCGCGCGTAACACGGAAATGTCGGTCCTCTGCCCGATATCCCCGCAGCTGACCGAGACCCAGCCGCTAGTGTCCGCGTATCCCGCCGTGAACACCCCCGCCTCGCCCAGACGGCCGATCTCCCCGCCCAGCTTCCATAGCAGCTGCTCCTGCCGGATTGCAACCGCATTGCCGTAAGCGTCCCGGCCTTTAACGGCGAACGAAATCGTGCCGCCCGCCAAAACGCGCACTTGCCGCCCCGGCAGCAGCACGAGCTCCTTCAGTTCACCGGCCGGAGCCGTGCTTGCGATGGCGACCGCATTGCCTACCGCTCTTTCGAATCCGTCGGACGGCCGGTTGCACAAAGCGGCACGCTCCTCACCGGGCCTGCGCACATAACAAGTGGTCGAGCCGCCGCCGTCCACATTAATGGCCTGCTCCATGCCGAGCGATTGCATATAATAGCCGCTCTCCGCCAGCGTAATCCCGTCGGAATGTCCGGCCTGCCGCCCGTCCGCCGAGATCAGATACAGCTTCCCCCGCTTCACCGCAATCATCGTCCGGGGGTGGCGGTCGCTGTTATGACGGATCGCCGGGTCGAGCAGCCCGGAAGGCACTTCGCCGTCCCTCAGTAGAACGCAGCCCAGCGTCGAGCTTCCCGATACGACCTGGATCGCTCCGTCGATGTCCGAACCGAACGACACATCGAGCCGCACCCTCATACCCGGAACAAGGTGTCTGCCCACCCACTCCGCCTTCACTCCGGCGGCCGAGAGCACCAGTTGCCCTTCCCCGATCGCCGTATCGGGCGCTGCCGCAACCTGTACGACCGTACCGGATATCGTCCTGCCCGGCAAAATCGCGGCATTTCCTTCTTCGACGGCAATAACCGCTTCCACTTGATCGCCGGACGTTCGGGTCGATTTGCCGTACCGGAAATTATACAGCACCGCCTGTTCCCGGTTGGAAGAACCCCAAGCCCGGTTCAGCATGTCTACGCGTACGGCCTCCCCGTCCTCCCCGGCTACTGTCATCTTCATCGGGACCGCTTCATGAAGACTAGCCGTGCCGTCCCTCTTGACAGCCATCAGCACTTTCGTCGTCTGCGGCGACGTAACCACCTCTCCGTTCGTTATCTGCAGCCCGGACGGAACGCCCGCATAGCTGAAAAAATCCCCGTTGTATCCGGCGACAATCCGTTTGCCCCCGGCTTCCAGCTGACGCAGCATCTCCCCGACCGTTTCGAGACCGGTGACCCCGCCTCCTGACGAATATGTCTCCACACGCAGATAAGGATCGGACACGTCCGCCTCCGTCATTTGCACGGACAGCTGCAGGTCCCGTCCTCTCAGCTCGCGGCTCGTATGATAAACGCCCGGCGCCACCCGGTAAGTCTCCTCCTGCTTGACGACCCATTCCCGTACATTCCGCGCTTGATTCATCTCATTCATCCCTCAATCGGTTTTCGATGATTTTATATAATCAATTTAGTTTATAAATTTATTTGATTAATCTATCATAAGGGAGCCGCTGAGGTTTGGCAAATCATTTATAGGTACTTTGGCTATATCCGATCCCGGCATCCATAATCCCGATTAACGCCATGGCGCATAGAGCTTAAACTGGATCCGTATACCTATCTTATACAAGTGTTTACAATGTGTGTGCAGCCAAAGGAGGACCCTCCCTTGTACGGAAGATAACGGAGAACTTGCCTTCTATGATCCGAAAACGCTGGAGCCGCTTGAAAGCGGCGGACTGGCCGAACGGCTCAGCTCGAAATCGGTCGTTTTGCCGAACGACCAAAAAACGCCCGTAATACCGCTGAAAAACGGAAAGCTGGCCGGATTCCGCGGCCAAGATTATGTAATCGTCGATGCGCCCGCCTCGAAGACGGATGATAAAATCTCAATGCCAAAACGCTGCGCTCGGTCGGAAGGAAGAAGCGTGTTAGGTCCGGACGGCGGCATCTGGAATGGATGGTCGGCCAAATACGTCCGGAGGAGCCGGTAGGCTTCGGAATAGCGGCCGTGGACGGACTCGTCGCGCTCGGTGTCGGCAATCAGGTCCGCATTTATAATACACGTGACCGAACCTTTGTACATACGATTGCAACCGGAGCCCGGTGCTCGTGGATACTGAAGTGGCGGACATGAAGGTAGGCGCGTTTTGCGGAGAATCGCTGTTTGAGATCGATATGGAATCGGGCGCGTTTTCAGTCGTAACTTCGTTGCCGGGCCCTATTCGCGCGGCGGCGGCTACTTCGCCTGGCGACATCTATTTCTCGGTCAAGACATCGCTGTACCGTATCCGGAAGGACCGCTTACGATCTACTTGATCTGCAATCGAACAGGAAGAAGCGGCTGCCGGGAGCGGACACCGCTTCTTCCTGTCGCTATCGCGTTCCGGAAGTAAAAAGCCGCACGATGCGGCTTTTAATGAAGCTACTAGCAACTATTGCAACGATTGGCGATATTCCCGCGGGATGCGGCGCGCGACACCGGTGCGAATCGCCGCCTCTACGACACGATCGCGGATCAGTCCAGACACTTTCTGGTTGAATACGCTGGGAATAATATACTGCTTGTTGCGCTCGTCATCAGGTATCACGGATGCGATTGCTTCCGCCGCAGCTTTTTTCATCTCCTCATTGATATCCGACGCCCTGCAGTCAAGGACTCCGCGAAAGATACCCGGGAAGCAGAGAACGTTGTTGATCTGGTTCGGGTAATCCGATCGGCCTGTTGCTATGACGGCGGCAATATCTTCAATCTCCTCCGGATTAATTTCTGGATTCGGGTTAGCCATGGCAAACACAATTGGATCGGACGCCATGTTTCGAACATCTTCGCGTTTGAGTATGCCTTCCGCAGACACTCCAATAAATACGTCAGCGCCTACAAGCACATCCCGCAGCGGGCCTTCCTGATGATTGGGGTTCGTATGCCTTGCGTACCAGTTCCACATCGGATTGTCATAATTCCGGCACGCCAGCAGTGCGCCGTCGCGGTCTACCCCGATCAGTTCTTTGACGCCTGCCGAGAGCAGTATTTTGCTGCAGGCGATTCCTGCTGCCCCAATACCGCAGACGACAACTTTGATAGAATGGATCGGTTTGCCGACCAGCTTGAGAGCACTAATCAGGCCCGCATACACCACAACGGCCGTGCCGTGCTGGTCGTCATGAAATACGGGGATGTCCAGCTCCCGCTTGAGCCTCTCTTCGATTTCGAAACAGCGGGGGGAGGCGATATCCTCAAGATTGATTCCTCCAAAGGCAGGCGCGACCGTTTTTATTGTGCGTATAATTTCTTCCGTGTCCTGTGTATCGAGGCATATCGGAAAAGCGTCCACATCGGCAAACTGCTTGAACAGCATCGCTTTGCCTTCCATAACCGGCATGGCCGCGTAAGGCCCGATATTACCTAGTCCCAGCACCGCAGTACCGTCTGAGATGACGGCGACCGTGTTGCGCTTGATCGTCAGCGAATAAGCCTTGCGCGGATCTTCTCTGATCGCTTCGCATACGCGGGCTACGTCCGGTGTATAGACCCGGGACAAGTCTTCCCTGTTTTGGATCGGGATTTTCAGCTTGGTTTCAATTTTTCCACCCAAATGCAGCAGAAAAGTTCGGTCGGAAACGTTAACGACAACGACCCCTTGCAGCTTTTTTATTTTCTCGGTAATACTGGACACAGACCATGTATCTGCCACAGTGACTGTCAAGTCGCGAATGGAATGCTCTTGTTTGGCTTGAATGACATCGATGGCTACTAGATCTCCGCCTTCATCGGCGATTGCCGATACTATATCACTGAATCGAATCTGGTTCGTGTTGACTTCCAGACGCAATATGATGCTTTTCCCCGTAATCAGTTTATTGTTGTCTGTAATCACGACGGCGGCTCCTTCTCCTACAAGACATCCTGTTTTTAGGGGCTGTCCGCAACTTATGTTCAAACGGCTTAGCCGTTCGGGTAAATATGTGGATTTTGGCGGCGGCATTCCGCCATGACTGCCATTTGTTGGCGTACTTGTTCCGGTGTGATTTCAAGCGGCGCGCCGGTGGTAATGGTGCGATACAGCATTTCATAAACGGATTTCGTGTTGCTCCCGGACATGGCGAACCCGCCTGTTTGCTCATATTCCCAGCTTTCCTCATACCAATTCAACTTCTCGCTGCAGTAAGCCGGTTCGCCGTTCTCATTAAACAGAGGCGTACGGACCAGCTCCTGATGCGGCGCTTCCTCGGGCTTGAAATGTTTCCATTGCAAACTCTTGATATTGCCGGTCAGTCCGCCATTCGTACCTTGTACTGTGAATTGCGGTCTCGCATAGACGGAGCAGGACGATATCTCCAGATCAATCGTGGGCCTGCCTGGACCACGCATTATGATTTTGACATAGTCCTCCGCGTCTCCGAATGTATTTGCCCTGTCCATTACACATGTAATGTCGGGCATTACGTCCGTTCCAAAAAGCTGCAGCGCCTGATCAACCGGATGCGGGCCTGTATTGAGCAGGTTCCCGCCGTTGTTCGCTTGCAGCGTTTGCCAATCCCAACGGCGTGCAAATCCGTTGCTCGTAAAATCGACCTGCACGATTCGGCCTAACACCCCGGACTCGATCACCTCGCGAATTTTCACAAACGCCGGCATATAACGGGATTGCTGAAAGACAGCCAATACCTTCCCCGACTTCCTGGACGCTTCAATCAGCCGGTCAACTTCCTCCGGTGATTTTGCCAGCGGCTTTTCGCACAAAACGTTGAACCCTTTGTTGAGCAAATCGAGTGATATCGGGAAATGCAGATCGCTAGGCGACGCATTAACGACCAGATCGAGCTCTTCGTTTGTAATCATTTCCTCATATGTGGCATACGCCCTGCAGCCGTATTCCTGCTCTGCGCGGGTGCGACGCTCTTCGATGCCGTCGGCGATGGCTGCGATTTTGTACCTTTCAGCTAATCTGAGCAGCAATTTGCCGTGAATGCCTCGTCCGCTCCGTCCTTGCCCGATAATGCCTATTTTCAGTATTTTACTCCACATGAACGACTTCTTCCTTTCTTATTTCGCCTTGTCTGTCTCAATGGCTTTTGTTACGTCTTCCTGAGCCTCGCGCAAGGCAGTATTCAAATCTTTCTTGTCGAGCAGCAGCTTCTCCATCATGCTCACACCCAGACTTCCGGCAGCCGTTGAATAATACTGGCTCATGGGAGCTGGCGCCGCCAGTTTGTCCGGCAGCATCGCCTTTACATTTTTACCGTTGTACATCGGAGCGTCCTTGCCGAAAGACTGACGAATATCCGGATTGGTTAGCGGCGACATAAATAAAGCTTTTCGAGATTTTTCCATCTGAAATTCGTCTGACAGCAAGTACTGCAGAACATCAAAGGCCGCATCCTTATTTTTGGCGGTCTGCGATATATACATATAGTAAGGGTACGTCTGCGGTCCGA
This sequence comes from Paenibacillus sp. MAH-35, assembly GCF_058135425.1. NCBI lineage: Bacteria > Bacillati > Bacillota > Bacilli > Caryophanales > Paenibacillaceae > Paenibacillus > Paenibacillus sp. MAH-35. Next base: position 112,347 of record NZ_JBYUPU010000002.1, read on the forward strand.
TACCGGGCGAACCGCCCCATTCCGGATACGCTGCCAAGTCCCAATTAATGCCCTGTAATTCCTGTTCCGTATGCATCGTACTGACCGGAAGCCACATCGCGGCCGTTTTATCCTTGGTGAACAACGCCCGTTGACCGGAGACGGATAGCTTCGATTTGGTGGGATTGTACCCCGGTAGCTGATAAAACCGGGCTAGATTCTCTACCAATTGTTTCGATTGCTCCGAGTGAACTGTAACCTGAAGGTTTTCCGGGTCAATCAGTTTGAGCGACAGCTGATTGCGCAGCATATAATGATTTGGCGAAACGGTCAAACCATAATATTGCACGCCGCCCTCTTCGCGTGTCAGTCGTTTGGCAATGTCGTACAAATCGTCCCAAGTTCCTTTATCTTTCGGATACGCTACGCCAAATCTATTGAATATATCCTTGTTATAATAGATGGGTGCGACAGCGGTGTATAAAGGCAAGCCGTATAAGGATCCGCCTCCCATTTGCTTCGCCATCGTAATGCTCCCGGGCTCAAACCGGTTCAAATCAAATTTCGCTTTGGCGATAAATGGGCCCAGGTCGGTATGAAGACCGTTCGCGAACACGCTCGTGAAGGAGCTGCCGATTGAACTAACGATAATATCGAGCGGCTGTTTGCCTGCTACCAACTGATCCAGCTTACCGCTGGTTGTGGGCAGAAACTTCGGCGTAACGTGGGGAAATTTGCTCCGGATTATGTCGCCGTAGTGCTTCATAAAATAGCCTTCCTCGTTCCAATCGCCGCCCGTATGATAAAATACGAGTTCAATCGGAGACGGTGCATCGTTCCCCGCTTTGTCTGCGCCTCCGGCGTTTTCGGAGGAACTGCCGCAAGCGGCAGCAAGCAACATCGCCCCCGCGCCTACAGCTGCCTTCCATTTGCTTACTCTAGTCATTCGCTTGCATCTCCCTATACCATTTTACGGAACTGTTCCGGTGTCAAACCTACAATCTTTTTAAATGTGCGTGAGAAATGAGTCAAATGCTTGTACCCCACGTGAAAGCACACATCGGTTACCGCACGGGTCCGGTCGATATGAAACAATAGCTTGGCTTCTTGAATACGGCGTCGGTTTATATAATCGAATACGGTCATTCCCGTTTGTTCCTTAAACAACCGGCTCATGTAGTACTTGCTGAAGTTGACATTCGCCGCAAGTTCGTCAAGGCTGAAATCGCGCATATAGTGCTTTTCGATGTAGGCCAACACGTCATGGATTCCGTTTGGCTGATCCTGATCAAGCGCCAATGGCTTCTCGCTGTTTTCGCAGACAAACAAAAGAAGATCGAGAAACACCGCCCTCAGCCGGTTAAAGGAAATCGCTCCCGGAGAACTGCAATATTGGTTCATCCTCGCAAGAATATGCTCGATTTCGGCCTTTTGATCGCCTTCGAGCCGCCAGTGATAGTGCCTCAGTTGGCCAAAGGGCCGGAGCAGATCAACGGAATCGGGCATTTGCAGAAGCGGCAACACAGCCATTCTGTTAAAGCGTAAAATGGTGCGCATGCAAGGGGTCGGCATAATCGGACCGTGGCGGCTCATTCCGTTCATCATCACCAAACTTCCGGAAGCGATTGCATAACATTCGTCACCAACCAAATACTTGCATTCTCCTTCATGAAAGTAGAGCATTTCATGCTCCGGGTGCGAATGAAAGGTCGGTTTTTGCGAACGTTTCGACTTGTAATAAAACATATCTAGCAGGTTTTGGTTCATAGTGCCGCCTCCTGGTTTCAATCATCATGATTTGAAACCAGTATATGAAATCGCTCTCATAGTGGCAACAATTATACCCACCTTAGAAATGCAACCGCCCTATTCGCCGACGCCCCCTCTGGCAGTGGGACAGTCAAGCCGATCGTTGTTCCGGTTACCGAATCAACCTTCGTCCAATGCGTTGTTCGATCGTCTAACAAAACGGCCGCAACGTCTCCCGGCAATACTTCGTCAGCCTCCGTCACCTGCACGCTGCCGCTGTTGTTTGCAGCCGGCGAGGCAATCCTTGTGTCTTTTCGCCATACACACATCCATAACCCGCTTCCGTCAGCCTTGGCGATCGTTTTTCCGGGCTGGGCAAACCCTCGTGCCGGAACTGAAGATTGAATAAGCGGCCGTTCGCGGGAACGGATGATGGAGGCAGGCAACCAGTCGCTTACACTTGGTTTTAAATACGCAACAAGTCTCAACATCTGAAAGCTTCCCGGCCCAACATGATAAACCGCAATGTTAGCATATTTGACCGCAGAATCCGTGAAAGCAATCCAAGCCTCCGAAATATTCGTTTGAAACCCGGCGTAATCGCCCAACTGCTTCCAACCGCCAATCCCGCTAATATACAAGCGGTCGTTCAGAATTTGCTTATTTTCATCGTAGCTGTATACCCGGATGCGAAATAGTTTCGTGTCAGACAACATTCTAAACCTTCGGATGTCCTCAACCGAGACCATACCCGTTTCAAAAAGCAGCGAATTGTTTTTTGCTACCATTTTATCGAAGCCGGGTCGCTCAATTGCGGTCCACCCGGCCTGCTCGGCGCATCCGTCAAAAACAACGCTATTCGGGTCAAGCGTCAAAACATCCGCCGTGCGATAGTGCTCTTCGATGCTATTCAAATGCATGTTTTCGAACCCTTGGTCGACAACATTGGCTCCGCCCCGCAAATTGCCGGAATTCGAAATGAAATTATCGATAAGCACGTTATAATATGTTTTCGGCCCGAGGGTTACGGTGGTGCCTCCTTCGGTGCGAAGATCGTAAAATTTGTTGCGCACGCCATTGTTGATTGCAAGAGTCGACGCGGCGCCTTCTACAGACGGCTTAATAAAGATGTTATTGTTATGACTGTAGGAGGCGCCGATAATGAGCTTTGTGATGCTCCCTCCATAAAACGTATTTTCGTTGATCCAGCTCATCCCGTACTCGCCGTATAGTTCCAGCGTCCGGATAAATCGTCCCAGGTAAAACTCGCTGTAAGCGATGCTGCTCATCGAAGGGTCGCGTGCATCGGCGAATAGCTGCAGGGAGTAACAATTGGTTACCGTGATCTTGCCGTTTTTAATCCCGACCAGCCGAAGACCGATATCATCTTCATGCCGCGCAGTTCCTTTCACAATCGAGGCGAAATGCAGGTATAACGGACGGGCATGGCGAGAATCGTCTCCGGCAACTACCGCCGGTTCATGGTCAACATACGAAACAATCGTACCCAAACTTACGATATGCCTGATATAACGAAGATTAACCGGCATCGTAATTTTGAATGATCCCTTTGCAGCCAGATACAAGATGCCTTCTCTAGCCCTAGCTTCGTCAGCCGCTAACTGAATGGCCGCTGTGTCGTCTGCTACTCCATCTCCGACCGCTCCGAATTGAAACGGATCGACGTACTCCGGACAATTACACCCCAGCGCGGGGTTCACGCCTCCATACACTGCCCCTAACACGGTGTCCCGGACATTACGCGGCTCGCCTGATCCTGTTACTCCGCCCGCCGCCAAAGCGACGCCTGCCGATCCCATTGCCATCAGCAATTTTCTACGCGACAACGCAGATTCAATCATTCCCCTACCCCCTGCAACAGTTTTCGGTACCCGGCTACACCAATATTTATAACATAGTCGTTTTTTCGTCTGCTCCATTCTGCATGCCGCCTTTTCCGAAACTATGAACTGTAATTGCTTCCTTCGGCCCATATATTTCCATAGCAATAAAAAAACAGCCCTTCCCGGTATCCTCGCGGTTCGGTGAGCTGCTTGCTGCCAATCGTATGGGGGGTTCTCGTAAAACTATTCCTCCAACCTCCGTTCGGTCACTTCGGAAGAAGGAATCGTTGACCACGCTCTCTCTAAACAAAGCACTCCTTCTTGAATTTCATCTTCGGTAAGATTCGCGAATCCCAGCAGAACCTTGTTACATGATACCGGTTGAGTATTGGGCGCATAATGCATAGATACAGAGTGGACAAGAACCTTTTCATTTTTGGCTCTTCGAATAAGTTCCTGTTCTGTAAATTTCCGTTCAAATCCCACCAGTATGTGCAATCCTCCATCTTGCCCAAAAATTTGCAAATCACTTCCGAAGGATTTGCGCAGCGAGGACACCAATACTTCTTTTTTTCGGCCATATATATTTCGCATTTTTTGTATGTGACTGCTCCAAAAACCTTCACATATAAACCGCTCCATGACTTTCTGGTCAATCCTGGACACCGTTTGGGAATAAAATGAAAAACGATCCCGGTATACATCCAGCAGCTCGGTCGGTAATACCATATAACCGAGTCGCAGAGATGGCATAAGCGCTTTTGAGAATGTACCCAAATAGATCACTTTTCCATTAGCGTCTAAGCCCTGCAGTGAGGGAATCGGTCTACTCGAATATCTAAACTCGCTATCGTAGTCATCTTCAATAATATACCTCGCCTTTTTTTCCGCAGCCCACTGAAGCAATTCGTATCTTCTCGAGATAGGCATGACGATTCCTGTCGGAAATTGATGGGATGGGGTTACATAAACAATCTCAGTTTCTTGATCCCGTAGTGCCAGAATATCTAACCCGTCTTTATCTAACGGCACCGGTTTCACTTCGACTCCATTATGTTCCAAAACCTTTCTTACTTTGGAGTATCCCGGATTTTCCATTGCATATTTACGATTCCATCCGATTACTTGGACGAGCAGCAGGAGCAGCGCTTGAGTTCCGGATCCGATAACGATTTGACCTGGCGAACATTGAACTCCTCGCGAGCCATACAAGTATTCTGCAATTTCATGCCTCAACTTGTAGTCACCTTGAGGATCGCCAAGCGGCAGAAGATTTTCTGTTTCAGAAATAACGTCTTTATATAACCTTTTCCATGTATCAAATGGGAAAGCACCTGGATCTACGTTCGCGTGATCAAAGACGTAGTCGTACTCTTCGCGTTCATCAGTCCATTCCTTAATAGTCTGTTTCGGCCTGGATATACCCGCGTAAGAACAGTCCTCCAGTACTTTTCCCACATAATGACCGCTCCTTGTCCTGGCTTCCAGGTAACCCTCTGCCACCAATTGCTGATACGCGGCATTCACTGTATTTTGACTGATTTGAAACGAGGCCGCCAATTTTCTTTTAGAGGGGAGCTTGGTATATGGCGGAATACCCCCGGACTCAATTTCCTTTCTAATGAATTTATACAGTTGGAGGTATAACGGTTCGTGGCTGCTAGCTGATAAAATTGGCAGTAGTTCAATCAAATGAATTCCTCCAATCTGATACCATTCACTATGTATTATGTGGGACTAAACAGAGTATCAATACTTGACTATAATATCACTTGAATATCCAAGTGAAAACGGGAAAATGACGGCTGGTGGCTTAAAAATAAGGTTGCGGATTCAGACCGGAATAAACAATGGGGAGTGCATACGAGTGAACGATTCCCGGTTCAAAGCGATTGAGAGTTTTTTAGATACTAGACATAAAGAAATGATCCATCTGTTGGAACATATAGTTAATATCGATAGTTTTACTCATGACAGGGAGGGAGTGAACCGAGTCGGAAAGGCGCTCACCGACTGTCTGAGCAGGTTCGACATTGCCTGCCATTCAAAGAAAAATGAGAAGTATGGCGATCATATTGTGGCCTACAGGAAAGGATCGAAGCCCGGAAAGATATTGCTAATGGGTCACATGGATACTCCGCATCCTCCGGGAACGGTACAAAAACGGCCTTTTACGGAAGATGGAATCTATGCCTACGGCCCCGGAGTAGCCGATATGAAATCCGGTCTCGTCAGTATGATCTATGCTGTCGCCGCGTTGCAGCAATCCGGAGTCGAGACCAGCGATATAGAAATTCTACTAACTCCCGATGAAGAAATAGGGTCTCCGGTTTCCCGGGCTATAATTGAGGAAAAAGCAAAGGATGCTTCTGCGGTCTTTAACTTGGAGGCCGGCAGACCGAACGGCGCCGTCGTTACAGGCAGGAATGGGTCTGCTCATTTCGCCTTCGAGATTGCGGGAAAAGCAGCCCATTCGGGCTTATGCATCGAAGAAGGTGTCAGTGCAATCGAAGAACTTGGATACAAAATTATAGAGCTTAAAAAACTATCGGCTCCGGAAAAGGATATATCCGTAAATGTAGGCGTCGTAAAAGGCGGTATACATACGAATGTTGTGGCGCCTCAAGCGTCAGGCACTATCCATGTCGGATTCGGTTCATTAGAAGCCTACAATACCACGTTGAGTCAAATTACTACGATCATCAACAACAGCTATGTACCAGGTACGGTCAGCAAATTGACGGGAAATATCGGAATGCTTCCAATGGAGAAAACCGGAGGAGTATCGAAAATGTATGAAATCGTGAAACAGGCCGCGGAGCTGCTGGATATTCCGTTATCCGAAATGAGGACAAGAGGCGCTGCCGATGCCGGCTTTCCAGCCTCGTTAGGGATACCTACGATTTGCGGTATGGGACCTGTCGGGGGAAAGTATCACAGTGTCGATGAATATATGGTATTGGAATCTTTCCTGCCTCGAATAAAAATGTTAGCGCTTAGCATAGCGATCTCTTCTGGAAGGATTGGTGAAAAGTTATGATCAAATGCGGTATGAGCGAGGTTATTATTACGCCTCCGTTAGGAAATTCGATGCCAGGTTACTTCGAAGACAGAAGATCTACTGGGGTCAAAGATGATTTGTATGCAAAAGCCCTTCTCATTGAAAGTAACGAGTTTGTCGTATTTATTGTAATTGACTGCCTGGCCCTCGCTTATCCTGAAGTGCGCAAAATACGCGATAGGGTATACGAACTCACCGGTATTGCACAAAGCCAAGTTATGATCTCGACCACTCATACGCATACCGGACCTCCGGTCAGACCGGGATTCAATAGCAGCGTCAACCCAGACTATCTGTCGGATCTCGTTGATAAGGCAGCGGATGCAGCCAAACTAGCTTACAACAACCGTAAACACGCTAGAATCGGGTTCGGAACGGGGATCGTTGACCATATCTCGTTTAATCGAAGATTTTTCATGAAGGATGGAAGCGTAAAAACGAATCCGGGAAAACGAAACCCTTTGATCGAGAAGCCCGCGGGTCCAATCGATCCTGAGGTTTCCGTCATGAGAATCGATGCGTTGGACGGCGAACCGATCGGGATGGTTTCGAACTTCGCCTGCCATACCGATTGTGTGTCGGGCACGGAGTACAGCGCCGATTATCCGGGCGAGCTCAGCAAAACGATTAAGAAAATGCTCGGAGAACACGCGGTTAGTCTTTTTATGCTTGGTGCATGCGGTAATATTAATCACACCGATGTCAGCGGTCAAACCCACTATGAGCCATTTTACTATAAGAAAATGGGGAGGATTTTGGCTTATGAAGCTTTAAAGGTCAGGGAAAAATCGGAAACCACCGATCAGTTGACCGTCCGTGTAAAATCAGAGCTGCTGCGCTTGGAAAACCGAAAACCCACGAATCAGCAATGCAAGCTCGCGCAGGAGGCTTTGCTGAACGAATCATCCGGCATTGTCGAAAAAGCCTTTGCCAGGCAGCTAATGAAGGTAGAAGAGAGCAAAGAAACTCATTCCGAGCTAGAAATTCAGGCAGTGAGACTGGGCGACAGAGCGGTGGTTGGTCTTCCTGCCGAAATCTTTGTAGAATTCGGCTTGGAAATCAAGGCAATCGCCCCTTTCAGAGCCGTTTTTATAAATGAATTATGCAATGGCGCGAACGGGTACGTTTGCACCCGAGAAGCTTATACTCAGGGCGGATATGAGCCTCGTCTTACAAACGGCAGCAAGCTGCCCGAGAACGCAGGGGAAATTATGACCGGAAAATTGCTGCAGCTGTTGAATTCATTTTGGGCCGGAAACTGAAAAAAGGTTTAAGTCCAGGACCCGTCATCGCCGGATGGCGGGTCTGATTTCAGCCTTTTATTCTGGAAAACTTTTAAAAACCCCGTAGTGACAAATATCACATTAACACCCTGGTATCGGCGGTACAATGAGTTACACAAGCATTGTCGGTTGTCCCGGGGCATACCTAAAATCTTACTACGGAGTGAACGGATATGAACACGATCGCCACCAGACGTGTGCCACTGAAGCAATTTATCCCTGTTGTAGCGGAAGAATGCCGGAAGCTCGACTTGTACTGCCTCTTATCGCTGGCCCGCGAAGACGATTACCGGCCTTTGCTTCTGAAAATTGTCCATACGCTTCATTCCAGCGGTTACCAATCGCTCGGCGACGTTCTCGACATGAACGAAATCCAACTGAACAAAATAAAAGGCATGGGCGACAAATCAAGGCAATCACTGCTGGACTTATTGGAGCGCGCCTCCAGACGGACCGATATTCTTCTCCGAAGCCCCTACGGTATCTCGGAGAAACATAAGGCGCAATCGAACTAACCGGATACGGTAGACGGAGGCGGGCGGAGCTTGAACCTGCTTCCGTGTCCGTTTTCCGTGTTTTCCATGTTTCCCGTGCGCGCGTCCCCCCTGTCCCCCTGTTTCCTCCAACACCTCTCCTTCGGCAGCACGACACCATCCACAAAACTCCAATTCTGCAACTTCCGGAAGTTTACCTGCGTCTAAGAGTAAGCGATCTCAATAACAGGAGGGGTGCCATGAGCCGGAAGGCCAGAATCATCACTGGGTGTGCCGCTGTCGTTGTTCTCATCGGCGCTTTGCTGTATATGTTTCGGGTAACGGGCAGCGAAGTTGTCGTCTACTCTCTGGAGCAAATGAACCCGGAACAGTTGAACAACGAAATCATTTTCAAAGATAAACAAACGATACGCGCCTTCACCTACGCCGTCCGATTCGCCAACAAACAGCCGGGCGTAGCCAAGATGGCGCCTCCTGCGTACAAATTCGTTCTCGATCACGAGGAGTACTATTTATGGCTGCTCCCGAAGCAATCGTTCGGCGAAATTGCCAAGGTGAGAGAATCCGGAACCATCTACAAATTAAGAAAAACATCGGCTGCCAGCCTGCAAAGGATTTTGCGGCCGGAGTGAATACGTCTGCCGCCCGCAGCTGCGCGTGCTGCCAAGAACATGCTTCCCCCTTCAGCGGGTTGGTATCGTCTGCGAGACAAGCTTGTCCATACGGCTTCCGCAGCTGCCGCTCTCCACTCCTATTGCCGAAGTAGGGGGGAGGGCGGAGCTCCTTTTGCTTATCCCCGGCGTTCCTTCTACTATTTACCGGACGCCTGCTGGGTTCCTGCCTCGCGATTCATAAAATTGGCTTATGACCAGCCTCGCTGCTGACGAACCCAAAAGGAAAGAAACCGTCGCCGGAAACGGCTCCCTCCCTGCTTCCCTTTGCACTCATATAAACGGGTGCGGATGCGGGTTCAGCTGTTCTTTCGTAAGCGGCCGCTCCGCGTACCCCAGCCGGACCGGCACCTGATAGACCCGCTCCAGCCCGGCTACCCGGCTCTGCTGATAGCCGAACGTCATCGGCAGCATCCCGGGGATGAGCACCTTGACGCAAAACAATCCGCTGCGCTCCGTTTCCGGCGAAGTCTGGTCGATCACGATGACATCGAGCCCCAAGCGGCGAAACCGCCGGACCAGATCCAGCAGATCGCCGGTCAAATCGGCGCGGGAGGCTGTCGCACCATCGCCGAACTGTTCCCGAAACGTCTGCAGGGGACGATCCGGGGCGAGCAGAAAATGCAGACGCTCCTCCGCTTGGGGCAATCCGTACAGCAGGACATGGTGCATCATATGCGTGACTAGCGACGGGTCCCCCACCATCCGCTCCGCTTCCTCGCGAGCCTCTGTCAAAACGTCCTGCAGTTGAAACAGCATGCCCGCCAGCTCGTGTACGGCGCTTTTCGCAGCCCGCAACGGGTCCGGGTGCGCTCCGGCCGCGCACAGAAGGTTCAGCTTCGCGTCCCCCGAAGTGATGGTTCTCGCCACCGCCCAAATCGAAGGAATGCCGTTCTCCATCGTCATGTTGTAGAGCGATACTTCGTAACCGGCCACCGCACGCAGCCGGGCTACCATCAGTTGCAGCTCCGCATCGCCGGAGCCGGGGTCCAGCCGGGGAAGCGGCAGCCTGGCATACCAGGCCAGCAGAAACGAGTCGCGCTCCACGACCTCCAATACACCATGCAGGATCGCTTCCTCCAGACTCCCCCCGATCGCGCAGCCGTTGGACCCTTCGTAGACGAACCCGCCCCCGTAGTTCAAGCTGTAGTAGGCGAGTGATTCCGGGACAAGAATCGGACGTTCCAGCAGAAAGGAATACCCCCATACCCAGTCCATCGGGGCATCCGCTTCATACGGCTCGAACGGAAAATCGGGCAGTGCGTACTGCTCCGCCGAAAACAAGCCGACCCGGACCGGGTTCAGCGCCTGACCGGCCAGATGGTTGTAGCTGTCGCGCACGACCGTCCGTTTGCCGCGCGGTCCTTGGCCGCAGTTCCGCTCCAAACCTTCCAGCACGGCGGTTAATTCGCTGGAAGCGAAGGAATGGCTTCGCCCGGCGGATATCTCGCTCCCGAGCGCAAACGACGGAAGGCTCATTCGTACCGAGGCAAACACCGAGTCGGTGTCATACACTTTCTCGTTAATCAGTCCGAGCCGCGAATCCACATAGGAAAGGAGCAGATCCCGCATATCCTCCAGCCTGCGGCTTCGATAGCTGTCCGCATGAGCTTTCGGTCTGGGCTGCAGTACAAGAGCGGCAGCCTCCTTCGAATCGGCGGGCAGTTGACCGCAGGCCGGACATAGCGGGTCCGGCAGGAAGCGGTGAAGCGAGCCCTCGAGCGTATTCAGGTTAACGATCGCCATATGCTCCTGCAAGCGGGAGCGCTGGCCCAGCAGCACGTTCCGGATCTCCCCGGCAAGGATATGGGCGGTCTGCCATAACCCGGCCAGCGGCGGCGGTCCCGCAGCCAGCATGCCGCCTCCGGAAGCAGCGTCTTCGATCAACGCTGCATAGTCCCGCCGTTCAGGCCCGCGTCCGATCAAGAGCCGCCGCTGATCGGCGCACCTGGAGCAGCCCGCCGTTCCAGGGCGCACCAGCGGTCCTGCGAATCCTTCGTCATCCGCCGTAAATCCGCGCAGCCAAGGAACGCCGGTCCGCCCCAGCACTTCCTCCGCATCCACATAATCGGCGGCGTATTCGCCGTCGTACACCACTACTGCGAGCTTCGCCGCACCCGGGATGTCCGCGGATAAACCGGTCCGCCGGATCACCTCGAATGGGCCGGAGCCCGATAATTCTCTGCCTACCAAATCCGCTAATGTCCCTTTGCCGACAACCGGCACGGTATGTTTCAAGCGAAATCCTCCTGTTGCAGCGGCCTGCGCCGAAGATGAAGAGCGATCCGAATCCGGAAGAAAAACGGGACGGATGCAATGGGCTGCACCGATCGTATAGGGCATACGTCCAAACCATATGGATTTGCACACATACTATGTCGTTGTAGTAATCAAAAAGAGAAAGGCGGTGAAACTAATATGTCCGGTATCGGAGGCTTTAGCTGTGGAGGCGGCTTTACCAGCACGGGTGTGATCCTCGTCCTGTTCATCCTGCTCGTTATCGTATCGAGAGCGTTCATCTAGTCTCGATCGGCACCCGAGGGTGCCCAAAGCGGCAAGCTGGCGCTCGTGCGGCGTCAGCTTGCTTTGCTTTTCGGCGACGGAAGACAGGGGTACGGGCGCCCGCCCGCTCAAGCGCGCAGCCCTCCCTCCAGACGGGCGCTGGGGCGATAGGATCCGACAGGGAGCTGAATGAGACACGTCTTGCCTTGCGGATCGAACCGGTAGAGGGCATCGCAGGTAGCGCTGTCGAATCCGAGCAGCGGGCGCCCGCCCATGCCGAGCGAAGACGCCGCCAGCAGCAGCCGCTGTATGAGCAAGCCCGCCTCCATCTGCTGAATCCGGTAGCCGCGGTAGCCTAACTCAGCCTTGTAGAAATGTTGCGGACCCGCCACGTGCAGACAGATCGGTACTTGAAATAAATTGACGTTATCCAGATACATACCCCGCTGCAGATCAGCCCGGTGATCTCCGGGATTGAGCCGCTGCAGCGCGTGTACGGCCGGATCGTAACGGTAAGCTCCGTCCGGCACGCCCTCGACATGGGTGAAACAGCCGTACAGTTGAACGCGCGAAGCGGGAACGCCGGGAGCTGCATCCAGATCGCTGCGGAACCGGCGGGCGGCGGCTTCCTGCAGCATCCCTCCAATCCTCGCCATCGGCTGGCGGCTCATCACGAAGCCGGCTTCCGGCGACTGCCGGCGGCGGCACTTGTCGGCCAGATCGCCTTCCGGAACGCCGGTACGGGGCAAATAAACCGCCCGCAATGCGCTGTCCGCCTGCGGCTCCGGCGCAACCTGCCGGAAAACGCCCGAATGATCCAGCATGGACGCTTCGTTCATGCGGACCAGCATCGGGTAAGGCTTTTTATTACGCGATCGCTCCAAAACAACCGGGCGGATGGGGTCCAGCTCCCGGCCTAGTTCCGCCGCCCGGACATTGCTTTCGTCCCGCCCTCCGTCCAGAAACCAGTCATCCGCCGGCTCCGCGGAGAGCGGAATGATCGCATACACACTCTCTTCCTCGCCGGCTAACCCGAGCAGACGATGAACCGCCCGGTCCAGAAACTGATAATACAGCCCGCATGTGTAGCCGAACCGGTCCGCCACCTCGAGCGTTTGCCCGATCAGCGCGCCGGTGTCCAGTCCTTGCAGCCGGTAGGCCAATTGATTGTACTTGTAATAATTTTTCCAAAACACGGTCGATATGAAAATTGCGGCAAAGCAGGAGCGCATCCTGCAGCGGTTGCCCAAAGCACGCTCCATATACGGATCAAAGTTGCCCTGGCGAAGCAGGAGCAGCCGATGATGAGCGGCGTCGTAATGATAGATCCCCTCCGGAGCGCCGTCGATTTTCAAATACACATAAAGCTCGTTCGGATACAACCCGCCGCCCGAAGGAACGAACCGGCGGTGCAGGTGCATGGAATTCAAGCCCGGATTCATCGATCCGGGAACGCACACCTGACTGAGCTGCGTCAATCCGTACATGTACCACAGCATATGCCCGACGCTCGTCAGATCGGGAGAGGCGGGCGCGCTCCGTCCGGCGAGAGCAAGAGGCGCTTCCGCACATAACGGCACGGCCGGCAAGCCCCGGTACAGCTTATATTTGAGCGGGGCATCCTCCCAGTCCACTTGCCAGCCGGACGGTCCGGACTCGCGAGGACTCGCATGGAGATTGCGCAGATAAGCTTCCAGACTCATCCCTATCCCTCCTCCCTCATCGGACCGGCTACGGGAATGGATGCGGATGCACGTTGAGCTGCTCTTTGCGGAGCGGCTGCTTGGCATAACCGAGCTTCGCCGGAACGTTCAGCACCCTCTTCAGCCCCTCCACGCGGATCAGATGGTGGCCGAACGTCATCGGCAGCATCCCCGGTATAAGCACCTTGACACAGTGCAGTCCGTTGCGTCCCAGCTCCGGAGCCGTCTGGTCCACCACGATCACATCCATACCCAGCTCGCGAAACGTATGAAGCACGTCCTTCAGATCGTCGGTCAGGTCGGCGCGGGCAGGGGGACGCCTGAATTCCTCCGCGAACGTGCGCAGCGGCCGGTCGCCTCCGAGCAGGAAGTGAAGCCGCTTCTCGGCCTCCGGCAAACTGTATACCATCGAATGGTCATCCATCGTCCGCACGAGCGCCGAATCGTGCAGCATGTTCTCGTACGCCGAACGGTTCGCTTCGATCTTCTCATCCAGCGTCAGCATCATCCCGGACAGCTCATGGAGGGCACCCTTCACCGCCCGCACCGGATCCGGATGGGCCGCCGCCGCACAAATCATATGAATCCCTTTCGGTTTTTGGTTTTTCGCGATAGCCCAGATGCCGGGTATTCCGTTCTCCATCGTCGCATTGTACAGATGCAGCTCAAAGCCCGCCACTGCCTGCAGCCGGCCTATCATCAGCTCGAGCTCCCGGTCACCGGCGGAGTAAGGGTCCAGGCGCGGAAGCGGCAGCTGCGCATACCAGGTCAGCAGAAACGAATCGCGCTCCACCACCTCCATAATGCCGTAAAAAACAGCTTCTTCGAGGCTTCCGCCCAATGCGCAGCCGTTGGACGTCTCGTAGACGAATCCTTGTCCGCAGCTCGAGCTGTAATAGGCAAGCTGCTGCGGCACGCGAACCGGTCTTTCCTGCGAAAACGAATACCCCCAAACCCAATCGATCGGCTGGTCCGGATCAAACGGAGTAAACGGGAAACCGGGCTGCCCGTATTGCTCCTTGCCATACAATCCGACGGCGGCAGGATTCAGCGCCTGATCCGCCAAATTGCGGTAGCTGTCCCGGATCACGGTCCGCTTGCCGCGGGGAGCCATCCCGCAGTAGCGCTCCAGGCCTTCCAAAATAGCCGCCAGCTCGCTGTCCGCATACGAATGCGTCCGCCCCGCAGTCGCCTCATCGTGGCCGAACATCGGCAAGGTGACGCTCGCATCGGCGAACGGCGACAGGAAGTCCATCCGTTTGCTGTTCAGAAGGCCGGTCGTGTAATCCAGATAATCGGTCGTCAAAACCTGCCTCAGGTCGGCCAGCGAACGGCTGCGGTAGCTGTTCGGACTTGTCTTCGGACTGGGCCGCAGTACGATCCGGGCCCCCTCTTCCGTGTCGTCCGGCACGTTGCCGCAAACCGGACATTCCGGGTCCGGCAGGATGACGTGGCCGGAGACGCCCAGCGACTTCATGTTGATAACGAACACCCGTTCTTCCAGCCGGGAACATGCACCCTCCAGCACGCTCCGGGTTTCCGCGGCAATCAGCTGCGCCATCTGGTGCAGCCCTGTTCGCGAAGCCCAACTATCGCGAGCGATGCCGCCGGACTTGTCGAGAAGCTGCTGCAGCCTCCACGTCTCCTTCCGGTCGCGTCCCGCCATCAGGATGCGGGTGTCCGCACATCCGGAGCAGCCGGCGGTTCCCGGCCGGACGAGCGGCCCGATCCGGCCTTCGCCGAAGGCGACGAACCCCCGCAGCCACGGAATGCCCGCCGCCTGCATAACCTGTTCCGCCTCGCGATGGACGGAAGGAGACCAGGCGTCGTGCAGCACCAGCGCAAAGCTCGTTTCCGCCGGCACCCCCGCGCCGAGCCCCGGCAGCCGTACAAGCTCGCATACGTCCGCCAGCTCCCTGCCCGCCATATCGGCTAATAACCCTTTCCCTACAACAGCAACGACCCGGTTCATCAAGGCATCACCTCCCGCAGCGCAACGCCCAGCACAACTCCCGGCATTTGTTTCAGAAAAGGCTCCGCCGCCAGATCCGCCAGATGGAGCTGCTTGCCGTTCCTTCGCAGCACATGCAGAGCGTCCCGCACATCGGCCGGCGTAGCGACTTCCCCGCTTGCCGGGATCGCCACGGGGCCGTACGTTCCTCCGCCCTGCACAATCGCCGAAGCTTCCACCGTTTGGGCAGCCCCCCTGCCGGCTTCATTTTGCCCGTTCATCAGCGCCCCCTGCAGCGCTTTTCGCAACGCCCGGGTCAGATTCAATCCCGCGCTGCCGTACCAGCGGCCGCCTGTGCCGACCCATACGACAGGTAATCCGAACAACTCTTCTCCCAAACCGACAATCGGTATCCCCCGCATGATCGTCAGAGCCTGCAAGTAAAACCGGCACCGCTCATCCTCCATTGCGCCCAGCTCCAGCGGAGATATAACAGGTGCCGCCCCGGCATGCCGCTTGGCCAGCTGTCCGTCCAGACACGACTGGATTCCCCGGGCAGCAGCCTCCGCAGCCGTCGCACCCGCTCCGACGCCGGCGACCTCGCCCAGACGGCCGTTTGTCCGCCTCGACACATACGTCTCAAGCCCGGCCAATCCCGCCTCCCTCCGCGCTTCCTCATGAGTAAATCCGCTGCATACCGTCTCCGGCAGCAGTCCGGCAGGTCCATCGCCCAGCGGATCGGCCGCTTGAACGAGACATTGCGAGAGCGGGAGCTGGCGCAGATCCGCTTCCTCCCAAGCGTGGAAGATCCCCGTCTGCTTCGAAGTCAGCTGATTGAAATAATGGAGCAGCCCGTTCGTTCCGCCTCCTGCAAATGCATCCTCCAGCCGCGCCTCTGCGTCCGGAATCCATTCGGGCGTTATTGGTGAGCCCGCGTCCGCCGAAGGATGCGGCAGCACTTGATGCCAGCTGCCTTCAAGCGTCTCCAGATTGAGCATATACAACCCATTTCTCAGTCCGGATTCCCCGGTTTCCGTAACGGTCTTCAAATGCTCGAACACGAGCACGTTCGCCAGCATCGCCGCTGCCGTAGGCGAGAACGCGTGCAGCTCCGGATCTTTGTGAATTTCCGTCCGGTGCAGGCGGCGCCAGGCCGACTCCCAGGTCACCTCGGCACCCGGCGCGACGAGCGGCCCCGCCACCCCCGCCTGGTGCAGGAACATCGCCGGGAACAGCCGTTTCCCCTCCTCTCTGCAAACCGATTGAAGCGTTCGCACTTCCCCGATGTCGCCGTCCGGAGACACGTACATGACGGTTTGGAACGGCCGCACCAGCTCCCGCCAAGCGGCTTCCCCGCCGCCCGGCCAAGCGAGCTCCTTCACCTCCACCTCCGCATCCGCTTGATAGGCGTGCCGCACCAGCTCGTTCAACCGGCTCCGGTTCGTCGGGACCGCATCCGTAAGGACCACGTCAAACTTGGGAAGCCCGGACTCGAGCAAGGCGGACACGAGCGATAAGACAAAAGGACCCGAGCCCACCGCCAATACCCGGGCCTCGCGGTAACGCTCGAAGCGGTACGCCCCGGAAGGGCCGAAGCTGTCCAAAAAGGCAATCTGCGAGCCGTATCGCTCCATAATCGTCTCCGGCAGCAGACAGGGCCGGTCCTGGCTGACATCCCGGGCGAAGCCATTACGGAACAACGTCTCGGCGATCGCATATACCCGTTCCCGGTAAGGAGCGGACAGCCCGTCCGTCAGTTCCTCAAGCGTATGCTCTCCGTTAAACATCGGGAATAGCTTCTCGATCCATCGGTCCATCATCTCGCCCTCCATACGGAAGGTGCCGACGTTATTGCGGAAATAAACGCCCCCGTCTGGATCAGGGAGATAAAACGTATCTCCCTTTATTTTCAGTCGCGCCGCTTGCGTCAATTGGTTCATTCCATTCCCCCCAGCTATCCGATTAGGCGGTAATACCCGTTCTTTGTCATCTTATGTAGACCTCTTTGTCCCTCATGAGTTGAATTATGCAAACAGGGCTTGGGTAAGCGGAAGAGGCGGCCGCTGAACAAGTCCCTCCTCCTAGTACCGTAAATTACCTGATTTCACGAAGGGAACCAGCTTGACTCTGGACGCCGCGCTATAACATCTTGCTTGCGAGCAGATTGAAGGCACAGACGGCCGCCCGCCCGCAGAACCTCATATTCAGGCGTGTAATCATTAAAAAAAAGACCGCTTTAGCCTGTAAATGGCTATAAAACGGTCTTTCCCCTGGTTTGGAGCAAATTCCTGCGGGTGTGATGACTTGGTGGAATTAACGGCAGCGGTGATGGCAGTTTCCGACGCAGTTATGACAGAAGCCTCCGCAATTATTGCAGAAACCGCCGCAAAAGCCCCCGCAGAAACCACCGCAAAAGCCGACGCAAAACCCGACGCAAAACCCGCCGAACCCGACGCACAGCCGGGACGGATCGGCCGGATATGACCCCTGCTGATACGGATGTCCCGCTTGATAAGGTTGCCCCGGCTGATACGGGTATTGCTGATTCCAGGGTGTCACCTGACCGGTCTGAAACTGGGAAACGCTTAGCTGCTCAAGCTCGTTTTTGAATTCATTCATTGTGTCAGTACCTCCGTTATGTTGAATTCCGATTGCTGATGCGAAACGTTTGGGGATCGCTTGTGAGTGATGATTCAATTTATGGGGAAACGTCCGCTCTTGTTCCTGATGAAAAAGCCCATTTTTGGGCGAACGACCCGGCAATCTCTCCAGTTAACTCGCTTCCGTTCAAACGCCCGCCGCTGCGCCGTCTAAGGAGGTACCTTCCTTATGCTCTTCCTTCATTCCCGTATGGGTTATGTTCAGCCCGCTGGTAGGGTCGTCTACCTTCTTGCGGATATTAGCAGTTACAACGCTCTTATTTCTTGTTCAAGCGAGTGTTCGGACAAAATAAAGGTTACAAACCGCTCTTACTCGGTCTTTCCCCATTTGAATCCAGCCAGAAGGCCGAATAACCACCGCGCTCCATGGACCTTTTCTTTTCCTCCGAGACGTTGAAAAAAGACTGCCGATGGGCTCGGCAGTCTTCATGAGGACCGCTGCTTAGGGGGTGGCCCTGCCCCTCTGAATCAGGAATCAAGCTGCGGATCGCCATCCGATCCGTTCAACCGGACAGGACGCCCCTCCCTCACAGACACGTTGGCGGCGGCCGTCGCTTCGAACGTGCGGAACGCATCCGCGTAATCGGAACGAATCAGCGACCGGTCTCCGGTCCGCACCGCGTGCAGGAACGCGGTGTTCTCCTGAACGTAAGGGTCCGTCAAGTTCCGGTATTCGGTCGTACGGTCCCGGCCGATTTCCTTCAGCCCGGTGAAGCGGATTTCCAGTACGCCTTCGCTTGTGTACACATCCAGCCCGTTCGTATGTCCCCTGGGGAGCATGCACGTGTTGGAGATCGTCGCCGCTATGCCGCCCGCAAGCTTCATCGTGACGGATCCGACATCCGGCACATCCATATCCTCCAGTGTACGATGGACATGCACGTTCCCGTAGACCGCATACACTTCGGTAATCTCGCCGCACAAATAACGGACCAGGTCGACCACATGCGTGCTCTGCTCCATGAACTGGCCGCCCGAGCCTTGCATCCGTCTCCACCAAGGCGTCTTCGGCATCGTCCCCATCCAGTAGCCGAGAGCCAGACCTGTCGTCGCTTGCTGCAGCAGCTCGCGCGCTCTGGTAACGGAATCGAGATAACGCCAGTTGTAGCCGACGGACGTTACGAGCTGGCTGCGGACGACGAGATCCCGTACCGGTCGGAGCGGAGCAGGTTCGATTCCGAGCGGTTTTTCGACCAGAAAAGGAATTCCGCGTTCGGCCGCACTGCGTTCCACCTCCCCGTGCGCCATAGGAGGAACACAGATATACAGCGCATCCAGTTCCGCCGAGTCCATCATCTGTTCGGCGGTCCGGTAAGCCTTGGCGTTCGGCCAATTGCGCGCCGCTTGCTCCGCCCGTTCCATGCTTTTGCCGCAAAAGCCTACGACCTCTACACCGTCCATACGGGCTAACAGCTTCTGATGCTTATCGGTAAAATTACCCGATCCGATAAATCCGATGCGCTGCTTCATAGGAGCATCTCCATTCTGCCGGCCAGCTTGATTCGGCGGGCGAAGTTCTTTTATAGAGAACTAAGTTCTATAAATATTATAAAAGTAAACCAAGTCGCTATCAACATAATTCGCAAAATACGATCGATCCCGCGACAGCTATCAGGCCGACCCGGACTTGGGTTCTTACCGGATCGGCAGGGAGCTTCGGGAACGCGCTCCGACCTCTTATGCTAAGAGTAAAAAATGTTTAACCGAGCTGTTTGCCTATTTGGAACCGGCATCTGGAACCCGGCGAAGAAGCGGAGCTGTTCGCCTGCTGGGCGGATAACAGCGGCCGGTTCCCCGAGCCCCGAAACCCGGAGCTGGACCTCGTGCTGGAGCTGAATACGTTCGAGCTGGGGGAAGAATTCGAATGGAAGCAGCAGTATATTCGGGTTAAGAAAAGCTGTTAATCGACTATTCGAAGCCTTTTCCGCATATCTAGTGCTCGGAGTAAGAGAGGCAGGCTGTTCTCGCGAGCAGAAGGATCAGCTTCGTTGAAGCCTACTTATACTCTCATCGGAGCCTAAAAAAGCGGACGGCCGCTTCACATCGGCGATACCGGTAAAGCCGCCTCTTGCTTCCAGATGCCGCGTCCGTTCACCCGGGCGTCCGATTGCAGCGATTGGAACAGCTCCCTCCAGCGCAAGTCCGGCGGGACGGCTTCCGCTAGCGCGTAACCTTCGGCGATCAGCATGGCGTTAACCATCGTCCCGTCGTCGAGATATAGGTAGGCTGAGACGCGGTCTTCCGAATCTCGCTTTTTCGTATCGATCTCGATACCGACCGTTTTCCCTTCAAGCTGTTCCAGGATGGAGCCGGCGGCCGCCTTGCCGAGCTGCAAGCTCTGCTCGCCGCCTTCTCCGCCGGGCGCCGGAATGTTCACGCCGATGAGCCGGACCGTTTCCGCTGCCGGGTGCTGCTCTCCGATCGGCAGGACCTCTACAGCAGCGCCATCCGCCGCTTTGCTTACGACCCCGGCCCGTTTGGAACGCGAACTGATGAGAATCGTCCGGGTGTAGCTTTCCCATCCCACCTCCGCGCCAAGCGATTCCGCTACGAAGCGAACCGGCATCAGCGTATGGCCCCCGACTACTTGCCCCGGAACGGGCAGCACGATCAGCTGCTCATCCCGGTACGCCGCCGTATCTCCGATTTTGTACTGGAGGACGCGATCTCCCCGGGTCGCTTTAAAGGCTTTCATCTCTTGATTCCACTCGACCGTGGCTCCAAGCTCCTCCAACAGGTGGCGAAGCGGAACGAGCGTAATCCCTTCGACAGTCACCGGCTGAACCTCGAATTCGATCGTATATCCGTTCAGCATCAGCTTGGGCGGCGCCTGTTGCTCCGCATGCACGGGCGTGAACAGAAGCAGCAATCCAACTACCAGGATGACGGCGGCAAATCGTTCGAACATGGAAGACATTCCCCTTTTCATTCGTTTTCCAGCTTATGTAAATACGCCGAAATCGGGCGAAAGTTGCTTGGGAACCCGAAATTCGCTCAAGCAGCCGCCCATTCGGATAAAAGATTCAAGGAACGCAAACACTAGGGACCGAACTGGTAACGACTAGAAAAATGCGTCGATCGTTGTCCGTTTCAGCAACCTGCGAATCGAGGTATCCATCCCGACATGACTCAGCCCGACTGCAGCTCTTCCTGGATCAAGAACCGGCTGAAAGAAGAATTGATCGAGCTGTCCGAGCTTCTCCGTCACCATATCGAGCAACTTCCCGACGAGAACGTCTGCCTGATGAAGCAATTCGAGTCGATGCGGACGAAGATGACGCATCTCGTGACGACGGCAGCCTCCTACTATTTAAATTGCTATTTATCTCCCTATACCGCGAAATACGAGGCGATCTCGACCAGCGTCCAGCATCTGTGTAATCGCTTCATCACTTCCGCGACAGACAACTGGCAGCCATCCATCCGTCTGCATCTCCCCGACTGCAGCCGGTAGGGCGGATGAACCCGTTTTTTTTGTTTCTCCTTTCGCCGATCCTCCTTTCACGTATTTCGCCGTAAGCCCTCGTTCCAAGCGGCCTCCCTCCTTCTGCGAAGAGCGGTATTTGTTCCCGATAGCTTCCTCCGGTTTCTAAGCTTTTCCGAATGTTTCACACCGGCAACCTGTTTCGCAAAAACGCCAAATGTTGTAATGTATACATGTCGCCTTGGAACTTTCATCCCCCTTTCGGCGTCAATAATAGGGGTGATTTGTCCCGAAGGTATGAGCGTCCCCCTACATAGAGAGAATAGTAAAAATTGGATGGCTGGAGGAAATACGTATGGAGAAGCAAGGGCATTTACCCGTACTTGGCATCGTCGTACCTTGCTATAACGAAGAAGAAGTGCTGCCCGAGACCGTATCGCAGCTTACCCGGATGCTGGAGCGGCTGGTACGCGAGAAACTGATCGCGGACGGAAGCTTTATGCTGTTCGTCGACGACGGAAGCCGGGACCGGACCTGGGAGCTGATCGAAAAGTACCGGAGCTCGAATCCGAGAGTATCCGGCCTGAAGCTTGCCCGCAACGCCGGTCACCAGAACGCGCTGCTCGCCGGACTGAACCGGGCCCGAAGCCGGGTCGACTGCGCCGTCTCGATCGATGCGGACCTGCAGGACGATCCGGAAGTGATCCGCGAGTTTATGATCAAGTACCATGAAGGGTTCGACATCGTCTACGGCATCCGGCAAAGCCGCGAAACCGACACCGCCTTCAAGCGCAGCACCGCTCAGACGTTTTACAAGCTGATGCGCAAAATGGGCGCCGACATCGAATACAACCATGCCGACTACCGGCTGATGAGCAAGCGGGCGCTCGAGCAGCTCGAGCGGTTCAAGGAAGTTAATCTGTTTCTGCGCGGCATCGTGCCGATGATCGGCTTCAACGCGACGCGGGTTTATTTCGACCGGAAGGAACGGTTCGCCGGGGAATCCAAATATCCGCTGAAAAAGATGCTCGCCTTCGCCTGGGACGGCATTACGTCGCTCAGCGTGACGCCGATCCGTCTCGTGACGGCTGCGGGCTTCATCCTGTTCCTGATCAGCGTCGTCGCCGCACTGTATTCCGTCATCCAGAAGCTGGCCGGCAATACCGTCACCGGCTGGACCTCGCTGATGCTGTCGCTCTGGTTTATCGGCGGCATCCAGCTCATCAGTCTCGGGCTGATCGGCGAATATATCGGCAAAATCTACAAAGAAGTCAAGCGCCGGCCGCTCTACATCGTCGATAAAGACCTGCACGCCGCGTCGGAGTCAGAGTCAGAGTCGGATAACCGGACTTCGCCGTTGGCGGCGTCGGACGAGCCCCGTCCTTCCGATCTCGGGCACGGGCTGGGGATGCGGTCATGAAGCTGACGGCGCTTGTGGATCGCACGTTTCTCCGTTTCCTGCTCGTAGGCGTGCTGAATACGATTGTCGGCCTGTCCTCCATCGCCTTTTTTCTGAATGTGGTCCATGCCGGCTATTGGGCTTCGACCTTTCTCGGCAATACGATCGGAGCGGTGGTCAGCTACTTTTTGAATAAACGGTTTACTTTCCGTTCGAATACGAGCATACGCAGCAGCCTGTGGAAGTTTTTCCTAATCACATTCATCTGTTACGGTCTATCCTACGGGGCCGGGCTCGCCGGCGGCCGGCTGCTGGCGGCCGTATTTCCGGGGTTCTCGGCCAAGCTGCTGGAAAACTTGTCCGCTTTGTTCGGCACAGGGCTGTATACCATCATGAACTACCTGGGACATAAATTTTTTACGTTTCGTCCGTCCGGGACGGTTGCGCGGCGGGCAGGTGAATCGTCATGAGGCGGGCATCCGGCATATCGCCTGTATCGCTTGGAACGATGGCGGCCGCTGTCGCCGTGTTCATTTATGTTCTGTTCGTGAAACCAATCGTGGGCATCGCCGACAACGGGGATTTTTTGCGCATTATGACGTCCGTCGGATTGGATTATTTAGATCCGAATCTGTCCTACGAGGATAAATATTTCGGCCATTTTATCCGGGAGTTCAAACTTGTTCCTCTCGGGATCGGCGGTTACGCTTCGACTCAGGTTCCATTCGTCATTCTGGCGACCTGGCTGAACCGGCTCATTTTCAGTACAACCGTGTTCGACATGCGCTCGATGGCGGTCGTGTACTCGGTGCTGCTGCTTGCCGCGTTCTGGGTGATGCTGCGCTATCACCGCGCCTGGCCGCTCATTGCCCGCATCGCGCTTGGCCTGGTACTCGTGTTCATATTCGCAGACGTCGGCTATATCGGCTACTTTAACTCGCTGTTCGGCGAGCCGATCTCGTACGTTTTTCTGCTGCTGACCGTCGGGCTGGCGCTCGGCCTCTCTTCAAGCGAACACCCCACGCGAAGGCTGCTGATCTTGTTTTTCGTCTGTGCGATATTGCTGACCGGCTCAAAGGTGCAAAACGCTCCGGTAGGCGTACTGATCGCCCTGCTCGGCCTGCGTTTCCTGCGGATGCGCAGCGACGGGGCTTGGCGCAAGACGGTCATCGGCTTCTCCGCTTTTCTGGCCGTCGGCTCGCTGGCGATGTACGTACTGGCGCCGAAGCAGCTTAAAGAAATCAATATGTACCAGACGGTGTTTTACGGCGTTCTGAAAGATTCGCCTACGCCCGAGCAGGATCTGGAGGAGCTCGGCATTCCGCAGGAGCTGGCCGTTTTGGCCGGGACGAACTTTTTTGAGGAGACGTCGATTCCGCAGCGCGACCCGGTGATGTACGAGAAGTTTTACGATCGGATCAGCCATGGGAAAATCGCGTTGTTTTACTTGAAGCATCCCGGCCGGCTGATAGCCAAGCTGGAGGTGGCCGCGCAAAACGGGATGACGATCCGGCCGTATTACCTCGGCACGTACGAGAAAGGCGAAGGCATGTCGAGAGGTGCCGTATCGGCCAAGTTCGACTGGTGGAGCGAATGGAAAAAAAACGTGCTGCCGAACACGCTGTGGTTTCTGATCCCGTTCTGCCTGGTCTATTACGCCGTTATCGCGCTGGAGCGCCGAAGGGCGGCCTCGCTCGGGGGCAAAATATATACGGAAACGTTCGCTCTCGTCGGCCTCATCGGCCTGATCTCGTTCCTCATCCCGATTATCGGCGATGGGGAAGCCGATCTGAGCAAGCATCTGTTCCTGTTTAACGTCTGCTTCGATATCATGTTCGCCTCCAGCGTGCTGTGGATCGTTTACCGGCTCGTGAGACTAGCCGGGGGCAGGACGTCGCGGTAATCTGGGTTTTTAGCCGCCGTACCAGTGAGGGCCGCCGGCCTGTCTCTTCCACTTGGAAGAAACGGGCCGGCGGCCCTTGGTATGGTTCCGCAGGAGTGGTGGGGGCACACTTGTCTTTAAGTCACCCTAGGGACCCGGCCTGTCCGTTCCCAACCCAGTCCAGCCGGGCTAAGCTGGCCTCAACTGGGCCGGCCCGCGTACTGCGATTCCACTTTGATCGCACCGCGATCCCACCACTTGACCGCTCTTGTCTTTTCCGCTATTGCCTCTCCGCCCTTGACTTCCCTCTCCTTCCCTTCCTGCTCTTGCCCTCTCATCTCGTTCATTCTGCCGGCCTACTCAACGCCCGCGGCTCCCCACGCTTCCTTCAACCGGGAGACGCCCGCCGCAATCTGCTCTTCGCTCAAATTGGCGAAGCCAAGCAGCAGCACGGAAGCGCCGATATTCGGTGCCGTACTCATACTCACAACCTTATCCGTACTCGCACCCGCACCCGTATTCGCATCCGCACCCGTACTCCCACCCGCATCCGCACTGCCACCCATCCTCGTACTCGCCCCCGTAACCGCAATCTCCGCATCCGCACCCATGCTCGCACTTACATCCGTTCCCGGCGCATAATGAACCGACGCCGGGTGCACGACGACCCCGGCCCGGCGCGCCAGCTCGATCCGCTCCGCCTCCCGCAGCTTGCCGGCAAACGCGGCTGCGACGTGCAGTCCCGCTTCCTCTCCGACGAAGCGGACGTCCTCCGCGAAGGTCGTTTTCAGCGCCGCGACCAGCGCTTCCTTTTTTCGGCCGTAGACGATTCGCATCTTCTGGAGATGTTTCGCCCAATGTCCGTCCCGGATAAACCGCTCCATCACCAGCTGATCCACCCGCGACACCGTCTGCGGATAAAAAGTCAGCCGTTCCTTGTATCTCTCAAGCAGAGCGTGCGGCAGCACCATATAGCTGAGCCGAAGCGATGGCATCAGCGCCTTCGACAACGTCCCCACATACACGACCTTGCCGCCGCCATCGAGCCCCTGCAGCGCGGGAATCGGCATGCCTACATAACGAAACTCGCTGTCGTAGTCGTCCTCGATCACATACCGGCCATCCTTCTCCTCCGCCCACCGCAGCAGCTCCGTTCTTCGCGCTATCGGCATCACCATGCCCATCGGAAACTGGTGCGAAGGCGTTACGTACACGATATCCGCATCCGACTCCCTTAACGCGTCGACGGATAACCCGTACCGGTCGAGCGGCACGAAGGCCGGCTCGATGCCCATCGCTTCGAACAGATGGCGTACCCGAGAATAACCCGGATTCTCCATCGCATAGCTGCTCCTGAGTCCGAGCAACTGGACGAGAAGCATCAGCAGCGTTTGCGTGCCGGCGCCTACGACGATTTGCTCCGGCGAGCAGACAACGCCCCGCGCTTGATACAAATACCGCGACAGCTCGCCCCGCAGCCCGGGCTCTCCTCGCGAATCGCCCAAAGTCGCCAGATCGGAACGGTCGGCCGACAGCACTTCCCGATACAGTCTCCGCCAGGCGCCGAACGGGAAAGCCGCAATATCCACCGCCGCGTGATCGAACGATAGATCCGGCGCCGCCTGCTTCTTCCCGGCTTCCTCCGGCGGGGCGGCAGGACGGCGCTCTACCGCCGGCGCTCCACCGCCCCCCGACATCCCGATCTCGCCGGCATAATAACCGCTGCGCGGGCGCGCGACGATATATCCTTCCGCGACAAGCTGCTGATAGGCGGCATGTACGGTATTTTGGCTGATTTTCAAATGAGCGGACAAGCTGCGCTTGGACGGCAGCTTCGCATGAGGCCGGATCGCGCCGGATTCGATCTCGCTCCGGATATACCGGTACAGCTGCCGGTGAAGCGGACCGGCCCCTTTCGTTATGAAAACGGGAGTTAGTCCGATCATCGCCCATCCCTCCATCTGATACCATTAATCGGTCAAATTCTGGTGCTTATCTACGGTATCACTTTCCGTTATACTCGGATGGAACCAGGAAATCAAGCAGAAAGCGTGGAACATTTCATGTCGGCGGCAATGACTAATAAACGCGCATTCGGACTCGCGGCTATCTTGCTCGGTTCGGCTTTTTTCGGAATCGGGGGCACGGTGCTGGAGTGGTTACATACGTATCGCAGCTTCGACCTGGGGGGACTCGTCCCGCTAAGGCTCATCCCGTCCGGTCTGCTGCTCCTTCTCTATCTGCGGCTGCGGGGACACGATCTATGGGCGATCTGGAAGGACCGCTCCTCGCGGGGCGGCATCGTAGCGTACGGGATCGGCGGCATACTCGGCATGCAGTATTCTTTTATGCAGACGGTGGAGAACGGGAGCGCCGTAACGGCGACTTTATTTCAATTTTTAGGTCCCGCCCTCATCGCAGTTTATCTCGCGTGGAAAAACAGGCGGCCGCCCTTCTTGACGGAATGGTCGTCGTTTCTGATCGCACTCGCGGGGATCGTCCTCGTCTTGACGAACGGCGTCTTCGGAGAAGCCGTTTTCTCAAAAGCCGGGGTGCTGTGGGGGATTGGGACCGCATTTGCTTTTGCTTTCTATACGGTTTACCCCGTCCGCCTGTTGGACCGCTGGGGAGCGCTGTTGTGCAGCGGCTGGGGGATGCTGATCGGAGGTGTGGTGTACGGCGGCATCTCGATGCTGCTTCCGGGTACTGCTTGGCTTCCGGCGGGCGAGTACGACGCCTTCTCGATCGTCTTGATCGGATGTGTCATCGTATTCGGAACGGCTTGCGCCTTTACGTTATGTGCAGCCAGTCTAAAATATTTAAGCCCGACCGAGGCGGGCATCCTCTCCGGCATAGAGCCGCTGGCGGCCGTGATTACGACCGTCCTGTGGCTGATGAAGCCGTTCGGCTTGTGGCAAACGGCGGGAGCGGTGCTCATCGTAGCCTCCACCGTGCTGCTGTCGGCGAAACCGTCAGAAGGGCTGCCCCGGCCAGCCCGGAACAACCCTTCCCCTTCCACCATGAGGACCGGCCCTTGACCGGTCCTTTCCTTCTCTTTTTCCCCTTACCGGCTCTAGACCAGCTCAACCCTTCCGATCCTTCGGAAGAAAAACGGCCAGTACGCCGAGCAAAGGCAAATATGCGCACAGCTTCATAATATAAGCGATGCTGGTGGCATCGGCGATCCAGCCGAGCACGACCGAACCGAGTCCGCCAAGACCGAAGGCGAGGCCAAAAAACAGCCCCGATACGAGTCCCACATTGCCGGGAAGCAGCTCCTGCGCATACACGACGATGATCGAAAATGCCGACGACAGGACGAATCCAGCGCAAGCCACCAGGATGCACGCCCAGAACAGATCCGCATAAGGCAGCAAAATCGAAAACGGCGCCGTGCCGAAAATCGACAGCCAGATCATGTTCCTTCTCCCGTACCGGTCGGCGAGCGGTCCGCCAAAAAACGTTCCGGCCGCAGCCGCAAACAAAAAGGCGAACAGAAACAGCTGCGCATGTTCAACCGTAACCCCGAAGCCGTCGATCAAATAAAACGAGAAAAAGCTCGTAATGCTCGACATGTACACATACTTCGAAAATACGAGAAAAACTAAAATCAGGACCGCGGACACGACCTGAAACCGGCTCAGCTCGATGCTCCGCTCGCCTGAAGCTCTATGCTTCGATGATGGCCTGGGAGCCGCCTGTATCTGTTTGTACCATCCTGCCACATAATACTGGATGGCGATTCCCGCCAGCGCCGCAAAGGCGAACCAGATCACGCCGAACTGGCCGAGCGGAACGAACAGCACGGCCGTCATAATCGGTCCGAGCGAGCTGCCGATGTTGCCCCCTACCTGAAAGATCGACTGGGCGAGGCCTCTCTTTCCTCCCGCCGCAAGATAAGCGACCCGGGACGATTCCGGGTGGAAGATGGCCGATCCGATCCCCATCAGAATAACCGCCAGCAAAATAGTCGTAAAGTTCGGGGCCATCGCCAGCGAGACGATACCGGCCAGCGTAAAGACGACCCCAGCGGGCAAAATGTAAGGGCGCGGCCGAATATCCGCATACGAGCCGACGATCGGCTGCAAAATCGACGCCGTAATATTCATCGCGAAGGCGATCCAGCCGATCTGACTGTAAGACAGGCTGAGCGATTCTTTCAATATAGGGAAAAGTGCAGATACCGTCGACTGCATCGTATCGTTCAGCAGATGGACGATACTGATGGCGAACAGAATCGGAAATACGGTTTTTGAGACGGGTGCTGCCTGATCCGCCGGTCTTGCCATGCTGTTCATCTCCCAAGTTGTTCTTCACTGCCGAATCGATTTCATATCGACTACTGAGATTATGCGATTATAGCACGATCGCAGATCAAGTCAACAGAAAAAACGGGTCCTCTCTCCCAAATTCCAATTATGTAACATGAAATTTTTTCAATTTCTTCAACAACCTAGAGAGTGTTTCAGGTGTTATCTTATTGAAAGACAAAAGGAGTAACTGAAAGTATTGAGATTCAATATTGTTATTTCCCTTTTCGGGAAGAGACAACATTTATAGACCTGTCTGCAAGGATAGAGTCTATGAATGAATGTGAATTCAAAAAAATTACTTTGAAGGGAGGTGATGAATAATTTGATTTATTTGTTTGAAGAGGATATTGCAAGATAATAATCTATTGGAAGGAGAAAGAAAATGAAACCTATTTATTCAAAAAAAACGATTAGTAGTTTATTACTAGCCCTTCTTCTCTGTTTTTTTATGTTTACTTCAGCGGCCATTGCAGCTACAGAAACTTGTGATAACGATCTAACAACCACGAATTGTTCAGCAAAATATAATGGAAGTTGGACTTCAATTTCGAGTCATTTATTTTATCTGAATAACGCCCGAATACTGTTAGCAAATAATTTTGTATCAGGTGATGATTATGAATGGAGAATTGCAACGAGCGCAACCAGTAACACCACATATACGTACAATGTATATTTAAATTATGGGTCTGCCAATGCAACTGTTCAATATTACGCTGACAATAGTCTTCTAACCACCTTAAATCAAGATACAGCCCCGGCAGGATGGAGTTCACTAGGCTCAATTTACAACGATAGTGTAACATATGTCCGGGTTGATGCAGATAATGGACCGAATAGTGATAAGAATACGATGGCAGACGGAATAGAGGCCAAATGGTAGACAGTTATCTAAAAACTTTTGAATGGAACGGAGGATTCTGAATGATTAATAAAAAATGGATTGTTTCATCCTGTATAGTTGCAATAATTGCCATTAGCTCATATACGATAAGCCGAAGCTCAGCCGAAGCTGAACAGACATCTTCTACATCTGAACATCTTGTTATTAAAGATAAAATGTTGAATGCAATCGATCACTACACCACCGCCAAGGGAACCTACCTTTATCGGTCTTCGGCTGGGAGCATCGAACAGATCAACTTCGATGTTAGACAGGGCAGTAATCCGGGTAGCCATATACAGATCAGCAATGAACAAGGTATCGTTCATAAAACCGGGACAGCTAGCGGAGGACAAATTCTAATTACGAGCGAAAAAGACAAAAGTTACAAACTGGCATCCATCTCCCAAAATCCAAATCCGCCTACAGCTGAAAGAGAACAGAATAAGGACGGAAAAGCTTATTATATTTACCGCAACGATCCCGCTGCCCCCATTGATGCCGGCAATGTTACATTCCCTCAGGCTCTTGCTTTTTGGCTTAAGGATGGCAAGTATAAAATTGTCGGCCATGAGACGTATTTAAACAGGGACGCGACCGTCATTGAGGGGGATGTATTGCCAGAGAAGCGAAGTGCCGGTAAAACGTTTAAAATGTGGGTTGACTCCAAAACAGGTATATTGCTCCACTTTCTTGTTAATAGCGATTCCTCCAAACCGGCCATGGAGATAAAAGTGCTGGACATTGAAATCGACGAGGCAGACCGGAATGAGGCGTTTGATCTTACACCTCCGGAAAGCTATACGAACAAATCCAACAAGTCCGTTTCATAGCCAAGCTCTAGAGTAAAGGAGTTGTCCCAAACTAATATGGCTTGACAGCCACCGCCTATATGAAAATGCCTTGGCCTGCGACATCTGCATGTTCCATACTGGAATTGCAGATCGCAGGCCGAGGCTTTTTGATAGTTAAACTCTAAGCCCCAAAGCGGCCGAATGTATCCCGCAGTACCACCAATTGTTGTGTATATAAAAATTTCATATCCCGAGGGATCATGACACGAAGTGAACTCCGATGGTACACGTTTGTCTGGGGCCCAGCGGCCGTGAAATAAAAGGAAAAACTGCAAGAGAAAGTGAGGTGATGTTGGCAACAATTGAAAAGGCCGAGAAGCAGTGAGAAAATGAACAGGTCGGACGAGACTTCGCTGAACTTGGCTAGGCGTCCACCTTGACGCGAGTCGCCATTCAGCAATAGGAAGCGAACCTACAGGCCCGGATAAAGAAGATCAAATGCGAAACAGTGAGCTCAAGGCCGGCTACAACGTGCAAAATGAGCGAAAAACCAATTTGTCATCGGATACAAAAACTGCATCAAACGCCAGACAGACACGCGTTCAGGACTAATTCGCCTTTGTCCTACGCCACAGACATGTTTAAGCCCCAAAATCGAAGGTATCCGGCTTTTCACCGTATTCTGCTTTGCGTTCTCTTGCAAATTGTCCAAAGATCATCAGGCGCATCTTTTCCTCCGCCAAAGGCCACATTACGTAATACCCTGTGACTTTCCTTACTCGTTCCGTATCACAACGCCGTGTTGCATAACCCCGGCTCCCAGCCATTTTCAAATTCTAGCCTTCCGAGTTTTTGACCTTATCGGCCCCGATTGTCTCACGGGACTCCATAGCTTCACTTTCGTTATAGCCTGGACGTCGCTCTTTCTACGCTTAACCTGCATTGTTACCTTTGCTTGCTCAAGGACTCGATTCCGGGTAGTCGGCTCGTTACCTTTGTCCGGGGGGATTGCACCCAACTTACCTAGGTATACCGAAGTAGCTTTGGATGTCGACCTTCCAAAAGGCTTCTATATTCACTGACTTGACCTCCCTAAGAAAACATGAACAAAGCAAGGCACCTCCCCTCCCGCAGGTTGCGTTGTCTGCGTTCATCGATACAATGCGGCTCACGGACTCCCTCCCTTCAGATCGCTCACTTCACTCCTCAGGCTTATAGAGTATCTCACTACAGCTTCAAAAAATAAATTTACTTTTTACGTACAGGAGTAGCTTCACCAGTCCACTGTATCTTCTTTCATACCATGCCGATACCTATACTCTGGATCACTGCCGCTCCAAGCTCCAAGCAGTTTCCGTGGTCTTCACCCATAGTCTCGAGGTTCGACTTCCTCTTCTCCCACTTGCGAGGCCTTTTTGACGAAGCAGCAGGATTCACTTTATGTTCCGGCCTGGTAATGCTCGCCCTATCTCCGACAAGCACTTTCGTCGATGCGCTTCTGTGCACGGATTTCGACGTGCGCAAGCACCCCAACTCCTGCCGCAACCGGACTTTGGCTAGAAGATGCGTGCCCTTCTGGGCACACAAAACTATAAAAATTTCGAATCCTCCTACAACCTGAAGTCGTGCTCAGGCGTTATTATCTATGTAAACCATTTCATTTAAGAGGGAAGGGTGTATTCTGTGAGAGTTTGGAGACATGCACTAGTGATTTGTATCATGCTGGTAGTTGCGGTCGTTATAACACCCGGCACATCGATGGCTTCCGTGAAGATGGAGCCGTTTGCTCGCACAGCTCCGCCGCCTGCCGAATTTCAGATTCAGGGACTGTTCGACTCTTCCAACACCTATCTCGATCAGGGCACGGCTACGATCAGCGACAATGGCAATCAGACGGTAAAGATTAGCGTCATCACCGAAGCCAAGTCCAGCGTTGCCTCTATTGGCGGAACCGTCTATTTGCAGAAATGGACAGGCACCCAGTGGATCAATGTAGGCTCCGCTTCGACAATCAGCGCTTCCAACGACTGGTATTTCTCGGGCGAGGTTGTGAAACCCGCCGAGCAGGGGTATTACTTCAGAGCGCGGGTCGTGCATTGGATTAACCACAACGGCGTGTACGAGCAAGGGGAAACGACTAGCGACAGCAGACTTGTTTCTTAAAATCAAAGGAGGGGCAGCCGCCCCTCCTCTTTTGTCTACTTCATCTTTCTGGCGATCTCCAAAATTTCATCTTTCGTCAAATCGCCGGATATGGAAATATACAAGTTCCTGTACAAATACTCCAAACTGCTTTTACCCGTTTCCGTTGCAACCAGGAAAGCCTTAGATCCGTTTACCTCTACCTCTTCTACCGTATTGGTATCTTTACCGGCAACCGAAGTCATCGTCTCATTCGACTCCAGGAGGCGAAGCATGACTCGAAATCGTTTACTAGCGCCATCCACATACAATAATACGGCTTCCGTCGATTGGGATTGAGCGGCTTTAAAAAGCAAACGGCTCTCCGTCAGTACAAATCCGTCCGGAACGTGATCGAACTTAACGTGGGGAAAGGCAAGAAGCGGCGCCGCCTCTTCCCAATCGTCCAGTTTTTTGCTTGTTTTCACTTCCGAAGAAAGATCGGCTCCCGCCGGGCCGGCCACCGTTTGGGGCGGACTTGTTTTCGGCTTCGTCGTCTCGATCGGCTTTACCCCGAAAATGAGGCTCACGACATCCGACTGGATCGTTTTGATCGACTGAAAAAAAGGATTAAACGCATTGGTGACCGGAGGCGAACCGAAAATCATCGCTCCCAGCACAAACGAAGCCGCTACGTAAGGGACGACTTTCAATCGTTGGATTCTTCGGCGACGGCGTTGCAGTAAACGCTCGACCTTCTCCCACGACGGCGTCGGGTCCGGTATGGCGGTATGCGTGCTGGCGGCTGCATCGAAGGCTTGATCAAACATTTTGTCAAATTCGTTCTGGTTCACCTCAGACACCCCAATCCTTGGAAAATCGTTTCTTGATCAGCTCTCTTGCCCGGTGCAGCTTATATTTGACCGTCTGCTCATTGGTAGCCAGGACATCGGCAATTTCCTTGTAACTCATCGACTGCTTCCACCTGAGCTCGATCAGAACGCGATACTCCGGCTTCAGCTCTTGCAGGCATTTATCTACGGCTTCCGTCATCGCTTTCAGTTCCACCTCTTGTTCGATCGTCCCCGCGACGGTAGCATAACTGATGCTGTCATGAATAAATACACTTTCAACATCGACTTCGTTACGAACTTTTTTATGTTTTCGCAAATAATTAAACGTACAATTTTTGACAACGACCCGAATCCATGCTTTCAACCGGTCCTCTTCGTCAAAATCCGGTACATGTTTAATCACTTTCAGGAACGCTTCCTGGATGACATCTTCCGTACCGGCATGTTCTTTGACCATGAACAAGATCGCCCCGTACATCAGTTTATAAAACTCCATGTACACTTCCTTTTGGGCTTCGGCGGTCAGCGCGTCGTAATTACAGGTAAGCAAAAGACTTATTTTACTTGGCATAAGCCCAGGTATCCCCCCAGGAATCCATGTTAATTATTCTCTCTGCATACGGACTCTTCCATTTCTCTCGATTATAACTGATATGCCGGGCAGAATGTACCTTTTACTAGTTTTCCTTGCGTTTGGGGAAAATGGGATTGACCGGGCAAACGATGCTGTATCCCCCAAAGGCAGCAACCGGACTGGAGGTAAGGCAAAGTATCGAACTGATTATAGGCTTTTCCTATAGTAAAAATAAGATATTAGAATTTCCAATTATAAACCTCTCTATGGTACGATCCAGAAAAAGGGAAGGGGAGCAAACCATGAATGTCGTTTGTGCCGCTGGAGGACTGATTGTCCGGAACCATAACGTTCTGCTTGTAAAAACAACGTATGGCGCTAACCGGGGATTATGGATGATTCCCGGGGGATTGGTCGAGCCCGGAGAGACGTTCGAGATGGCCGCCATTCGGGAAGTGTACGAGGAAACCGGGATTACAGCTCAGCCGCGAAGACTGATAGCCGTCAGATCCGGCATCAAAGAAACGGCAGTCCGGTCCGCTCCGCCTGATCCTGCCGCATGTGACTCCCTGCGCCACGGGCAAAGCGAGCATGGCGTCTATCTCGTCTATGAAATGGAGCCGATTTCCGGCACCCCCGAAGCAGACGGCTTGGAAATAACCGAAGCACGGTATCGCCCTATAGACGAGGTGCTGGACGATCCGGAGGTGGTCGGCTTGTCGCGGCAGATTATTCGCGATTACGTGCATTCGGCGCCTGCTTCAGGACTAACCAAGGTCCGGACCGCGATTCATGCAAACCAGCAGTATGCG
Source organism: Paenibacillus sp. MAH-35 (assembly GCF_058135425.1). Classification (NCBI taxonomy): domain Bacteria; kingdom Bacillati; phylum Bacillota; class Bacilli; order Caryophanales; family Paenibacillaceae; genus Paenibacillus; species Paenibacillus sp. MAH-35. Next base: position 147,300 of record NZ_JBYUPU010000002.1, read on the forward strand.
TTGTATCAGGTGTATACATTAGCTTAAAAGATCATGCCTGTATGCTATATGGGGTGCAAAAAAGGCTTCTGCGGCAGCGAATACCCCAGCGGCCGCTGCCGCAAGCTCGCAATCTGCAAAATCCGCACTACTCGCCCAGTCCCGGATAGCTCCGGACATAACTCAGAAACCGCTTGGCGGCAGGGGATGCGTGTTTCATGGAGCTGACCGCGATGCCGAGCGTACGGTAGCTGGGCTCCTCGAGCGGAAGCAGCCGAATATTGCGGCTTTGCCCCCGGAGCACAAGCTCGGGACGGATGCTGATCCCGAGTCCTTTCTCGACCATCGCCATGATCGCGTAATCGTCGCCTACCGTATATTTGATATTCGGCTGCACGGATGCTTTTGCCAGCACCCGGTTGACATCGTCGTCCGAGCCTCGGCTCGGCATAATGAACGGCTCCTGCCCGAGCTGGGCAAACTTTACGGCCGTCTGGCCGCTCAGCGGATGATCCGCCGGCAGCAAGACGAGCATCTGGTCCTGCTGCAGCGGGATGACGTCAAAGCTGTCCCAGGTCGGCAGCGACAAAAAACCGCAATCCACCTTCCCCTCCTGAATCCACTCCTCAATCTGACGATAATCCCCTTCGACCAGATTAAACTCGATATTCGGATAGTCCAGCTGAAAATCTTTAATAATGCCCGGCAGCCAGTGAACCGCCACGCTCGTAAACGTGCCGATGTGAATCGTGCCCAGCTCGATCCCTTGAATCGAGGCGACTTCCTGCTCCAGATGTTCGTTCCACCTCAACACTTCGCGCAACGTTTGGAAGATCCGTTCTCCATTCGTCGTCAGCTTGACACCTGAACGGCTTCGGGTGACGAGCATAAAGCCGAACTCGTCTTCGAGACTGTTAATCGCGTGGCTGACCCCGGATTGGGTGAACCCCAACACATCCGCCGCTTTGGTCAAGCTTCCGAGCTCGACCGCTTTCACCAAGATTTTGTATTTGTTAATGCTCATGCGTACGCCTCCCGTCACTACTTTACATGAATTTTTCTCATGATATGAATAAGAAACATTCGTTTTACTTGTTTATTTTCGATTAGTATACTGGATTTGTTTTTGGAATTGAAGGAGGGGCACCATGAAACCGCTAAAAGCCGAATTGTTGATCGTATTCGTCACCGTTTGTTGGGGGGCGTCTTATTTGTTTATGAAGATGGGGCTCGATTCGCTGGGAGAGTTTAATTTGATCGCCCTTCGTTTCGGAATCGCCTTTCTCCTGGCGGCGGCGATCTTTGGCCGACGATTGCTGACAGTTAATATGCAAACCGTACGTTATGCCATGCTGCTAGGGTTCTTATTATTTCTTGTGTTCACCCCGATTATGTTTGGCTTACATACGACCACAACGTCCAACGCGGGCTTTCTGGTCAGCCTGACCGTCGTATTCGTTCCATTGATCAGCACTGTCGTATTCAGAAAAAAAATCGAGCTGAGCCTGATCCTCAGCGTTGTAGTCGCCATAACCGGAATTGCCTTGCTTACCGTTCAGCCGCCTTTTGCGATGACGAGCGGCGACCTCTTATGCATGGCGGCGGCCTTTATGTATGCGATCCATATTATGGTCGTCAGCATCGCCGCGCAGAAAGTCGATACGCTGAACCTCGGCATTTTGCAGCTTGGCTTTGCGGGCTTGTACGGCCTCGTCTTCTCTCTGCTTTTTGAAACGCCGTCGCTTCCGGGGTCGCCCGGCGGTTGGGCGGCCATCCTCATGCTCAGCGTCGTATGCAGCGCCTTGGGGTACATCCTGCAGACCGTTGCCCAGAAATACATCTCCCCCACCCGTACGGGGCTGCTGTTCGCCTTGGAGCCGGTTTTCGCCGCTGTCATCGGGTATTGGTTTGCGGGCGAACAGCTGTCGCCCAAAGGATACATAGGCGCCGCTCTTGTCCTGCTCAGCATCGTCCTGTCCACGGTGAAAAAGCAGCCTGAACGGCTGGCTGCAGCCAAAAGAACCCGAAAGATAAAGGGAACTGCCCGCATAGAACCCGCCCGGGTAACGACCCACGATGCAGATTGCAGGCCGGACGGGATGCCGGGATAAGCAGGAACGCGGGGAGGATACGGTGAATTCCATAACGAGGCGGCAAACGGGAAGAAAGGGCGCCGCTCGCGGTTGTCGTGCGAAGCCGATCAGAATGGCGGCGGCATCGTAACAATGAGGTTCAGGTCAGGTGAAAGGAATCCGCCGCGTATAGTGATGAAGGAGGCTGCAGCGATGATTTACGTCCTGCGACATGGCCAGACGGATTTGAACAAGGAAGGCCGGCTGCAAGGCCGACGAGGGTTGCCTTTAAACGAAACCGGCGTCCGGCAAGCGGAAGCGCTCAAGGAACGGCTGCAGGGCGTTACCTTCGACCATGTCTTTTCCTCTCCCCGGGAAAGGGCTGTCCAGACCGCAGAGATCGCCACCGGCAAGCAAGCGGTTGTGGATGCCAGACTCGACGTGTTTGATCTGGGAGAAGCGGACCTGCTAAAGAGAAGCGACGTCCGGATGGCCGGACTGGTGCCGGACCCCGCCGTATATGCAGGCGTTGAAGACGTTCGCGGCTTCCTGCACAGAATTTTCGATTTCATGCGCGAGCTCGAGGCCGAGTACGGCGGCAAACAAGTCAATCTGTTTCCTTACACTCCTTATTCAATCAAGGGATTCCGGACAACCTGTCTGAGCAGAAGAAGGTAACTTTTCACTTGGAACGGTCTGCTAACACTTCTACACAATGAATCGACAGGCTCGCCAAAGACTCCTATTTGTTCAGAGCCCGTGTGTCACGTTCCCCGCGTACATATGCTGTCTCAAAAGTCATTCTGTGATGTTACAAGTCCCAGCCAGAACTGGTTTTCCTCGAGAAAAAGGACCTCAGCTTCCACGTTACCGCAGAATTTGAGGTCCTTTCGTTTGAAATGGGCACCTTTCTCTGTCATCCGAACCTTTTGGGATCGCCCATTTTCTTGCGTGCATGCTCCCGCCCCGGAGCGCGAACGGACCGGCAGGCCGGGCGGACCCGGCGGAACCGCCCCAAGCAAAGCAAGCTAACTCCCGGCCGGCTCCGGGCTGACGCTCCGCCGGCCTAATAAACGAGCGAGCGGAAGTTCCGCACCGTATGGAACGTGATCAGGTTGCCGTTGTGCGCGTCGCGCGCCCGTGCGTCCCCGGAGCGGCTCGCGATATGGAGGTCGTCGCCGTCGATCGCCATGCTCGCGTAATGGCGCGACTGCTTCGGCGAAGCGCCTGCCGTTACAAGCGCGGCGAAGCACCAGTCGATGCAGTTTTTGGAGAAATGCAGCTGCAGCCGATGACGCTCGTTGTTTGGCAGATCGAACCGTTCCTTCGGCAGCCGCTCCTTGCGGGTCATGCTGTCAGTCGATTGCGAGCTGAGCAGCCAGTACAGCCTCGTCTCCTCGTCGTACAGGATGTGGAACTTCATCTGCCCGCCCGGACACGGGACGAAAACCGCCTTTTTGCCGGACGGAGTCGTCTCGAGCTGTGTCGTCATCGAGCCGTCCTCGTGCTCCACCACTTTGGCGATCGCGGCATAACCGGTCCCGCCGGTATGGGCTCTCGCCCACAGATGGAACGTCTTGCCCGCCGGATCGTGCCAGTAATGGTCCGGATCGGTGAACTGGACGACGTTCGTCTCCAGCCAGCCGACCAGCGCGCAATGGAGCTGCCCCTTCTCGTAATAAGGCGTTTCCGTGAAAAAAGGGACGCCGAAGTTGTCGAGCCCGCTTGACGGAAACGCCTCGATCGCGGACAGCCTGGACGCGTACGTCCAACTGGCGGGATCGGTCAGGTCCGCATCGGTCCGCGCCCGCATAAGCACCGGCTCCATCTGACTGACCGGCCAGACGGTCAGATCGTTCTCGCGTATATTTTCCATGACCAGATACACATTGCCATTCGCATAATGGACGTTGCACGGCGCTTGATGCCAGTCTCCCTCCGAAGTAAGCAGCGAAGGCTCCGACCAGGTCTCGCCCCCGTCCTCGGAACGGATGATCATCATCTGGACGCAATGGCCCAGCACGTACAGCGTGCCGCCTGCGACGAAAGGCCGCGCATGCAGAAACGGGAAGTCGTGCGTATGCTTCCACGTGCGCCCTTTATCGTCGGAGACGTATACTTTGCCTTGCGCGATATAACCGTGGCGCGAACCTTTCGGGCCCGGCAGGTCCGCGACTCCTTTGCCCCCGATGTCCATCGTCAGCACGAGTCTTCCCGAAGGAAGCGCGATGACAGCAGGCGAATATGCGTATACGTTTTGCGGGTCGGGTGATTCGTACACTGTGACGTAGTCGTCAGCAGCCGGCCGGACCGGGTTAGGGAATATCGTTTGAGCCATAGGGCTTCACCTCATCCTATCGGATTCGGAAGCTCCGATGCGTTGCGCGTTAACGGCGATTGGTACGGCGGCGATCGGGATTCGCTTTTCGCTGTCGGTCGAGATGCTCCTTCAACCGCGTCTTGCAGCCTTCGCCTCTACCGCTTAAACCGGTCATACCCGATCTGCTTGATCTCCAGCAGCTCGCCAAGCCCCATTTTCCTCAGCTCCTGTACATAAGAGTCCCATTCGGCGTCAATACCGCCTTCCACGATCCATTTGGCTTCCATCCTGCGCACGTAGGTCATCACCTCGGTCTCCAGCACGCTCAGCCGCTTGTTCTCGTTTTCGGTCATGTACATCGTCGGAAAGACCCGCTCCTCCGGAGCAATGTAAGGCTTGTATAGCTCGTAGAACCGGTTGCGGTACAAGTCGCTTGCGCTCGGCTCCAGCTTCTGCAGCCACTCCTTCGAAGCCAGCAGAGGGATCGAGGTGGAGGGCGTCGTGGCGCCGATCCAGCTGCTCGTATCCTGCCCCTTCGGCGGGTTTACGATCTCGATCCGGCCGTCCGGCTTCTCCAGCAGATGGGTGCCGAACGGTCCGTATTTGAATTCCAGCACGCTCCTCGGCTCGTTCATCGTATCCACGAAACGCATCGTCGCTTCCGGATGTTTATTTTTGTTCGTAATGGAGAAATAGTTCAAAATGATCCGGTTGTCCTGCCGTCTCCAGATCCGGTCTCCGTACGGCCCGATCAAGGCCGGGATCGCTTCATAGTCCTCCAGCCGCTCGTAGCCGAGCTCGTATACGCCGTTGAAGGAAGCGATCACCCCTACGACGTCCCGCTCGCTCCTCGTCTTGGACAGCAGCTGCTTGACGTCCTGCGTGAACGTCTCCCGGTCCAGCAGTCCTTCCGCGAACAGCCGGTGCAGATAGTGGACCGCATCCTTGTAGGCGTCCAGCACCGGCTCGAAGACGACCTTGCCGCCCGGGTCGACGGAAAATCCGGTTAAGGCGTCGATCAGCCCGAACGAGCCGTACAGCTCGTAATAACCGTTGGTCGTCGTGCCGTGGCGGAACGTGGCCGGAATCTCGTCGGCGATGCCGTTGCCGTTCGGATCGTTTTCCTTAAACGCCTTCAGCGTCCGGTATAGCTCCTCGGTCGTCTGCGGGATCGGCAGCCCGAGCTTGTCGAGCCATTTCTTGTTGATCAAAAACGTATTGCGGTATTGAAAATGCTGCTGATCCTCGAACCACGGAATCGAATAAATATGGCCGTCCGGCGCGGTAGCCATCCGGCGGAGCATCGGATGCTGCTCCATGATCCGCTTGATGTTCGGGGCGTAACGGTCGATCAAATCTTCAAGCGGGATAATGATCCCTTGGGAGCCGTAGTTGACCACGTCGACCAGGTTGAGCCCGGTAAAGAAAGCGTCCGGGTAATTGCCGCTCGCAAGCATCAAGTTTTTTTTCTCTTTCCAGCCTTCGGCCGGGATCTGCTCCCACTCCACTTGAATATTCGTTTTGTCCGTCAGCGCCTGCAGCGTAACCATCTCGTAGTAGTCCTTCTGATAATGCTGCCGGTATACCGGAATTTTGAGCTTGATCGGCCGGTCGACCACCGGCAGGCCCGTCTCGTTAAAGCCCGGATTCAAGCCCGAATCGGCGGATAGCAGCTCCGGCTTCTCCTCTTCGCTGCAGCCGGCTGCGATCCAGACCGCCGCCAGCACTCCAAGCCCAAGCCCCGCCGCTTTTCTCCATGTCCGCTCCATGCGCCGCTCCCCCTTTTGTCTGGAATTCCTGTATGCAGCTCCCCGGTTATTTCTGATGCATCGTACGGAATTCCCCGGGAGTGACGCCTTCGGATTCTTTGAATTTGCGGATAAAGCCGGACACGCTTCCGTAGCCGATCCGTTCGACCACTTCCTGCAGACTGTCCGCCCCCGCGCGCAGCAGCTCCTTGGCCTTCTCCATGCGCAGCGTCTGAATGTATTGGGACACGGTCTGGCCCGTCTGGTCTTTGAAATACCGGCTGAGGTACGAGGCGGACATGCCGAACTCATCCGCGACCTGCTGCAGCGACAGCTGGCTCGAGCCGTAATGCTCGCTCAGATAAGCCATCATTTTGCCCGCCAGATCCGTATTGCCGCTCTCCTTGCGCTCCGCCACGATCCGGCAGATGTCCTCGGATATATGCTTCACGAGCGCGATCAGCTCTTCGACCGTCTCGAACTCGGACAGCGACCAGACGTCGGGATACTGCTCCGCCAGTTCTCCATCCGCCCACCGGAGCTCACTCAGCATCGACAAAATGACATGAATCAGGTCGAAGCACATGCATTTTACCAGAAACAGCGGCAGCTGACGCTCCCGGATCGTGCCGATCATCGCTTCCAGGTACTGCTCGATCCGCCCCGCATCCCCTTGGTACATATACAGCCGGAGCTGATTCCAGTCGCCTTTGGAATAATCCTCGTGCGGAAGCTCCGTTTTCGGGACGATGTCGGAGAAAAAGAGCACTTGGCCGTAACCCGCGATCAGACGGTAATCGGCCGCACCGCACGCCTCAATGTACGACTTCCCGAGCTCGCTCCATGAGCCGTAGGCGGTCCCGGCGCCGATCGTCAGGCCGGTCTGCCATTTGTCGCTTAAGGTACGGTGCGCATCGATCAGCAGCCGCTTATGCTCGACTCCGCCCGGGTCGTCGGTTCCGAGGATGAAGATCAGGCTTGCACCTTCGACGCTCTCCATCCCGTACGCTTCCGCCCCCTCCGGAAAGCTCGCCTCCAGATCGTCCAGCAATGTGGAACGAGCGGAGGGCTGCACCGCGAAGCTTCTCGGAAACTGCAGCACGGCTACCAGATGATAAGGCTTCGTCAGCTGCATATGCGCAAGCTCCAGCCGGCGGTTCAGCTCGGCCTGTTCCGGCAACCGGCCGCGAAGAAGCGTCAGCAGCGTGTAATGCTTCATCGCCGGTCTGCTGCTTGAGATGTTCCGGTTCAGCTCCTCGTTACTATCGGACATCAGCGACAGCGCCGACTGGATCGATTCGATCTCGCCGAGGCCGTCGAATTCGCGCTTCGCCTTGCTCTCGGCAAACCGCTGCAGCCTGCGGATCGGCTTGTAGCTGAGCTGAGTCGCGAAGAAGATCAGGACGCCGCCCAGCACGAATACGACCGATATCGCGTACAGCGTCCTTCGCTGGGCGAGCTTCACATTGTGGAGCACCGCTTCTTGATCGACCAGCGAGACGTACGTCCAGCCAAGCCGCTCCGAGCGGACGTCGTAGACGAAATAGTCGCGGTCGTGCAGCCGGACCGTCTTCGCCTGATCCGCAGCCGGCTCGCCGTAGCCGGCTTCCGCCAGCCGTTTCGCATCTTCGGCCGGGAAGCCATGTGTAGATACGATCAGCTCGTTTTTTTCGTTCAGGATGAACGTGTCGCCCGGGTCGTCCCCGAATTTTTTCTCCAGCAAACTTTGGAAAGCGCTTTCTTTAAGCTGGAACACAACCGTTCCGTAGGGCGTCGGATGATTCGGCGGCAGCGGCATCACGTACGTCACGATTCGCTCCCGGATTCCGCTGAAGCTGGTGACGTCTTCCGCTCCGCGCATATACGGATAGGTTGCCGTCTGCAGATCCCGGACGAAGCTGGGCGGACTCCATTTGTCATAACCGACGATTTTATCGGTAAACGTATGAACGTCATACGTGCTGTAAGGCGTATACAGCGTATCGTGTCCGTGAAAGTACAGGAGCAGTTGGTCGATAAACTGGTTGGCGCTTACATAGTTGCGGAGCTGGGCGATCGTATTCAGCTCGGCGAACGGACTTTTCGTTACGTTGTAAGGCGTCAGATTCGTATTGCCCGCGATATGAAAGGCGATGTTGTTCAGCTCCGTCATATTGACGTCCACCGCATCCCTTACCTGCGTCAGCGCATTCATGTTACTCTTCGTCACTTCCCGTTCCAGCAGCTGGATGAAGAAGTTGTACGCGACGAGCCCGATGATCAGCACGGGAAGCAGCAATACGATCGAATACGAGACGATATACCGGTACAGCAGCTTGGAGTTCAGCTTCCCCCTTGCCATGACGTCCCCCTTTTCTATGCGAGGCATGGTCGCTTTACGCCATTATACCAGAACGGTGCGGGCTTGGAATATCCCGGAGTTGACCGGAAGAAGTTCCGCGTTCCGTAATCGCATGGCAGCAAGGACCGGATTGCCGGCAGTTCGAAAGAAAGAAGACGTGCGGATGCGCCGCCGGCCAGCCTGCGCGAGGCGGCCGGACGGGCGCGGAAGATATGCTGTAGCTTCATGCTTGCGGTTACTTGCTCTTTTGCTCCTGGACCATCTTGTTAATTTTCTCGTCCACGTCCCGCAGCGTCGAGTTCAAGTCCACTTGTCCCGTAAAATAAGGCTGCATGCTCGCATTGACGATGTTAAAGGCAAGCTGGTCCCAGTCGGTGCGATCGTACGGATCGGCGACACGCGTCGCGTAGATGGCGTTCAGATCGATCCCCGCTGCAAGCGGATTGCCTTCGAACAACGCGTTGCGTACGTCCTTGCTGACAAGCGGCGTAACGAAGCCCATCTTGCTGAGCGCTTTCTGCACGTCGTCGGACGCGTAGTGCATCGCGACCTTAAACGCCAGCTCCTGCTGCTTCGACAGCTTGTTAACCGCCAGACCGCCGCCGAACAGCCCCGTACCGACGCCCGGCTTATCCGGAAATACCGGGTATGTGGTAATACCGACGTTGAACCCGCTTTGCGCCGCCTGCACGAAATCGGTGTCGGTCAGCATGACGATATGCGGATACATCGCGAGCGACCTCGTCTCCAGAAACGCCTTGCGTCCGTCCCCGTGCTTCGCCCCTTCCGGGAAGTTGCCGGAAACGCCGTAAATGTTTCCATACGTCTCATACAGCGTCTTCCAGCCCGGCAGCGAGCCTACGACCGACTTTCCGGCCTTGTCGATGAACGGAAGCGACAGCTGCTTCTGCATCCGGTTCACGTTAAGACCGGCATCCAGTCCGCGATAAGCGACGCCTTGATCGGTACGCGACAGCTTTTTGGACAGCTCGATCAGATCCTGCCACGTGCTGTTCGCCTTCGGATAAGGAACGCCGAATTTGTCGAACAAATCCTTATTGTAATGAAGCACGAACGGCTGGATCGAGAACGGGATGAGCAGCAGTTCATTTTTGTTCACCGAATACGAACGCACATCTTTAAGGACATGCGGGTCGAAACGGCTCAGATCGACCTTATACTTCGCCACAAGCGGATCGAGGTTCAACGCCAGGTCGAGGTTCGTCAGCTCCTGCAAGTTCGTGTACCCCTGATCGAACAGATCCGGAGGCGTCGAGGCAAGCTGATCCTGCAGCTTGATATTCGTGCCGGCTTTCGTAAACGTCACGTTCGGGAAGTTTTTCTTCAGCAGGCTGCGATACTTCTGCTCGAACAGCTCGTCCGATATCCCGGTCCGGATCACGATCTCGGCCTTCTCGTCGGATGCGAACGGGTTCGCGGACACCGTTTCGGCTGCGGCAGGCGCCTTCGTGCCGGCCGCCTCGGTGCCGCCCGGCTGGGCGCCGGAATTTCCCGCGTCGCTGCCGCAAGCGGCGAGCATTGGCGCTAGCAGAACAGCGGCGCCGACCGTTGTTAACCATTTCGGATTTGGATTCATGTTGCGTATCCCCCTTGATTCTGATCAATTGTGCGTAAGGCGCATCAGGCACGGCGAGCTTCCCGGAGCAAAACCGCGCCCGGCGCCTATCACGGCTCTAACGCTACAGGATGCGGAGGAATCGCGAAATAACCGGTTGGCGTTTTCCATGTACGCCCGGTTACAACGGCGGTTTGCAGTTTATGATCGGGTGCACGGATCTTTACATTCGAGGGGGAAAAGGCTTGAACGGGCGGGGAAAACGCCGAATGCTCGTGCGAAGCTCCCGGCGCGCGGTGCGGCGGCTGCGGGTGACGATGGTCAAGCGCAGAAGCGGACTTGTGCGGGAGCAGCGTATCTTCACCAAAACTGGAGAAGGCCCTTCGCTCTTGTCGAAGGGCCTTCAGAGTGGGATCGCGTGATGATCTAGGACTTGCTTACGTTAAGAAGCCGTCTTCCATATGCTAGGGCACTTTACCGGTAACGACTCGAAACCATTTCGAGCGCTTCCTTCTTACTTGGGATAGCATGGTTACCATCAACCTTTCGGATAGCTGAATCCATTCGGATTTGTTTTCCGCCGTTTGATTTGTAAAATCACCACTTCCCACTTGATTCTTATTACCCCGATCGAAGATTGCTGAAACACCGGAGTGCGAAATTGTTTGGACCGGCTGCCTGAAGCGGCGTTTCGGTTCGACCCGTTACATATAGAGAAGAACAGCCGCCATATCCCGAAACAGCCGCTTCCTTGTAGGAAAGCTTCCATACGACCATACGAAGCCTTTTGCCACGCGTAAGGCACTTCGTAAGGGTAGCTTTTCTTGCGAACAAAACAGATTTGGCTTTGCTGAAAACACTTCCTTCCCCACTAGAAGCATGGCAGAGAGCCAATCGGCCTCACGATGAGAAGCTTGCGACACAGCTGACTCGACAAGTCAGGGGATCTCTTATCTGCCTGAGTATGGTGAAGAACTTATCACCCTAATCAACACTTTTAAGAAAAACCGTCCGGAAAAGCGTCCGGACGGCCCTTCCACGTGAAAACCCATACGTTGCACTTGGAAGGGAATGGGTACCTTCGCTCCAGCCGCTGGCCCTCAGTCGTGTTGTCTTCATGCGGTGGTATCGCTAACGAACCCAGCAACCGTTATAAGAGCCGAATGCGGGCGTTTGAATTTGTAACGAACTCTTGTATTGTTATTCCTCGCAAATCGGATCGTTTTTTTCCACTATCGATTCAATAACGATTCCCGGATTCGTTAAGTCTGGAATAATGTCGTTTTTCAGCCATAAGCACGATACGATTCGTTAGTCATCAAACCTGAGTATATGTTCACTAACGCCAAGTAAGGAAACCCTCCCCCTTCACTTTAGCACGGTAAAGAACTTAAACTTTCTGATCTATAAGAAAAAGCGCCGCCCCCTCCTCACGGTAGGAACTGGCGCTTTCCGCCCATGAATCCGGTATCCGGATCAGGATCGGTTTTGTGGACCGACTGCTTATTCCGTTTTGCCAACTTATGCGCGGATATCGAGAATGCCGCCCAGATGAGGCTGAACGCTCTGCTGCATCATCTGAACCATCTGCGCTCCTTGCAGCTCGGCCGACTCCTTGGCTTTGCTGAGCATCATAATGCCGATCGCTTGCGGAAGACCGCTGCTGCTGAACTGCGAATACGCGGAATTTAAAGATATACCGCTCATATGCCATCCTCCCGTTGCATCCGACTTGTCCTTGTCCTCGAAATCGATCATATCATTTCCTTTCAGACCGGACAATCCATATATTTGCGGCTGATTTGACAACTGCCCGCCTACAGGTTCAGCAGCTCCCGTTCGAAATACGCCATGATTTTTGTTAAAATCGACATGAACATGAAGGCGGCCGGAAGGAGCGGGAACGATGCATAGCGAACACGGGTCACGACGATATGGCAGGTGGAAAGCGCTCGCGGAAGAGATGTGGCGGCGGGTGCGCGAAGCGGTGCTGGACCGCCCGCTGCGGGCCGGAACCGTACTCGACGGGCGTTATGCGATCGAACGGGTGCTCGGGATCGGCAGCTACGGAATCAGCTATTTGTGCAAAGATAGGCGGATCGGGCAAAAGTGCGTAGTCAAACAAGTGAGACCCAGCCGCAGAAAAGGGAGGAAAGGGCTCCCGGTGTTCGAACGCGAGGCGGCCGTACTGGCGTCGCTCGATCATCCCGGCGTGCCGAAGCTGCTGAACCGGTTTTCCGAGCGCCGCAACCTGTTTCTGTGTATGGAATATATGCGGGGCCGCAATCTGGAGGACGCTTTGTTCGCGGACGGACGTACATTCACACTGCTGGACGCTCTGCGCGTCGTGCGAGGCATTACGGATATTCTCCGTTACGTTCACAGCAAGGGCTTCGTCCACCGCGACGTCCGCATCCCGAACATTATGATCCGGCTGGACGGGCAGCTCGCCTTGATCGACTTCGGCCTTGCCTGTCCGGTAGCGACCGGGGCCTCCGTACCAACCGCCGCTTCCGACATGGAAGAGGGCGACGACTATCCTGAGGAGAAACGGATACGCCGCGAGCCTGTATTTGCCAGCGATTTTTATGCGCTAGGACATTGTCTGCTGTTTATGCTGTATGCCGACTTCGAGGAGCAGCCCGGCCAGCCGGAACGGGGCTGGGAGGAGGAACTGACGCTCCCTGACGGGGTGCGCCTGTTTATCCGGCGTCTGCTGCAAATCGAGCGGCCGTTTCCTGATCTGGAGCCGCTGCGGCGCGAGCTTGACGAACTGATTCGCAGCGAGGAATTGAAGCCGGAGCGGGAGTAACAGCAGTAATAGTTTATTAGTAGTACCAGTAGCGGTGGCGGTAGCAGTTGCAGTAAGAGTAACAGTTGCAGGTCCAGCAGCAGGTGCAGTAACAGTAACCGTAACTATATCAGTAACCATAACAGTAACCGTGACGTAAACAGTAACAGTAGCAGTGGCAGTAACAGTGATAATAACCGTGGCAGTCGCAATAGAAACAGCGGTATTGTCCAATGTGTCGGTAGCCCCATCACAAAATAAGAGTCTTTGGCAACCTATTTTCAACCTAATCGAAAAAATCGGGGCAAATAAAGGCGGTTTGCACCCCTTATTTCAACCAACTTATGGTGTCTGCTCCCTTTTTGCCGATTTTTAGAGTCCCAAATCGCTCTTATTTCCTCCTCCAAGGGGATTTTGGACAAAATAAAGGCTACAAACCACTCTTATCCGTTACATGACACGCGGTCGGTCGGCTCCGTTCCTTAAAAGACTCAACGAAAAGACCGTTCAGGCCTTTTTACAGGCTGCAAACGGTCTTTCGTCTTTCCTCTTTCGTCTTTGAACTTTCGTCTTTCCTCTTCCACTTTCCTCTTCCGTCCCCACGATTCTCCGAGGACCAATGTTCCTCCTCCCCCGCCCGTTTACACCAGCAGCCACCTAGCAAGCACGCCGACCCACCAGGCGGCGGGCCAAAATATCGCCTGCGCCAGCATCGTGCCGCACAGCCGCGAGAACATCATCAGGCCGAACATCCGGCCGAGCTTCGGTTTTTCTTTCGGATCGGACAGCGCCCGGTCGGTATGGATGGCGACCTGGGGATCGATAAACAAAGTCAGCAGAATCGTAGCCATTCCGTTAATCAGCCCCGACGATTGCGAGATCGCGACAAGATGATCCGGGTCCATATAGGAAGCATACAACGTGGACAACACACCGATCGTATAGATCGCGGTAACCGTCATATTCAGCAGCAGAAACCGCTTCGGGATGCCGTACAGCCTCAGGCTGCGCAGCATCGACCAGGTCGGCTTGCGAAAATGAGTTCTGGCGGACCGGAGCTTGTCCACCGTAACGCTGCTGACCAGCTTCGGGATCGAGCCTGCCGCCTCCAGATGAACGACGGCCCGCGAAAACAGCCGCACAAACGACGGAAACAGCGTAATCGCAATCAGCGTACCCAGCGTGGACGCGGCGATAATCAGCCGCAGCACCGTCTCCAGATCGAAGCCCGGGTCCTTTAACGCCTGATCGACCATCTTCCCGGTCAGCGGCGCTTGCGCCAGATTGGCGGTTCGGGCTACAAGCACGATCACTCCCGTAAGCGACAACGCGACGGCAAGCTTGCCCATCCGCACCCCGGCGAACCGGACCGCGTACGACAGCGTCTCCGCCGCATGAATCAGCACCGTCAGCAAACAAACGATCAGCAGACTCGTCATCATAGCCGCATCCCGTCCCCGGCAACACGATCCGCCGCCACCATACCGGCTGCCTTCTGCTTCTGCGATCGTGCCCCATTGATCCTTTTCCCAGACATGGACATCTTCCAATCGCTCCCCAGCGTTCAGACTTCTCCGCTTCGCTCAGATGTCACCCTGCACAAGTAATACCCCGCCTGTGAGAACGCCGCAACCGGCCGATGTCCGACCTACGTCATGACCTTCCCTAGTATCCCCAAGCATTACCAAGCATTACCAAGCATTCTCATGCCCCTATTTCCCCTTACCGCTTCACATCCGCCGCGCACCGGAAGCCGATATTTCCCGACGAGCTGTCGGGCGTATTCGCATTACGCGCCGCTACGCGGTACCGGTTGCAATACGATTTGTGGCACAAATACGACCCGCCCCGCATACTGCGCCGGTCGCCTTTAGCCGGCCCTTGCGGATTGTCCGCGGGACCTTCCTTGTAGTAGCTCGGGCTGAACCAGTCGGACACCCACTCCCAGACGTTGCCCGACACGTTGTACAAGCCGTAGCCGTTCGGCTCGAAAGACTTGGCTGGAGCCGTTCCGACGTAGCCGTCTCTGGCCGTATTTTTCTCCGGGAACGTTCCTTGCCAGATATTGCACATATGCTTTCCGTCCGGCGTAAGCTCGTTGCCCCACGGGTAGGTGTTCCGGTCCAGGCCGCCGCGTGCGGCGTACTCCCACTCCGCTTCGGTGGGCAGCCGCTTGCCGGCCCAGCTGCTGTAGGCGGCGGCATCGTTCCACGTGACATGGATGACCGGGTGATCCATCCGGTCCGAGATCGCCGAGCCCGGCCCTTCCGGCTGGAACCAATAAGCGCCCTTCACCGCGAACCACCACGGCGTTCCCTGAACCCGTCCCATCAAATGCGGAGCAAGCCGCGGCGTCACAAACATCTCGAACACATACGACCAGCCGAACTTCTCCGCTTCCGTCCGGTATCCCGTAGCCTCGGCAAACTCCGCAAACTGCCGGTTCGTTACCGTGCAGGCATCTATATAAAACGGATCCAGACTCACTTCCCGAACCGGCCCTTCTCCGTCCGCCGGGAAGCCGTCCTTGCCTGTATTGCCCATCCAGAACACGCCTCCGGGAAGCAAAATCATCCCTTCCCGAGCCTTGTCCGGGCCAGCGGCATGCAGGTTTTCGGACGTTTGCGCTCCGCTGCCGGCCTCGGCTTCAACAGTTGACGAAACATTTGCCGTCTCTTCGGCATGTGCCGAAGGTGTCATCGCCGCCCGGCTTGTCGAACCGCAGCAGCTTCGTAATTGTTCGGTCAATGGGATCCCTCATTTCGCAAAGATGTCTATTCGCTCATTGTATATTACCGGCTGCAAAGCTTCAATGTTTCCGGACCGCTGGTAAAACCATCCGAATTCCGATTGCCCTCCGTCCCGGGGTTATCCAAATCTTAACATGACGTTAACACCCGCCTAACACAGTTATGGGACGATCGGTTTATGAACTTCTGATCACTACATACAAGGAGCTGCTGTTACAGACATGAAGAAAAAACTCGCAAGCTGTATGACCGGATTCGTACTTGCCGCCACTCTGGGAGCAACCTTATACGCTGCGCCTGCGCCCGCAGTCGGGTTCGAAGATATTCAGGCTTCCCCGTACCGGCAAGCGATCCTTGCCCTGCAGGAGAAGGGTGTCGTGGAACGCAGTGACAGCTTCCATCCGCAGCGGCTTCTGACCAAGGCGGAGGCGGCGGCGATGCTCGTACGCGCCTTGAAGCTACCGCAAATTCATTCCCTGCCGGCCGAGGACCCGACCCTCAAAAAATCGTTCCGTTACGAAGATCCGCTCGGCGTGATTGACGATTCGTTCACGATGCCTTCGGCGCCCGATATTCATAGTCATTGGGGCTCGGCCTATATCGAGGGCGCCCTGAAAGTGCGCGCCGACGAATCCGACGGCGGGATGTACATGCCCGATCAAGCCATCTCCAAGTCCAAATGGATCGGGATGATCGTCCGCACCGTATATGGAGCCGAACAGCAAGTGAATATCGCGGATAAAGCCGAAGAGCTGGGCATCGCAACGAAGGAAGACGCGGCAAGCGCGGACTTGATCTCGCGGGAAGAAGCCGCAGCCATACTGGCCAAGCTGGTCGCCAACCCGAATTTCAAGGTTATTACCGTATTCGCCACCTCGGACATCCATTCCCATCTCGAGCCTTACAAGCCGAAGGACGCGAAGCGCGAAATCGGCGGACTGGCGCATATGAGCAAAATCATTAACGATACGCGCGCGATCCAGCCGAACACGCTTCTCGTAGACGGCGGTGACGCCCCGTACAATACGAACATCGGCAATCTGTTCGAGGGCAGATCTACGATCGACGTCATGAATGCGATGAAATACGATGCGATGGTGCTCGGCAATCACGACTTCGACTTTCCGTTTCATGTTCTGGAGAGCAACGCGAAGCGCGCCGACTTTCCGTTCTTATCGGCCAATACGCTGTACAAAGGGGCAAATCCCGAATTTTTGCAGTCTTATGTGATCAAAGAGCTCGACGGCATCAAGATCGGAATCGTCGGTATTACCGATGACGAGAGCCACTACTACACACATCCGAAAAATGTCGAAGGCGTCAGCTTTCAAAATGAATTCGAAGCGGCCCGTCAAACGGTGGACGCTGTGAAAGACCGGACCGACGTCGTCATTGCGCTGGCACATATGCACGGCGACAACCCGGTACTGCCGGCCAAGGTCGGCGGCATCGACGTAGAGATCGGCGGGGGACAAGACGTGGTCGAATTTCCGCAGATTATCGGCGATACGTGGCTGATCTCTCCAGGCAAACATGCCGAGGTGCTGAATCAGATCAACCTGAACATGATGAACGGCAGCATGCTCGGCTTGAACTTCGCTCATATTTTCTTGACGGAAAATTTGGAGGAGGATGCGGCGGTTGCCTCGATTATCGATGAGTATCGCGGGCAATTGGATGGCAAGATGCAGGAAGTCGTCGGCAAGACCCGTGTGGCGCTGGACGGCGAACGGCAGACGGTACGCCTGAAGGAATCGAATCTGGGCAATGCGGTCGCCGACAGCCTGCGTGAGATGACGGGGGCGGACATCGCCTTGCAGAACGGCGGCGGCATCCGCGCGAGTATCAATGAAGGCGACATTACGCTGGAGAACGTGTACGCGGCTCTGCCGTTCGACAATACCGTCGTCATGGTCGAAGCCAGCGGCCAGACGGTGTGGGACGCGCTGGAGCACGGCGTGTCGTGGTACCCTGGCGCAGCCGGCGGATTTTTGCAAGTATCCGGCTTGAGCTATACGTTCGACGCCTCGAAGGAAGCCGGCTCGCGCCTCGTCGAAGTGACGGTTGACGGCAAGCCGATCGACCCGACGAAAATATACAAAGTCGTAGCCAACGACTTCCTGACCGGAGGCGGCGACAAGTTCACGATGCTGAAGGACGAAACGAAGCTGCTGTCGAAGACGAAAAGCTACTTGCGGGACGCTTTCTACGAATATTTGCAAAAACACCCGACTGTTTCTCCGCAGCTGGAAGGACGTATCACCGTCTTGAATGCCGCTGCAGCGGAGTAACTGGATCACCGGCTGAACCGGCGGCCTAACCGCCATTTCCGTCAGCCTTCCACAAAGAAGCACCGGTATCGCCCCCACGTGGGCCATATGCCGGTGTTTCTTTTACCCGCGAATGTCCATCCGCCATCCGGCGCAGTGCCCCGCTGCGACGCATAGATCGGATAGCCTCCCTGCGAACACCGGACGAAATGCCGGCAATGAACAGCAGAATCCCTTACTCTTCCGATAGGTCGAATAATAGACTCTCCTGCCGGAATATGGTATAACGAGTATGGTCGATGGGACTATATACCACTTATGTTAAGGGGAGGATGAGATTCATGGAGAATTCTATGTCAATCATAGCATTCGGACCGATTATTATGTTTCTGCTAATCAATGTTATTTTTTTCGCAATCGTAGCCGCAATCGTCAAAAGAGCCGCCAAACCGGACAAAATCATAGCCGAATTAAAGCTGGTCAAGATGCAGCTGAGGGAATTGCAGGAGACGATTGTCAGAGATCAGGCGACTCCCCGGCAAGCGGAGGAACAGGAGACTGCCGGTCAGTAAGAAGTAAAGCGGAAACATTTTTGTCCAGCCTGCCGGGCAAGCGCAGCTTTTTGAAAATAGCGGTGTTTCAACTGTCGATTTTTTGGGTAATAGCGGATTATGCCGAATTCGAGCAGGCCAAAGATGCGGGATGCCGGCAAAAAAAGGCGCCCGCTTGCTTTGCCGCGCCCAGAAAATGTCGTCTTGTCCCGAATGCTGTAGGAAGCTGCGAGTCGAAGTCTGGCAGACGCCTGTCGGATTTTATATACTAGAGTAGAGAGTCCCTTTCATAATCCGTTACAGATCCGTACCCGTTTCTCCAGTTTGTTCGTTCGTGGGATTGATTTTTGAATAGGAAATTGACTCTGTATCGACATACATATCGTCGTCATTATTCGACTATTCCAAGTAAGCGGAAGGTGAAACCTCATGAGCAGCTCGAAAGATTTTATGCACAATCAGCTAAAAAAATGGAAGGATGCCGCCAATCAGTTCATCGGACACGATCAGGACGGCACCCGGGAAATGCCCGATGATGCGAGCACAGCCGTAGAGCTTCAGCCCGAATACTACGAAAAGTGCCGGCAGCTCGCCGAAGCCCAGAATACGTCCGTTAGCGCCGTCGTTCATTACTTGCTGAAGCAGCAGCTGCTGCTTCGAGGACAAGAGCGGATCGCCAAGGTTAATTCGCTGCAGATCGAAAACAATCCGCTGCTCGCCTTGGACGGACTGACCGGCCGCAGACAAAGCCGGGACGCGGAAACGGAGGTGGAGATCGATGAATTCGCATGATCAATCGTCCCCGGCCTATTCCGTCTTTCTCGATCAGTCCGCCTGGATGGCATTTATGAACCCGGAGGACCCTTATTATCTGAAGGCCCGTTCGCTGTTCTACGAACTTCACGACTTGGACCGGCCGCTGTCCACGACCAACTACGTCGTCTTCGAGACGCATCAGTGGCTGCGCAACCATTTCGACTTCTCGGATGCGCAAATGTTTCTGAACACGGTGGACAAAGCCGAACAGATGGGCATTCTTACGATCATCCCCGGAGGCCCCGAGCTGGAGCGGGAAGCGAGGCGGCTGCTGACGGAGTATCAGGATTGCCGGTTCTCGCTGAACGAGGCGCTCACTGCGGTTGTGCTGCTGCACTATCGAATTCGGCGGATCTTCACCTTTAACCCGAACTATTCGTTCCTGTCCCGGCTGGACCGCGATATTAAAGTTTTGCCAAGCGTCTGGTGAATAAGAGCTGGAACAAACAGAGGCGTCCCATACGTGTGCGCATACACTGGAGACGCCCCCTCCCAAGCGTTAGGACCCAATCTCCACTGCGTCGTGGAAGCTGAGGTCCTTTTCGCCGATCAGGCCGACGGCCTCTGTCGGGCCATCTGAGCCGCGCACTTACCTGGCCGTGAACACCGGCGGCATTTCGCCGATGAAGAAACGCCCGGCCACCTCATACGTATCCCCCGGCTTCACCGGATGATTGTGGTACACATGCGGATACAGCTTCTGCATCATTTGGTCCCGGTGCTGCAGCCAGACGATCGGGCCGGCCGCTCTTCTGCCCGCCTCCCCGTAGCGGAACGTTTTGGCGATATCGTCCACATTCATCGCCACCATAACGCCGGATTCTCCGTTCCCGCCTCCGGAAGTATGAACGAAGGCGTAGCTGGACGCACGGTCGTCTTCGATCAGATTCGTTACGCTGCCGTCGGTTGCCGTGGCGTCGTACACATTCCCGTAACTGGTAACGAGCTTGCCGGCAAAAGAGCTCAATACGGGAAACATCATCCCGTACCCGGCCGTGACCGTCGCGTTTTGCAGCCACGTGATTTTGGCTTGGATCGACACGCCGTCCTTGTCAGCTGTGAACAAGCTTTCGATATCAGCGACCGGATGTACCGGATCGTCCGGGAAAATCGCCTTCAGCCGCTGCTCGATCTTAACCGCCCCGACTGCCTGCAGCGGCTTGCCCGGCGTCCAATCAGTTATTTCCGTACCGTCGAAAGAAATGCGCTGCGATTCGGCGAACGCCGTACCGACGCCGCTGTGCTCCGGTATCCATTCGGCCTTGCGTGCCGCACCCTCCGGCAAGACGTTGAGGGCAAATTCCTTGTTGCTCCAAGGCTGCAGCGTGTCGAACAGCTTCACGATGCTTCCCTGTTCAAGCACGGATACGGCGCCGTTTTGCAGCTTGATAAAATCGTCTTTGTCGTCCTTCAGAAACGAGTAATGGGCGTAATGTCCCCCGTTAAACGGGATCAGCACCTCGATCCTGCGGTCCCCGGTCACTCTCGCGTACAGCGGACCGGCTGTCTCGTTATGCTCCTGCAGCGATTGGACGAAATCGTACCGCTCCGTGTCGGACGGCGTTATAGAACCTAAGGCGGTCTTGCCGGTTATCGGTGAAACGGTATCCGATCCGTCCGGCTTGCTTTCTCCTTCTCCGGTGTCAAAGCCTTCGTTCACGGCGAAACCGGGCGGCGGCGCATCGGCTTTCTGAATCGCGGCCAATCCCCGTACCGTCAGCACATAAGCCAGACATAGGGCGATTCCGGCTGCGGCGAGCCGAAACAAGTTCGACATCTCTTTCCCTCCCATCGATGAATCGGCGCAACGGCATGGCATCCGGGTTCGTACAGAGACACCGCAGCCCGCTGGTCTTGCCGGCTTGCCGTTCATGGCTTCCCTTTAGCCGTAAGCGCTTCCCATTTGCGGTGTCGCCGCACTCCCGTTTTCCTGCCCTATCCTGCGTCTTTCCTCCGCGCGGGCAATTCGGGCAATTCCGTCTTCATCATATCGTGAATAAGGCGTCCGTTCTTTAGACAATGCCTCTTCTTTTTTACACCTGAGGGTATACAATCGTTCACGGAATTTGTAATTTTTCAAAACTACTCCAAACTACTGGCGGCGGGGATCACCACAACTTCTGCAAACCCGCTTCCATCCGGCCTTGTTCGGATCGGACCGAAGCTTGTTCGCATGTATTGGTCCATGCCCGAATATATATGGATAAAAACGGATTTTTCGAAAGAGGCGGCTTATGCAGAAACAATCGTTTATCCGGGGGACGTTCATTCTTTCGGGGGCGGCCCTGATTACGAGACTGCTCGGGTTTATAAGCGGCATTTATTTGGCTCGCATGCTGGGAGCGGAAGGAATCGGACTGCTGATGATGGCGCATCCGCTCGTCCCGCTGGTCATCACCTTGACCGAGCTCGGTTTGCCGGTAGCGATCTCGAAGCTGGTGGCGGAAGCGGACGTGCGGGGGGATGCGGCGAAGCAAAGACGGATATTGGCGGTATCGCTCGCGGTTACAGGGACACTCAGCATTATTTTGACCGCGCTCGCCCTGTTCGGCTCGAAGCTGATCGCCGGCATTTTCCTGACAGACCCGCGTGCGTATTACGCGATGCTCGCCATTACGCCGATCGCCCCGATCGTCGCGATCTCCGCCGTGCTGAAAGGTTATTTCCGGGGCAAGCAAAATATGAAAACGATCGCCTTCTCCGACGTAAGCGAGCATCTGGCCCATATCGCCTGCATCGTCGCACTCGTTCATCTGCTGCTGCCTTACGGCATCGAATACGCGGCCGCCGGCGCTATGGTCGGCTCCGTCGCGAGCGAAGCGGTCGGACTGATCATCCTGCTGACCAACTACCGGCTTCAGCGCGACCGGAGCAATCCCGGCGAGCCTTTCGCCGAGCATCTGCGCAAAGGCAGACGAACGCTCGCCGAGCTGCTGCACATCGGCCTGCCTACGACAGGGCTCGGCTTCATTCAATCGATTTACAGCGCCTTTCAGCCGATGCTCGTCACGAAAAGCCTTATGCTCTTCGGGCTCGGCACCGCCCTGGCGACCAAGCAGTACGGCCTGCTGATGGGTTATGTATTTCCGCTGCTTGTCTTCCCGAGCTTTATCACCCATTCGCTGTCCACCGCGCTCATACCGGCCGTCAGCGAAGCGATGGCGGAGCGCAAAGGGCTGGACGTTCACCGGCGGATGGACCAGGCGATGCGCATCGCGCTATTCGTCGGCGCTCCCGCCACCGTCATCCTGATCCTATGGGCAACTCCGCTGACAACCTTGATCTACAACGCGCCGGAAGCGGGGCCGCTGCTCAGGCTTATTGCGCCGATTTTCTTTCTGCATTATTTCGAGGCGCCGCTCCACGCCGTCCTGCTTGGCCTCGGTAGAGCCTCTACGGCGATGTGGAACTTCATCGCCACGACGATTATGAAGGCGGCCGCGATTTATTTTCTCGGTATGAATTACGGCATTACCGGGGTGGTGCTGGGACTAAATTTCGGGATCTGCTTCATTACGATGCTTAACTTTTTCTCCATCTCCAGCATTATCGGCTTTTATTTCGACCTGCGCCGCATGGTGAAGGTGGCGATCAGCATGGCCGTCATGGCAATCGCCGGGCAGTCGGCCTATTCGTTCCTGCAGCACGAAGGCCTCCTGCCGGTGTGGAGTCTGATTGGCTCCATTATCCTGTCGCTGGCCGTGTTCGGCCTGGCGCTGCTGCTGACGGGAGCAGCCGGAAGGAAAGAACCGTTCCGCTTTGGCGGCATGCGGGGCGCGATCTCGTGGAGGAAGTAAACGCGGCCGGAGGCCGCCGTCCGATGCAGGCTGCCGCGTCACGCGCCGTACAACCACTTGCGCTCACTCGATCGCGTCCATAGCTTTGGACAGCAGCCCGATCATCTCGTCGATCTCAGCCTCCGTAACGATGAGCGGGGGCATCAGCCGGATCGTGGAAGGATTCGGCGAGTTGATCAGCAGTCCGCTCTCCCGGCACGTCTCCACCAGCGAAGCGCCGTCGCCCCGCTCAAGCTCGAACGCTTGCAGCAGTCCTTGGCCCCGGACTTGCCGGATCGGATACTGCCGCGCCAGCTCGTGCAGCCGCCCGGTCATATAAGCGCCCATGCGCCCGGCATGTTCGGGCAGTCGCCGGCGAACGACCTCTTCGACAACCGCTTGCCCGGCCGCCATCGCCAGCGGTTGGCCGGAGTAGGTTCCTCCCTGATCCCCGGGCTCGAACAGATCGAACGAACTCGCCGCCAGCAGCGCCGATAGCGGAAAGCCCCCGCCGATCCCTTTGCCGAGCGTCATCACATCCGGCTTGATGCCGTAATGCTCGCAGGCGAACAGCTTGCCGGTCCGGCCGATTCCGGTTTGGATCTCGTCAAAAATAAGCATAATCCCGCGTTCGTCGCATAACTTCCGCAGTTTGGCCACATAATCCGCTTCCGCCGGATGCACCCCGCCCTCGCCTTGTACAAGCTCCAGCATGATCGCGCATGTGTTCCGGTCGACGGCTGCGAGCAGCGCATCGAAATCGTTGAGCGGCACATGCTTGAAGCCGGGCACCTTCGGAGCGAACAGCGGCCGCCAATGCACCTTGCCCGTCGCCGACATCGTAGCCAGCGTGCGCCCGTGGAAGCTGTTCGTCGTCGCGATGATCTCGTAAGCGCCGTCCAGACGGACCGCGCCATGCTTTCGGGCCAGCTTGATCGCCCCCTCGTTCGCCTCCGCCCCGCTGCTCGCGAAAAACGCTTTATCCAGCCCCGACAGTCCGGTCAACTGCTTGGCAAATTCGATCATCGGCTTGTTGAAGTAAGCCGGACTCGCGTTCACGAGCATGGAGGCTTGCCGTGCCAAAGCTTCTCGGATCACGGCCGGCGAGTGTCCGAGACACGTAACCGCCCATCCCCCGACAAAGTCCAAATACCGGTTGCCGTCCGTATCCCACAAATACATGCCTTCCCCGCGCTCCATAACGAGCTCCGGCCGCTTCGCCGTAAACAATACCGACTGCCCGGCATCAGTAAGCAACTGCTGCGTGATCGGGGACTTCTCTTTTTCTTGCATCCTTTTCCACCTCCCAAGATAATGTGTAATTATACATATTAACGTATATTTATTCAATCCAATATTCTCTCGATCACCCCTCTCTCGGTTCGTTCCAGCCTCCAGCGGTTCTCTCTGCTCCAGGTTCAATCAAGATCCGGCGATCAAGCCCCAGCAGTGCATCCCGGCTTCAGTAGTCCATCGGCTGACTCGAACTCTAGCGGAAGACTTATTTCCGTTATATGGCGATCTCAGCCTTCCCAGGGCGCGAACCGGAACTTTTACTTCCTTTATTTCGCTGATTCCGCATCGATTCCGTACTGTTTACTGCAATAAAGGAAACCAAACTTCCTCTATCCGCCAAATGAACGACGGATTATCGGATTAAAGGAAGTTAAACTTCCGCTAGCATTGAAACTGACAAATGCCAATTCCGAATCTGCAACATAACTCCTGCCTGCAGTGTCTTTGTAAGTATAGAAATGAAAGGGGAATTGTAATGAATCCGCTGCATTCTAAATCAGTATTCAGTTACGTAGGCTTGGCATCAGCCTCCATTTCTCTTGCTGCTACCCTTTATTTTTCGATCACGTTGTTAAGCCGCGAGGAATCTCAATCGTTATCCGCGTTTCTGATTCCCTCTGTGCTGCTGGTACTCGTTGCTATCCTCATTCGGAAACCGCTGCCCCTGTTTATAGCGTTCCTCCTTTCCGCCCCGCTGTTAGGCGCGTTGGAGCCCGGGCAATCATAAAACAAAATCGGCAGTCTGCCCTTGCTTTACTTAGGCTCGGCTCTTCTGATGACTGCCGGTAAGCGGAGGCGGAGAGGGACGGACGATTGACCGGCAGGAATATTAACCGCTGGTGAGAGGCTGTCGATTCATTATGTAGAAGTGATAGCAGGCCGTTCCAAGTGAAAAGTTACCTTCTTCTGCTCAAACAGGTTGTCCGGTATCCCTTGATTGAATAAGGATTGTAAGGTAGGGGATTCCAGACAAAACTCGCCAGAAGGTAATCTTTTCCCTTTCCACTTGGTTGTCCACATTGAATCGACAGCCTCGGTAATACCGCTATGCCGTATGAGGCACAGCTTGCTATTCATCACTTGGGCTCACCGCTACCGTCAACAGACACCGGGTAACCTCGTACGATGCACGGTTCACACTGCTGCATCCGGGTACACACAAACACATTTCGACGTTTGGCTGTCCCTACTTTTCTGGACACAAAACAAGCTCCGCCACCAACAGGCAGCGAAGCTCGTAACGATAACCCTCAATCCCTAGACTAGCCAACTCCCCATCTATCCAACTGTCTACCGTCCAAGCTGCCTTGCCGCACCGTGCGTTTCCACCTCGCAAGACCGCAACTGCGTACCACCGGCGGCTTTTAAGCAGTTTCTATAACGGCCGGCCATCCGCGATCACTTCTTGTCGCTTCGCAAGCTTCCAGCCACCCCAGCACCATACCCGGATTGGAGGCGAAATGCACGTGCGTATATCCTGCGACCAGATGGCCTGCCGCAAAACCTTCCGGCTTCGTGCCCAGCCGCCCTTTCGCTTCGTACGCGTAGGCAATCTGCTCTGTCGCCTCGCCGCCGCGCTCGCCCGGCTCAAAGACGGAGTAGTGGAACTCGTGTCCCCTCGCGGTTTGGCCGCTGCCGAGCATAAAGTTCGCCTCCGTCCCGGTGATGTCCCGGTAGCCAAGCGCCGCCAGCTTCGCCTGCATCCTTACCTTACCCGGAATAAGGCCGACCATCGGGTATTCGTTCCCCTGGCGGTCGACAATCGCCTCCGTCAAATACATAAAGCCGCCGCACTCGGCCAAAGTCGGAAGCCCGGCCTGCACCCTCTCCCGGACCGAAGCTTTTACGTCCTCCAGCCCGGCCAGCCGCTCCGCGAACTCCTCGGGGAAACCTCCCCCGATATATAACCCGTCGGCGTCGTCCGGCACTTTCTCTCCCGCAAGCGGTGAAAAAGGGACGATCTCGCCGCCATAATGCTCGATCAGCCCGAGATTTTCCGGGTAGTAGAAATGAAACGCCGGATCTTTAGCGACCGCAATCCGGATACGCCGGGTGCGTGTTATGACGGTGCTTGGCTTGAACAGAACCGGTTCGCACGAGACCGGTGCGCTTTCGGCCAGCTGCAGCAGCCGGTCGAGATCGAGATGTCCGGCTATGAGCTCTCCGAGTTTCGCAAAAAACGGGTCCAGCTCCCCGCGTTCCACCGAAGGCACGAGTCCGAGATGGCGCTCCGGAATTTCGATCTGCTCTTCCCGCTTCAAATAACCGATCACCGGAACGCCGCATTCCTGCTCGATCGCTTCCTTCACGATCCGGTAGTGCCCTTCGCTGCCCGCTTTGTTGGCAATAACGCCGACGATCCGCGAGCCGGGGGACAGACATTGAAAGCCTTTGACGATGGCCGCCGCGCTGCGGGCCATGCTCTGCACGTTGATCACCAGCAGCACCGGAGCCTCGAGCAGTCCGCTGATATGGGCGGTGCTTCCTTCGTCGGACAGTGGGCTTTTGCCGTCGTACATCCCCATGACGCCTTCGATGACGGATATGTCCGCCCCCTCGCTTGCCCGGACGAATATTTCCTTGACCGCTTCCGTCCCGACCATCCAGCTGTCGAGATTGCGCGACGGCCTGCCCGTCACCGCCGTATGGTACGTCGGATCGATATAATCCGGGCCGCACTTGAAGCCCTGCACGACCAGCCCTCTCGCCTGCAGCGCCGCCATGATGCCGATCGTCAGCGTCGTCTTGCCCGCGCCGCTCCCCGTGCCGGCGATTACGATCCGCCGCGGAGCAGCCGGCTGCTCCCCTGTTGCCATCGCTTTATTCATGCTACATCACTCCTACGGAAATCGTTACATGACCGACTTTTGCTTGCACTTTTTCCAGCGCTTCCGCGATTATGTAGTACATGAGCTAGACTATCTTGAACCTCTCATGACTAAAGACACGAGATTCTTGGGTAGTCCCTTCTAACGAAGAGAAGTTCACCAAGCTAACCCTGTCGTTCCGACAGTTCGTGTAAGGATTACACAGCAAGAAGTCTTTTGCCTTCGGCAAGTATATTCAGGCTTGCGTTAAAGTCTCGGTCGTGATGCGCTCCACATTCCGGGCAGTCCCATTCACGCAACTTCAAATCTTTTACATCTTTGTGCTTATAGCTACAGCAGGAGCATAATTGCTACTGAATGGCATAGACGTAACCACGACCACGCTTTATTTCTGACACATAATCACCTCTGATTACAGGATAACATATGTCAGTGTTGTTCACCTATAGAAACCTTGACATTAAAGGGAATGTTGTAATAGTCACCTAAACATGTATCGGATAGTTAACGTGGCATAAGCCACGCCCTATCCGATGTTTTCTAACTCATGACTGAAGTCATGAGTTTGCGAAAACTATGCATCAAAAAAGACCCATTGACAAGCTTCGCTGCAATCAGACAATTCCCGCCGGGCCCGCAGGCGGGAAACTGCATAACTTCGGCCGATCGAACTAGCCGAGGTAAGCCGGAATAGGCAGCAGCTCACTAAGGCTCACGATCTCAAGCCGTCTCCGCTGCAAATCGCGGATCATCTCCGGCAGCGCCTTCGCCGTCTCCAAACATCCGGGACCGGAGTGCATCAACACGATCTCGCCGCGCCGCGCGAAGGTGTCCACGTTCCGCCGGATATGGTCCGCTTCCTTCTGCGACCAATCGAGCGTATCCAGCGACCAGAGGATGGTGGCGCAGCCCACCCGGTCCGCCGCGCGCACGACCCGTTCGTCGGCGTCGCCGAACGGAGGGCGGTACATCGCCGGCTCCGCGCCGATGACGCAACGGATCGCGGCCTGCGTCCGGTTGAAATTGTCCGCAAGCTCCGTATCGGTTAATGTCGTCAGACGGTCATGTGCGTAACTGTGGCCGAGTATCAGATGACCGGCCTTATAGATTCGCCGCACGATGTCCGGGTACTGCTCCACCTTGCTGCCGACGAAAAAAAAGTTCCCTTTTACACCGTGTTCGGTTAACGTATCGGCGATCATTGGCGTAATCCGCTCATCAGGGCCGTCGTCAAACGTCAGCGCAACTTGACGGACATCGGGGCCGTTCAAATAGACGCGTTCTCGGCTCGCCGCCGCCAGCTCCGCGGCGCGAAGACGCCAATTGAGCAGCCTTTCCCGCGCCTCACCCGTCATATGATCCGATACGCCCTCAATAGGGAGTATGTAGTTTGTTTCCATAAATAATCCTCCATGGAGAAATATTATTTACTCCCTCCTACTATACCCCAATCGGACATAAGCGCCAACCGGATCAGAGCCGGCCCAACCAAAAACTCCTTACCGGAATCAGCCGATTCCAATAAGGAGTTGAGGTGGAGAAATATGCGGACGTTATCAACCGTCCGTCGCACGTGCCGGCCGGCCGGTTACGATTCCACCATAAGGATATCGCGGATCACCGTGCCGGACGGCAGCTGTTGCTTGGGGATGCGGAGCAGCGAAGTGACGAACGCCTCACCCTTCATCCCCTCGGGAACCGGGTCGTCAGCCGTCGGCCGGACCGAAATCGTCAGAAACGGTCGAGCGGGAGACGTCTGGCCTTCTCCGCCGCCGGAGACGGTTACCTTTTTCACCCGGAATCCTTCGTTAGCGGACGGTTTCTTGCCGACGCTTACACAGATATAATAATCGTCCTCGTTTTCGCTGACGAGAAAACCTCCGGGAACCGCCTGTCGGTACAGCTCGTACCGGTCCGGCACATCCCGGCCGGATTCCGCCGCCGAACCGGCCGCTTTCCAGCCATACGTTTCGGAGTATTTCCTGTATTGAAGCTGCTCGTATTGTACCGGCACACTTGCAGCTGCCGGGCCGCTCTCTTCCGCAGACACGGTCTGCGAGACCGCAGAACGGCCAGCGTTATCCGTACCGCCAGAGCAGGCCCCTGCAGGCAGCGCGATACAAACCGCCAGCAGCAGGCGGACCGCATATCGTCCGTTGCGGAATCGTTTCTCGTTCATAGCCGGTTCAAATCCCCTTCCTAGCGCGGATGGCGAATATTCAGCACAGCGTCTTCCCGCTTCAGCGGCACCTCGACGGAGTACCCCGGATTCGTCTCATACGATCCGGTATGCGGATTGTACACGTCCAGGCTGAAGGAGGGGAAGTCGGACGGCTTCATTTTCAAAATCCGGATGCGCCCTTCTCCCCCGTTGTCCGTGCACTGCCAGTTCTGAAAAGACTGGAATACCGGGTTGCCGCAGTCGCCGAAATCGGTCCGGTAGCTGACCAGTTCCCGGTCGTGATGGCCGGAAAACACCGCGATCAGATTGCCGTGCTTGCGGAACGACTTCTGCCACATATCCTCTCCGTCATTCGCTCCGGCTGCGCCCTTGTACAGCTTCGGGTTATGGTTATCGCCGGGCTTCGTTCTCTCCCCATGCTGGTACATGTAAGTATGCGTAATGATGATAACTTTATGGGAGCTGTGCGCCTCCATCACGCTGTCCGCCCAGGCCAGCACCTCGTCCCTCGCCCCGAATTCCAGCGACAGAAACAAATACGGCTCGCCTTCGATCTCCAGCACGGCATAGCTGTTTTCGATTTTCCCCTCTTCATAAGTGCCCTTGAACCACGGACGGTTCGCGTAGCGGTGCGTTCCAAAATAGCGGTTGAACATCGTCAGACTCCGGTCCGTCTTCAATTGGTTATCGTAGTCATGGTTGCCGGGCGTGGCCAGGAACGGGATTCCGGCCTGATCAAACTTCTCGAACGCCTGCGCGGCGATCCGGAACTGTTCTTCGTCGTCCGCTCCGTCATTCACGACGTCCCCAAGATGGAGAATGATCTGAACGTTCAATTCTGCTGCATTGTCTACGATCCACTGCGCCTTCACCGGGTAGATGGAAGGATATTTCGCCGCCAGTATTTGCGTATCCGGAATAATGACGATCGAAAATTCCCGTCTGTTGTCCGCCAATGTGCGTCACCTCTACTTTTTTATAGTCCGCTTGACTGCTTTCGTGAAACAAAAAAGAGAAAAACCAAATAATAAACAGCCCAGCAAGCTGTCTACTATTTAGAGTTTTCTCTCCTGACTCCACCCTAAACGGTACTGCCTATTCGGTTGTTACCGTCTGACATTGTACTAGTTATAGCATAGCCGTAAAAAAGTTGTCAATCCCGCCAAAAGCGTTTACATGATCTTGATACGGCACGGCTCCCGGCTTGCAGACATTCCCCGTTTCATCATCTTCCGAAAGCGTCATTGTCCAGCCGTCTCCCGCGAAGACGGAAGCATGGCGACACATTCGATCTCCACCGTCATCCCCGGCGGAAATTGGCCGATCTCCACCGTGCTCCTGGCGGGCGGCTCGTGCGCGAACGTCTCCGCGTACACTTGATCATAAGCTTTGAAATCGTCCAGATTCCGCAGAAACGACGTCACTTTCACAACATGCTCCAGCGACGTGCCCGCCGCCTCCAAGATTCGCGCCATATACTGAAGCACGAGACGCGTCTGCCGGACGATATCGTCCGGGTACAACACTTTGCCGGTGCCCAGCTCGAACGGGCAGGTGCCCGCGACGTATACCATATCGCCGGTCTTGACGGCTTGCGAATACGTCCCTCCCGGTGCCGGCGCTTTATCGGTATATACGATTTCTTTTCTCACAGATAATCCCTCCGTCGTTCCGCGAAAATAAACTCAGGCGTTTTTGCCGAAGACAGCCCCGCCGTCCACATAAAGCGGCGCCCCCATCACAAAGGAAGACTCGTCGGAGGCCAGGAACAAGGCGGCTTTGGCGACATCTTCGGGCAGCCCGAGCTCTTCGCTCAGCTGGCGTTTCTTGATGGAGGCGATCGCCTCCTCGGGGTCGTCGTACGACTTGCGCAAGTACTGTTCCACGAACGGGGTGAAAATCGTCCCGGGCAGCAGAGCGTTCACCCGGATACCGAACGGGGCGTAGTCGACCTGCATCGATTTGGTCAGTGCAAGCACCGCTCCCTTCGTCGCGGCATAGGAAGCCCGGCGCGCAAGTCCGATCTCGGCCACGCAGGACGACATGTTGATGATTGCTCCCCGCTTTCGTTCCATCATATGGGGGATTATATATTTGCTGGGCAAATAAACGCCTTTAATATTGATGCTCATGATCCGGTCCCAGACGTCCGGTTCGATCTCGTGCAATCGGCCGACGCCGCTGATCCCCGCGTTGTTGAACAACACGTCGATCCGGCCGAACCGCTCCAGCGCCCGCTCCGCCATCAGCCGGACTTCCTCCGGATTCGTGACGTCCGCCTGCAGAAACACGGCCGTTCCGCCCGCTTCCCCGATCCGTCTCACCGTCTCGGCGCCTTTGTCCGCATCCAGATCGTTTACGACAACTGCGGCTCCCTCGGCGGCGAACAGCAGCGCCGTACTTTGTCCGATGCCGGACCCCGCTCCAGTGATCAGACATACTTTCTCTCGCAGTCTCACGGGTTCTCCTCCTCTGCTCTTGCTTCCTGCCAGTTGCCGGCCGCGGCTAAGCTTGCGGATATTCCTCCCGGCCGCTTGCGCACGAACGGATGATCGCCTCGGCTACCGCGATCCCGTGCACCGCATCGTCGAACGACGTATACTCGGGCTTCGTGCCGGCCGCCACGCAATTACATATATAAGTAAGCTGCTCCCGCAGCACGCCGAATGCGCTCCCGTTCAGCGTATGGTGAATAAAATAGTCCGGCGACGTCCGTCCCGCCCCGTCCCACAGCTGCAAATTGGAGCCGCTGTTGGCAAATTGGGCCGTTCCGTTCAGTCCGATCACTTCCGCCGCGTCGTTCATCACGATGCCCGCTTCATCCGGCGTCATCCAGTTGCTGTGCAAAAACGCCATCGTCCCGTTCTCGAACTCGAGACAAGACCATAAAATATCCGGGACGACCTCGTCGTTAACCGCCTTGCCGTAAGCCTTTACCGTTTTGACCCGGCTGCCCGCATACCAGATGGCGATATCCAGATCGTGCACCGTCAGCTCGAACACGGTATGCGTCCGTTTGTACGTGCGGAACATCCCCTTCGTCCGGCCCCGCTTCAAGTACA
Source organism: Paenibacillus sp. MAH-35 (assembly GCF_058135425.1). Lineage (NCBI taxonomy): Bacteria > Bacillati > Bacillota > Bacilli > Caryophanales > Paenibacillaceae > Paenibacillus > Paenibacillus sp. MAH-35. The sequence goes on from NZ_JBYUPU010000002.1 coordinate 179,658, forward strand.
TGCTCTGCGGCTCGCCGATCCGGCCCGATACGATCGCGTTTTTGATATCCGCGTAGCGCGGCTCGAACCGGAGCAGATGCCCGGCGAATATAAATTTGCCGTTACGCTCCGCGGCCGCAGCCATCTCCGCCGCCTCCTCCAGCTTGGTGGACACCGGCTTCTCGACCAGCACATGCTTGCCGGAATTAAGCGCCGCGACCGCAGGACCGCAATGCTCGTGCTCGAACGTCGCGATGCTGACCAGATCGATGTCCGTACGCTCCAGCAGCTCCTCGCTTTTCGTGTACACGTTCGGCACGGAATATTTGTCGCACAGTTCCTTTACCCGCTCCCCGTTACGGTCGCATAATGCGACGACCTCCACCTGCGGCATCGCATGAAACGCTTCCAAGTGACAGCTGCCCCAGCTGCCCAGCCCGATAATCCCCACTCTCACTTTGCTCATCCGTGTATTCGCTCCTTTAGTATCGCGCTAACTTTTATATATTATATATAATGCATGCAATAGAATTATATCGCCTTCAACCGTTCGTTTCAACCTCTTTTTACTAGACCGGCTGGAGGGGAGCTTGGGGTGCGGGGTTAGTTCGGAGGGCGGAGGGCCGGGTACGGGTTGCGGGTTTGGGTTTGGGTTTGGGTTTGGGTTTGGGTTTGGGTTTGGGTTTGGGTTTGGGTTTGGGTTTGGGTTTGGGTTTGGGTTTGGGTTTGGGTTTGGGTTTGAGGTGCGGGGTGCGGGTGCGGGAGGCCAGCAGGAGCAGCAGCAACACAGTTATATGGATCAACCGTTGTCTCATTTTTGGCACCCTCAGCTGCAGCAATATACTTTTTATCATCACAGATCGATGATATGATTAAGGAGAAATGAAGATTATTTCTGATCTAATATACGAAATATTACAAAAAAAGCGAGGGAACCCCCTTGTCGAGCCAATCCGCTTACGTCCCGCACGATATGTATTACATGTACTGGGAACGAAAGGAAAAATTTCTGCTGTATGAAGATATCGACGAGAACTGGACGATATATGCTGTTGAGAACGGGTCGTTTTACTTTGAAATCGGGGAAGAGCAGGGAACCGCTTCTTTGGGCGACATCGTGATTTGTCCTCCCCGAACTCCTTTTAGGCGTGTCGTTGTTTCCCCGCTGTCCTTTCATAATATAAAAGTCGCGTTGCGTCTTCCCGAACAGGAGACACAGCCGGAATCGCACGAAGCTCCATTGTTTCCGAGACGAAAAGTCAGCATCGCCGATTTGGAACGCCTGCGACTCAACTTTGACCGTCTGAAAGTGCCCAAGTTAAGAGCGACACCATCCGGACGCCGAAAAATAAGCCATTATATTCTCGATATCTGGTACTTGATCTGCGACGAATGGGGGATTGATCATCAAACAGTTGCGCATGAGATGCCGCATACCGTGCATGATCCCGATATGGCCTGGGCAGTGCAGGAATTGAAACGGCATGCTTTCGAAGAGCTGCAAATCAAGCAGCTTGCCGCAGCGCTCGGACTGACGCCTACCCAATTTACAATCCGATTCAAAAAGGTCTTCTCTACCACACCCCATACCTACATGACGTCATTAAGACTGGAGAAAGCCTGCACCCTGCTGCTGGAAACACAGATGAATCTGAACCAGATTTCGGAGTGTTGCGGCTACCAGAACGGGTATTATCTGAATCGGGTGTTCACCAAAGAAATGGGCATAACGCCGGGAAAATACAGAAAAATGCATCAGATTTGATTCCGGATAAGAGAACTTCCTCTAACCTGAAGGTGGGGAAAACTCCGCCATCGTATTTCACCGCGCTTCAGCTGTCTGCCCGATGAACTTTAGGCGCCAGGAACGGCGCCATTTTGTGTATCCGCAGCTGCGTATTGTCCTCTACGTTTCTTGCTCCGTCCATTCGAGAGCATGTCTGCCCGGGGGACAAATCCGTCCTCTGACGATCGCTTCGCTGCCCTCAGGTACAACCAGCTCCAAGCTGACCCGATCCTCCCGCCTGTGCACATCGATATGAAATTCCCCGGCAGGAGTGGCGACCGTCCCCTTGGCATGCGCCATGCCGAACAACCGGGGAGCTACATGCACCCGCTTGAAGCCCGGGGCCGCCGGACTTACCCCAAGAATCTGTTCGGCCATAAACACGATCGGCATCGCTGCCCAGGCATGGCTCGCGCTTTGATACCGCACGTCCCCTTGTGCCGTCCGGTAAAATACTTCCCAGTTTTCCCATGTCGTCGTAGCCCCCGCCTCCACCATGGCGCCGTATCTTTCGCGAATCATCTGCAGGACGAGACCGGATTGCCCGTGCGCGGAAAGCGCCTGGTATACGCTCAGCATAAAGTAGGGACTGGCTTTAAGAACCGGGTAGCCCGCTTCCCGGAAAAATACGTTCCGGACGATGCAGTCCGCCCGTTCCTCTCCCGGGCGGTGCAGATGAAGCAGCGCGAGACTGTTCGTAATCTCGCTGATCTTTTCGCTTTTTTTGCCGTTCACGACGCAATCGGCGTAACCCCCTGCGGCTTCGTTCCATAAAAGCCGTTTGATGCCGTCCTCCACCCGATCAGCCAAACCTCCGAAGACGGCCGCCGCTTCCGTATCGTTTTCTTGATAGGCGAAATGGACGGCGACACGCAAAGCCTCCACATATTGCAGGTTAAGCGCGCCGATAATACCGCCCCTCGCTACATCCGGGGCCGATCCCGCCGGCAGCTCCCCCCAATCGATAAACGACCAGTACGGAACATCCTCCAGCGCGCCTTCCTCGTTGATATACGCAGTAAACCAGCGAAGCGCCAGGACGATGTTCGGCCACCACTCGGCGACCTTGCTGTTGTCGGCCGTATAGAACTCGTAGTCGCTGAATGAACAAATCCACTGCAGGCAAAAAGACGGGATGGGGGGAAAGTTATGATGGCCGTCCGGATACCGCGATTTCGTCATCCCCGATTCATCCTGGGATTGCCCGATCTGCATGAGCAGCTTCGCGTGCAGCCGGCTGTCGCCGGTAAAGTAATAGTTGTAAATCGACTGTACGCGCCCGTCCCCCATCCACTGCTGCTGTTCGCGGCTGGACGAGTCCAGAAAACCGTCCTGCATGCAGCAGCGCAGCGTATGCGCCGATATCGTCCATATGCGCTCCAGCTCGTGATCCGGACACGCAAAACCCGAGGTTCGGGATGCGGGGTAATACCTCGTCCGGATGCCGACACGATGGAACGTAAGCGGCCCCTTATGATTCCGCACGCGAATCTGCACGTAGCGGAACGCCTTCCAGCCGAAGGCCAGCTCCAATCCGTTGCGTCCGCCGGCGAGAACGAACCGGTCGAAGGAGCGGTTGTTGTTCGCATTCAGCAGCGCTTTACCTTCCCATAATTCTTCGGCATAAACCACATCGAGAATATCTCCTTCCGCCCCGGTCACGTCCAACTGCAGGAAACCCACTTCCATGCGGCCGAAATCAAAGGTGACAACGGATGCCTTTCCTTGCTCTGTCCGCTGTACGGTATGTTCGGCCGTTCCGACACTGTCCACAGAAGAAACGGTCAGTCCGGCTTCCTCTTCCATAATCTGCTTATGCAGCCGATCCACCGCCTCCGGCCGTTCGACCAGCTCGCCGATCCCTGCGATACGGCAAGCAGTAACCTCATCTTCTTCGAGCAGCGGAATGTCCCGCGGGACGAGGTTCCAGAACGGCGACAATTGGCGGTTCCGCGCTTTGGCCGACATCCAATTCCCATCGTCGTATCCGGGCTGCTGCCACTGCCCGTCCTCAAGCCGCGCATCGTAAACTTCCACCGGTCCTTGACAGCCGTTAATACGCGGGGCATTCCGTTCATAGGCGGGATGCAGGCTGCATTTCCAGCTGGCGTCGCTGGCGATCCGCGTGCAGCCCCCGTCCTCCTGATCGACCGTACATTCCACCAGCAGCGCCGGAATCCGGTGAACGGATTGTCCCGTGCCGTAACCGTAGTGGAGAGCGAGAACGGCAATCGTATTGGGCCCGGGTACAAGCAGGGCGCTAATCTCCCATACGTCGTAATATTGCCAGCGCGGATCGCTCCGGCACGGTCCCCGGCCCACGTAATGGCCGTTGATGTACAGCATGTACCGGGAGTCGGCAAAAATCCGAAGCTCGCTTCGTTTGGCGGTCCCGGGCAGTTCGAATTCGTGACGGAACCGGCAAAACGAATTTTTAGGCTGCTCGTAATACGTCTCGACCTCGGACGGATGCCAGATGATCGACGTTCGACGATCCCACAGGATCTTTTCATGTAACGGACGCTTGCGGAAAAAACGATGCATCCGGCTTTCCGCGGCAAGACCTTCCCTGGCGGATTGCGGTTCTTTGGCAGTCATCGAATGGATCATCCTTTCATTTGTTTCGGGCTGATTGTTCTTGCACTTCGTCGTATTTTTTCTGAATCGCTTCCTGTGCATTGCGATTTGCGGTATTGACGTCCAGCTGATTGGTGTTCATTCCCTTGATCTGGGCGGCAAGCACGGCGTCCCCTTGCTCCGTAATTTTGTCCGCGACATAAATCGACGTCTTGCGGTTCTTCACTGCGTCCACATGCTTGCCGAGTTTCTCTCCTTTCTCGAAGATAGCCACCGTATCCTCCTGCAGCTCGCCGCTGAGCAAATAAGAGAGCACCTCAAACGCCGCTTCCTTCTTCTTGCTGGTCGATGTGAGAACGAATACGCCGCCTTCGGGCGGTACTACTCCCGGTGCATCCGGAAAGGACGGAAAGGTCGCGATATCCCAGCGGAATTCCTTGTCGTATTTCTCTGCGTTCAAGAACAGCTCCCGCACCGAACCCGCCCACATGGCAAAATTTTTGTCATTCGTGAACGTCGTGATGCCGTTTGGCGGCGCCACTCTGTTTTGTTCGTCATAGAGTCGTTTATTCACGCGAAAGAGGTCCACCCATTTCTGCCCGGACAAGTCGACCTTTCCCTGCTGGTTGACGTAATTGAGTCCCTGCTGCCAGGTCAGGACGCCGGACGGATTGTTCACATGCAGCCCGTAATAGGCTTGGCCGCCATCCATCCGCGTCAGTTTTTTGCCAAGATCGATCGCATCATCCCACGTCATTCCGTCTTTCGGGTACGCTACACCGAATTGATCGAATCGATCTTTATTGTAGGCGAGCGCATAGGTCGAGTACGTTTTGTTCGTGGAATCGGGCAGAGCAATCAGTTGTCCGTTGCCGCTGTAGCGTCGGATCGATTCCAAGTTTTCCGGACGAAACTTGTTCAGGTCGAATTGGTTCGCAGAGACCATCGGACTTAAGTCGGTGCCAAGCTTCAACTCCTGCACTTCGGGAAGCTTTCGGTACACCACATTAATCAAATCCGGCATATCGTTGGAAGCCAGCAGCTTTTCCAGTCCCACATTCACGCTTTTGTATTCAAACGTGACGTGCGGGAATTTCGCCTTCACCTGCGGATTTTCCGATATTTTCAGCTTAAATTGCTCTTCCGTCCCCGTCATTCCGAAAACGAGCGTGACCGGATCATTGCTTTTCGGTTTTGCAGCACCCGGGACAGGCGCTCCTGTTGCTGACGGATCACTTGGCTTGCCGCAAGCGGCCAACGAGCATATGACGAAAGCGCTTACCAAAGAAACCTTCCAGAATCTTTTCATCTTTTCCATCGACTCCCTCTTCTTCGCAACTTTTTGGACAGCATCATAACTACGCTACAAACGTTCGCAACATTCGCTATCTATTTCTTTAAGCAAATTCCGCGTTTCACTATCTATCGTCCGCATCCGCGAAAAATCGGTATTTAGGAGGCGCCTCCTCAAACCTATTCTTCATTTGCATTATAGAATTAATCCATACCGATAAAAATGCATTTTCTATTTTCAAATCATATACAAACTGTCGACTGCACCTTCAAGCTGTTCTCGAAAAGGTTTCCCCTTTTTCCCGGGACGGTTTTCTTGTAGTCCTTACTATTTCGGAAAAAACGGATAAACTAAAATGCCCCATAGACGGAACGTACGTTCTGTCATATAATGGATAAACATCTGGTCATTTCAGGAATTCATCCTAGATCCAGGAAGTGAGGAATCGGTATGATCCGAGGAACGGAAGTGCCGCTGTATCATGACGGACGGACAGACGCGACCCCTGAACAAGCCGCCTACGATCCGGCGCGGTTAGCCAGGCTCGACGAGCATTTGTCGGAGCTGATCAGTCACAATAAGCTGCAATGCGGCAGCTATTTGCTGGCGCGAGACGGGCGTATTTTCGCGCACCGGGCGATGGGCAAGCTGACTTACCGGGAAGGCGGCCCGGACTTGATGCCGGACAGCATCCGCAAGACGTATTCGGTCACCAAGTTTTTCACCGCGGTCGCCGTCATGCAGCTGATCGAGGAAGGCAAGCTGTATTTGGAACAAGCGGTGTCCACCGTGCTGAAGCCGTTCGATACGCCACTGCACCGATCGATTACCGTGTTTCACCTGCTTACGCATACATCGGGTGTATATCCGGACCCCGGCTGCATGATGGAGCCGTATCCGACCGCCTGGTTCGGCGGTTTGAAGGGGTATGACGATTGGGTTACGAATGCGATCTCGGGCCCGCTCTCCTTCAAGCCAGGCGAACAATACGCTTACTCCAGCTGCGGCTACGCCATTTTGGGCGAGATCATCGCCAAAGTATCGGGCATCCCGTACGAGCAATACATACTCCAGCACATCATAGAGCCGCTCGGCATGACGCGAACGTTTTTCAAGGTGCCGGTCCATTTGCGCGGTGAAGTATGCGTGACGAGCGACTGGCAGGTCGAGGAGCTGGAGTGGAGTGAAGAACGCACGGACGGTCCTCCCCCGGCCGGAGGCGGCTTGTATTCGACGCTCGAGGATATATGGAAGCTCGGTCAAATGATGCTGGACGGCGGAACGTTCGGCGGTGTCCGCATCCTGAGCCGGAAATCGGTCGAAGCGATGACCAAGAATAAGCTGTCCGGAGTCAAAACCCACGTATGGGGAAGTAATATTACCGACTACCAGTTCGGGCTCGGCTTATTCCTGACCACGCCTACGATCGAGACGCCGGGAACGTACGGACACGAGGGCTTCGGCCGGTGCGGTATCAAGGTCGACCCGGAGGAGCGGTTCGTAGCCGTATTTATCGTACCGACCGGGATTCAATGGGCCCCCGAATCGGTCATCGGAACGAAAGCCGTTATCTGGTCGGGCTTGCTGTAATCACGAATCGACGACGAAAAGAGGGATCGCTAATGGCAATCGAACAGCAGCATGCAAGCTCCATCCATCTGGGGCATACGGACGCAAGCCCGTCCGAGGTAGGCTTCGACGGCGGACGGCTTGAGGTGCTGGACCGGCATTTCCAACAGTTGATCGGGGACGGAAAGCTCCAAGCCGCCTCATATTTGCTTGCCCGCCACGGCAAAATATTCGCCCATAAATCGATGGGCCCAAGAGTCGGGTTCGAGGATGGCGGCGATCTGCAGCCGGATTCGCTGCGCCGAATCGCCTCCACGACGAAAGCGTTTACAGCGGTCGCCGTCATGAAGCTCGTCGAAGACGGAAAGCTGTATCTCGAGCAGCCCGTATCCACGATTTTGCCGGAATTCGACACCCCCTTGCATAAAACGATCACCGTGTTTCACCTCCTCACGCACACGGCGGGCATTTGCCCGGACCCGGGCTATTACTTGGAGCCGTATCCGCGGGGCTGGTGGAACGCGAGCGAGCAAGATAATTGGATCAAGGGCGTCTTGTCCGGTCCTCCGCGAAGCAAGCCCGGGGAGTTTTACAACTATTCCAGCTCGGGCTACGGCATTCTCGGCGAATTGATCGGCCGCGTAACCGGCATGCATTACAACGACTACGTCGAGCAGTCGATTATCGAGCCGCTCGGGATGGACCGGACCTTTTTCGATGTGCCGGAACAGTTCCGCGACGAAGTATGCCTTGTCGTGCCGTTCGACGCGGAACGTTTGACGACGAGTACGAAGCAGCCGGGCAAAATGCCGCGTGCCGGCGGCGGACTGCATTCCACGCTGACGGACTTGTGGAAGTTCGGACAAATGATGCTGGACAAAGGAGCGTTTCGCGGCAGCCGCGTCGTCAGCCGAAAAACGGTGGAGGCGATGACCCGCAACCATCTGTTCAAGGTACCGGCATACGCCTGGGGCGTGCAAATTCCGTCCAAAAACTACGGGCTGGGGCTCAATTTGTTTCTGGAGAGAGGCGAGCTGAAGACGCCGGCGACGTTCTCCCACGAAGGGGCGGGCCGCTGCGCGCTGCATATCGATCCCGTCGAGCAGCTGGTCGCCGTCTATTTCGTGCCGACCGCGCACGACGGATTTTTGCCCGAATCGATTATCCATCCGAGCAATATCATTTGGTCGGGCTTGCGTTGACATGCTGCGGGTATTAAAATCCGTCGCTTTCGTCACCTACAAGGAGTGGGCGGCTTATCGTTCGCATATGGCCGTCTCCCTCTTCGTGGGGCCCGTTCTGTTTCTCGTACAGCTGCTCATCTGGCAGGCGGTGTTCTCTTCGAGGGATACGGTCGGCGGATTGAATCTTACGCAAATGCTGACCTATTACGGCATCATAACGGTCATCCATTATGCCATCTTCGACTTCGCCGACTGGAATTTGCAGATGCTGATCCGCACCGGCAAATTTCTCACCTTCCTGCTCAGACCGGTGTCGCACCGCTGGTTCGCTTTATCGCAGAAAGCGGGCCACCGTCTTCTCGGCTTTTGGCTCGAGCTCGTCCCTGTCGCCCTTATTCTGTACTTCGGTTTTCGTATCGATCTGATACCCGAGTATCCGGTGTGGGCCGTCCTATCTATAGGCTTAAGCTTTCTGATGATGTTTCTCGTTAATTACTGCATCGGCCTCACCGCCTTCTGGCTGACGAACGCGCACGGGATTCGCGGGATGTTCCATCTGCTTCGCGACTTATCGGCGGGCGTCTTGATCCCGCTCACCTTGTTGCCGGATACGCTGCAAAAAATCTTGTTCGTGCTGCCGTTCCAATTTATCGTGTACGTGCCGACCCGGGTGGTCATCGGTTCTTACGAGTTAGGGGGCATCACGATGTCGATCCCGCAAATCGTAGCCGTTCAGGCGGCTGCCGTTATCGTCATGTGGCTCGTCTCCGAATGCTTGTGGCGGCTCGGAATCCGGCATTTTACGGGGGTGGGCGCATGACGAACGGGCTTGTCGCCTATGCGGAAATCGTCAAAACATCAATCGCGAGCCGAATGGCCTACCGCGGCGATTTCTGGATCAGCTCCCTGATGACGATCGCCGGGGAACTGATCGTGCCGCTCCTTACGTTTCTCATCTATCGCTCGGGTGCTTCCTTCCCCGGGTGGAGCCTGAATGAGGTGCTGCTCATTCAAGCGGTGTTCCTGCTGTCCAAAGGCATCGCCTTTCCGTTCTTCTTCGGGATCGTCTGGAATACGCTCGACAGGGTCCGGGAAGGAACGTTCGATCTGCTGCTCATCAAGCCGCGCTCCGCACTGTACATGGCGCTGGTCACCGGCTTTCAGCCTGACGGCTTAGGGCGTCTGCTAGGCGGCGTGCTGCTGCTCGGGGCGGCCGCTTGGATCGTTCCGGCCGCAGGAATCGCCGGCTGGCTGTTGTTTGCGGCGCTGATGCTGCTGTCGGTCATGGTGCTGTTCTCGTTCGCGCTGTTCATGTCCGGCCTGCTGTTCCGCTGGGTCGGCAGCAGCCGGGTATACGACATATTCGATTCGGTCACATCGTTCGGGCTGTATCCCCGGACCGTCTTCTCGAAATCGTTCGTCGGCCTCGTGCTCCACGCCGTTCCGGTCATGATGATCGGCTTTATCCCGGCGTCCGCGCTGCTCGGCAAGCTGCCGCAAGACGTATGGATCGCCGCTGCCGTCAGCTTCGCCTTTTTCCTGCTCAGTCTGGCGTTCTGGCACCGGATGCTGGGCAACTATACGAGTGCGGGTGGTTAAGTTTAACATGAACATGCTGATCGAAGTACGCGAGCTGTGCAAAACGTATACGACGCATCAACGCGGCCATACGTTCAAGGAAGCTCTGAAAAGCCTGGTTTTCCGCAAAACGGTCGAGGTGCCCGCCGTGAAAGGCATCTCGTTCCAGGTGCGGCAAGGCGAAATCGTCGGATTTCTCGGCCCGAACGGAGCCGGCAAATCAACGACGCTCAAAATATTAACCGGCGTGCTTCATCCGACCGCAGGCGAAGTCCGAGTGATGGGATACGTCCCCTGGAAGCAGCGCAAAAGCTACGTCGCCCGCATAGGCGCCGTATTCGGCCAGAAATCCCAGCTGCTGTGGGATATTCCGCCGCTCGACGCCTTTTATATGAACAAAGCGATCTACTCGATTCCGCAGTCCGAGTTCGAAGAAACGCTCGAAGAACTGACGGAATTGCTCGACGTCCGAGACGTGATGCGCAAGCCGACGCGGCAGCTGTCGCTCGGGGAACGGATGAAATGCGAATTTATGATGGCGATGCTGCACCGCCCGCAAATCGTCTTTCTGGACGAGCCGACGATCGGCCTCGATGTGATCGCCAAGGACAAAATCCGCGAGTTCATTCTGAAGATGAACCGCAAAGGCGTCACCTTCATCCTGACGACCCACGATCTCGACGATGTCGAGCATCTGGCCGAGCGCGTCATCGTAGTCAATCACGGCGAAGTTGTCTTCGACGATACGATTCAAGCGATGCGGGGCCATGTCGGCGGCGGGAAAATGATCCGTCTGCTGACCGCGGAGCCTTTCCCCGAGCTGCAAATACCCGGCGTTACCGTGGTACGGATGCTGTCCGAGCAGGAGGCCGAAATCGAGCTGAACACGGGCGTTCTGAATATCAGCGAATTTATCGCGACGATGAACGGCATGTGCACGCTGCTCGATATGTCCGTTCAGGAGCTGACGATCGATCGGGTCATCAAACAATTGTATTTGACGCATTCGCCACGAACGGACGGATGACGCACTTTTCCATTGTCGATGGGGAGATTCGAAGCAAAACGTAAGGGCCGGAGAAATTGTTCAATCGGTATTTCCCTGCAAAAAGGACCTCATCCTCCACTTGGCCGTGGAATTGAGGTCCTTTCGGTTTCGGAGCTCGGTTTGGAGCTCGCTCCAGTACTGCCGGGCATTTGGGGACAGCCCCTCGTGCATGGAACTCTGCATAGTGTGCCTAGTCCGCGCCGGGGGCCGCCCGTTCCTACGAGCTGGAATAGCTTTTATGCTTGCGCCTGTAGTACTTGTAACCCTGATTATGGTGATACTGGTTCGGATGCTGGTTCGGATATTGGTTTGGATATTGGTTCGGATGCTGGTTTGGGTACTGGTTCGGGTTCTGGTTCGGATATTGGTTTGGGTATTGGTTCGAATACTGATTCGGGTGCTGGTTCGGATGGTTCGGATAATGCGGCGGGTAACCGCCTTGTCTCTTATAGTAGTCGCTGCTGGAATATCTCGAATAGTGTCTTTTGGAGCTCAGCTTCTTATGCAATAAATCTTGTAGCATTCGTTTTAACATTGGCGTATCCTCCTTCGCCTTTTGGTTGTTATTACGCAGAAAATGGGACTTGGTTTCAAAGCTGCAAAATAATCAGCTTACGGGGCTTACGAACCTAGAACCCCTTATTGGCTAAAGTGCAGCGATTTGGAATTGTTACGAACTCCAGAGACATTATTTCCTGCATAAGTTCGCACTCCCGCCCATGTTCGACTCCATAAGGTAGCTGGGATTCGTTAGATCTGTTATGAAGTCTTGTTACGGCTATAAGTACGATATGGTTCGTTAGCTCAAGGTCATAAGCTCATAAGCTCATAAGCTCATAAGCTCGGCCTGCGGGCTTGCGTTCTTTACGCCGGAGGACAGAAGGCGCATTTGCTCGCTCGTCCAAAGCCGTGTATAAAAAAAGAGCGGCAAACCGCTCAAAAACGATTCTGTACTTTGTGTACCCCAAATCACGTGCGCCGAATCTTCAGACCACGGCGTGCTGAAGCTTGCCGATCGGTCCTTCGGGATCGGCTATATCCGCGATTTCCGTATACGGAATCGGGAAAGTCGGGAATCCGTAAGCGTAGGGCGTATATTCGTACAATTGGAAATACACGACAAGCTCGCTTGGAGTTAAATAATAGTCCTGATCCGGTCCGACTCCCTTGAACGTTTTGCCTTCCAGGATCGGCATGTCGTTCTCCTCGATTTGTCGCTTTAGAATCGCGTCAATATGCGCCTTATACCCGCTCCCATCGCGGAACAGATCATCGAAATCATAATCGTCCCCGTCCCACAAGTCCATCGTCAGCGACTTTTGCAGCGTGATGCCGTGAGCCGCTCCTTTTGCATAGGCGTAGTTTTGGAACACAATGCTGATCAGCCCGTTTTCGTTCAGCATGACCTCATAAATGCCGGTCATTTCCTTGTTTTTGTCCTCGACATAACCCTGATCGCGAATCATCTGGTAGACGAGCTTCAGAATCCGGTCGTTGATCTCATGCTGCGCTTTCCGGTTCGGCAGCCCGGTCAGCTGCGGATAGCGGATTTGCAGCCGCGGCTTGATCATCACTTTTTTCGATATTTGGGCCGATAAATTGCGGAATTCCATCATAGCGCCGGTACACCTCCTCCTCGCGGATCTTCGCCTAGTACTACCGATATTCAGCAGCAAGGAAAAGGTGCGCGCAAGATTGTATTTTTCCGGGAGAAGCCACAATTAAGCCTCGCATGATTTGAGAAAAACCTTTCGATAAAAACGTCCGGGCGATCCTTTGATGTACGAGCTATACGTTAGGTGCGCGGGAGACAGTGGGCACCTTCGGTCGGGAGCCGCTCGTTGATGGGGGTTGACGGCAACATACTCGTCTTCAATGAGGCTCGAAACCGTAAACCTCGTTCTTGCGGGCAAGAGTGTTCCTCTTCGCTGAACCGTACGCCCCGCGGGGAAATGTATGCACGCGGCTCTGAACAAAATAGGAGGCTTCGGCGAGGCTGTCGATTCATTATGGACAACCAAGTGGAAAGGGAAAAGTTACCTTCCACCGCTCCTATTCCGTGTCGATGCGACACTTGCTGACTCGACCGGGAAAGAGGCTCTGAACTATCAAAAAAACCTCCCGGCGTCCGGAAGGCTTCCTTTGTTCGTATTCGGCTCGATTCGGACTTAGTTTCCTTTGTATTCCTGGCATGACAAGCAGGTCGTCACATTGACGCAGGTCGGATGGATGGGACCGGTAAACTTGGTGCAATAAATGGGGGTTTTGTACTCCACATTCGAGGAAATTAAGGAGCAATATTTGCAATTGCCGATCAGTTCGACCGTTAACCGGTGCAAATCGCTTTTCAACTGCATCACTTCATCGTTCATACGCGCATCACCCCCAGATTAAGGTCACGAATGACGTCAGGCACCGCTTCTCTCCAAGCGTTCCTAAGCCTCCAACACAAAAAAAGACGACGCCCTAAAGCGACGTCCGTCCGGTTTGATGACGACATGCATCAGCTTATGGGCAACCCGGCTGTCATGGCGAAGTTCGCTGTAGACCCGTGGCTTTGCGCCCCTGGCTTTCGCCCAGGTTTGCCTTTATCCGATAATTCCTATCAACTATGCCCATAGTACCACATATTCCCGAAGTCATTAATAGGCATTTTGGACTATTTTGAGACTTAAGGCGCAAATGCCAAAATCCGCAGCCTCCAGTAATCGGCCACCCAGCGTCCGTCCCGGAACAAGGCCGGGCGCGCCAGACGTTTCACTTCCTCGTACGCTTCTTCTTTCCGGGCATCGGTCAGTCCGGTGAAAAAGACGCCGCCGAACATATCCAGCCAATGGTCCAGTCCCCTCTCGCCGTCCTCCAGCGGAGTAGGCCGCGAATAGTGCAGCGCATATCCGACACGGAAGCCGGAAGCTTCAAGCAGTGCCGCATATTGTCCGACCGATGGGAAATACCACGGATTACGCGGCTCCGGATCGACGCCGAAGTTCTCCAGCGTCCGGTAAATCGCCGCAACGATCGCGCCCACATTGTCTTTCCCGCCGAACTCGGCTACGAAACGTCCGCCTGGGACAAGGACGTTCCGGACGGCCCGGACGACGCCCTCCGGGCGCTTCATCCAGTGCAGGGCGGCGTTGGACATTACGGCGTCGAACCTCCGGTCCGTCTCGTACGATTGGCCGTCCGCCACCTCGAAGACCAGCTCCGGATATTTCGTCCGGGCCGCTTCGATCATCTCCGCCGAAAAATCGATCCCTTGTACCGCCGCTCCCCGGTCCGCCAGCACCCGGCACAAATCGCCGGTTCCGCAGCCGACGTCAAGCACCGCTTCGCCCGGTTGTACATCCAGCAGATCGACAAGCGATTTGCCGAACTCGGACACAAAACCGAGTCTCGAATCGTACAAGGCGGCATTCCAGCCGCTTGACGACTCCGGACGTCTACCGGCACCCGTACCACCTGTTGCGGCGCTCACGCCGTCTCCGTCTTTCTGACCATAGGGTTCCATTCTCATTTTCACGCACATCCTTCCTTCTACTTAATAGTAATTGTGAAGGATGTTTCGTTATTGGTCCAATATATGAAATGGATAATATTTATAGTTTTCACCTATCACAAGAAAGCAACTCTGCCAGCTTCCGCTCCAGTTCTTCGCTGACCGGCGTCATCGGAAGCCTTACCCGATCCGAAAGCAGCAACCCGGTTTGCTTCATCATCCATTTTACCGGCGAAGGGTTCGGTTCGGCGAACAGCAGGCCGATTAGCGGCACAAGCTCGTCGAACTTCGCTCTCGCTTCCAGCCAGCGGCCTAGAGAGAACTGCTCATACACCTCGACAAAACGGCCGGTATACATATTCGCGGAAGCCATCATCGCTCCGCTCGCACCGCAGCATAAAGCTGCGAAGAAGTATAGGTCGTCCCCGCACAGCAGCGCCTTGTCCGTATGGCCGGACAGCTCGATGAAGTTGCGGACTCCGCCGGTGCTCTCTTTGATTCCCGCCACACCTTCGATCCCGAGAATCGCGGCGATGTCGCCGGAGGTCAGCTCCAGGCCGGTCCGGTGCGGGATATGGTAGGCGACGACCGGGAGTCCGACATCGGCGACCCGCCGGTAATGCTCCATCACTCCCTGCTTCGACGGACGGTTGTAATACGGCGTCACGACGAGCGCGCCGTCCGCTCCCAGCGTCTGAGCCTGCTTCGTCAGGCTTACCGCTTCCGCCGTATCGTTCGAGCCCGTACCGATCAGAATCGGAAACGTTCGCTCTCCCCTTGCCTCCAGCGCAACCTCCATCAAGAGACGCACCTCTTCGGGGCGGACGGTCGGGCATTCCCCGGTCGTTCCGTTAATGACGATTCCATTCGCGCGCTGATCCATAAGAGTCTGCACGACTCGGCGGAAGCTGCCCGTATCCAGCTCGCCTTCCTCCGTAAAAGGGGTTACGACCGGAACGATAACGCCTTTTAATTGCTCAGTCAACATGTCGGATCACTCCTCGTCTGCGATTGACGTCGGCCGCATCGTTCCGGCTCTGACAACAATGTAGCACATTCAATACGATCGGAGTTAGCTATAATAATCGATTAATCCAATCGGCTTTAACGATGAATGGTAAAATGGAAGAAGGGATGGCGGCCGAAAGAAAAAAGCTGCCCTCCGATGAAAGCAGCTGCGAAATCGTAGGTTGATTAGTCATAGAACCCGGAGGAATACACCCTGCCCTACGAGTTCCCAAGGCTGATTTCTTCTATTTCTTCGTGATTAATATCCAAAATGAATCGATTTTAGCTATAATAAAGGATAGAAACAATCGGATTTGTCGATGAGATAAGGAGGGTGAGAGGTGTGGATGAAACTTTAATGCGGACGTTTCGGGAAACGGCTCGCCTATTAAATATAACCCGAGCGGCAGAAGCGCTCGGGTATGCTCAATCCAGTGTAACCGCGCAAATCCGCAAGCTCGAGGCGGAGTATGGCGTACCGCTGTTCGAGCGCAGCGGACGCGGCATCCGGCTTACCCCCGGAGGACGGCAGCTGCTCGCCTTTGCAGACCGGTTTCTCGATCTCGCCGAGGAATCCAAGCAGGCCGTGTCCGCAGAGTCGGCCGGATCGCTGCGGATCGGCACGATCGAATCGATGGCGGCGTTCGTGCTGCCGCCTTACGTGCGGCGGATGAAGGCGTCGTTTCCGCAAACCGAGCTGCTGCTGCAAACATCCGGCGAAGACGAGCTGCTTCAGGGCGTATTGCAGGGCGAATACGACGCCGCCCTGTTCCTGGAACGCAAATGCTCCGACCCGGAGCTCGTCACCATCCCGCTATGGGAAGAGCCGCTCGTGCTGGTCGCAAGACCGGACCATCCGCTGGCGGACGCCCCGGAAGTGGTGCCCGGCGATTTCGCCGGACACGCCTGGGTCGCCCCGGAGCGCAGCTGCGCGTACCGCGGCGCCCTCGCCGGGCTGCTCGCCGACTGCGGCGTACGGCCGCAAATATCCTGCGAGCTCGGCAGCGTCGAGGCGATCAAGCGCTGCGTCCTGCACGGCCTCGGCATAGCGCTGCTGCCCCGCTGCGCGGTCGAAGCCGAGCTCGCGGGCGGCCAATTGCGGGCGCTGCCGTTCTCGCAGCCCGAGCTGCGGCTGTACGTCCTGCTCGTCTACCCGGCCGGGCGCTGGGTATCCCGCGCGCTCGAAGGGTTTATCGCGATGATGCGGGAGTCTTCCGCTACATCCTAAGCTGGCTTGGTCTATCAAGGCTTAGTCTAGGTAAGCCTGGTCTGGCTTGGCTTAGTCTAGCTCGGCTTGGTCTAGCTAAGCCTAGTCTAGCTCAGCTTGGTCTAGCTAAGCCTTGATCTGACTTGACTTCGGCCTCCGCTTCGTCTCAGCTCTCCAGCAGCCGTTTCAGTCTGCCCGGATAATCGGTAATGATGCCGGAGACGCCCAGATCGATCATTTGCTTCATCTTCTCTTCTTCATTGATCGTCCACGGGTATACTTGCAGCCCTTTTTCCACGGCATCCTGGACCGCTTGTTTGTCAAGCCGCGCCCAGTAAGGATGCAGCGAATAAACCGGACCGTCGAGCAGACCGGCCATCCGGTAATGCTTCGAGATGTTGAAGCTGTACAAGAGACCGATGCGGATCTCCGGCTCGAGCGCCTTCAGCCGCTCCAGGCAGACGAAGTCGAACGAGGAGACGAAGACGCTGTCCAGCCGCTGCTTCCGCTTCAGCAGAGAGAGGAGCGCAGGCTCCAATTGGCCGTCTGCGGCTCCTTTGACCTCGACATTGATCTGAACGTCGGAAGGCACCAGGTCGAGCACTTCCTCCAGAAGCGGGATGCGCTCTCCGGCAAATTTCTCGTTATACCAGCTGCCGGCATCGGCCCGCTTCAGCTCCTCCACCGTCATCTTGCGGATTTCGCCCTTCAGGTCGGTCGTGCGGTCCAAGGTGGCGTCATGGCATACGATAATTTCCCCGTCCTTCGACAAGTGGACGTCCAGCTCAATACCGGTGCAGCCTTGCTCGAGACCGAGCGCGAATGCGCCGAGCGTATTTTCCGGGGCTTCGCCTGCCGCCCCCCGGTGTGCGATGACCATTACATTGCTTTTGGAACTCATTGTCGTTTCCTCCCGTGTTCGAATAGTAGACCTGCGGAGCGAAGCTTTCGGAATGAAAAAAGACCGGGCCGATCGCACGAACGAGCCGGAAAAGCTAATCTTTTCGCATGACGAAAAAACGCCGCTCCGGCCTATTCGGGCAATCTCTCGGTCTCCTCACCCAGACAGGTCGTACTTCATATCAGTTCAGGTATGTATAAGTCCGACTGGCGGACGGCTTACCACAGTTCGTTGGCGCCTACGGATACGGCGAGCGCGCCGGCCCTCAGCCCTTCGTCGATTTCTTGCTGATTCCCGACAAGTCCGCCGGCAATAATCGGCAGCGGGGTCATCGTCGTCATCTCCCGGATAATACGGGGCATGATGCCCGGCATCACTTCGATCGCGTCGGGAGAACTTTGCTCCACCGCTTTAATGCCGCGCACGACGGCGTTGCGGTCGATCAGGAAGATGCGCTGGATCGCGAGCAGACCGTGATCCTTGGCGGCTTTGATCAGCATGCTTTTGGTGGAGATGATGCCGGTCGGCCTGACATGTTTGGCGATATAAGCCAGCCCGCCCTTGTCTGCGGCGATCCCTTCAATGAATTCCATATGCAGAAACACATGCTTGCCCGCTTGCGTGACCCGCTCGGTGAGCTCATGGATGTTCAGCAGCGACCCGGTCAATAAAAAAATGACGTTGACTTTCCCTTGAAGCGCAGCATCGAGATCGGATTCTTTCTGAACGGCGGCGATCGTCTGATGATCGACGAGATCGACTATCGGGTACATGTAAGGTCCTCCTGTAACAGACTATCCCCATTATAACACGGAACGGACGATCCCGGCCTATAAGTCCACAATTTTAACTATGCTGGGCAAAATGGTGCGCGGCCGGTCCGGCCCCGCTTCGGCCTGCTCTCTCGTCCCGACTCCCGTGAGCACAAGCACCGAATGCATCCCGGCGTCGTTCGCCATGCGGACGTCGGTTTCCAGCCGGTCCCCCACCACGAAGCAGCTCGTTGATTCCAGCCCCATATGCTGCAGCGCTTCCTCAGCTGCGATCCGGGACGGTTTACCCGCTACGACGACGGCGGACTTGCCGAGCGCGCTCTCAAGCGCGGCGATAAAGGTGCCGGTATCCGGCAGCTGACCGTCCTCCAGCGGACAAGTAACGTCGGGATTGGAGGCGATCACGGCCGCCCCCCTCAGCGAAGCTTGATACAGCGCGTTCAGCTTGTCGTACGTAAAGCTGCGGTCCCACGACAAGACGACGATATCCGCTTTCCCGGCGTCCTCCGTGTACTCGACCCCGTGCGCCTCCAGCTCTTGACGGATCGGCTCTTCGCCGATGACGTAGACGCGCTGGCCCGGCTTCAACGTTCTCTGCAAATATCTCGCTACGATAAGAGATGAGTTCAGCACATCGCCAATCTCCGTAGGTATCCCCATCCGGGTCAGCTTCTGTGCGTAGGAAGCGCGGGTCGCTATCGGCTTATTCGTCAAAAAAACAACCTTGTCGCCCCGCTCCCTCAAGGTGCGGATCGCATCCGCCGCCCCTTCTATCATCCGGCTTCCCAAATATACCGTGCCGTCCAGATCAAAGATATATCCCTTCATGAGAAAAACCCTCGCTTTCCCCTTATGCCCGACGGAACGGCCGGCCGGAAAAACAAAAAACCTACACCACAGTAAACACGCTTTCGCATTAACGAAGGCTGTGTTTACGGGTATAGGTTACTCCTGTTCTCGAACCAGACCGTTCTATTCGGTTGTTATGAATTATAGAGGGACGGGCTTGTACTTGTCAATCGTTGTTCCTTCAGTAAGGACCGCCCGCCGTCGTTACAGTTCTACACCTGCTTCCATCGGACAACGACAGGCCCTGGATCAGGAAGAGGACGGCCAGTGAAGCGGAATCGAATAAAAGATGGCAATTGCCATTTTCTCCGCCCACACTTCGATCATGTTCATCATCCTTTGCTAACGTGTAACGCACAGGAGCCGCTTTGTGAATCGAAATCGATGTTGCATCCGCTTCCATTATACAGCAATATCTTCCAATTAAAAAAGGAAATTATTCCTCAAGACTTATCTCGGCAACCCGTCGCTGCCGCCGTCCCGGATGATGTCCCGCAGACATGCGCAAAGACGCTTCCAACCCCGCCGTCGAAGCGGGAGGAAAACGTCTCTTTCCCTGCGGTGTATGCCGTTTCGTTCAAGCAGGCGGCTTCTTCTCCGTCCGCCCGTGTTCCCGCATCATCTTGTGCATGCCGAACGCTCTTCGGGCGCTGGACTCTTCTTTTTTGAGCGCCAATCGGAGCAGAACGCCCATAATCCCGCCTGTCATAAACAGAAGCAGCAGCGGCATCGAGCCGCTCTCATACATGTCGTGACCGGAAACGGCCACGATTCCGTAACCGATCAGGCTCAGGACAAGCAGGGTGACGTTCAGCCGATTCCAGTGCACCGGAGCGAATACCGAATCCGGAACGAACGTGTAGCCCAGCCGGTATTTGCCGAACAGATAAGCGGCCAGGAAGGCGATGGCCGCCGTGGCGCATTGAACGGCCGTCCCTTTCCAGGTGACATAAAGCACCTCGGCCGGCGACAGCCCGAGCCGGTACAGCCCGAAGAGGACGGACTTCTGTACAAGAAGATACGCCAAGTAGCCGTAGGTCGTCATTAAACCTGCGTAAAAGGGCTGAATCCGATAAATTTGCCATAAGAAGAGAAATACGACGGGCGGCTGCAGCAGCGTAAAGGCCAGTTTGATCTGCAGCGTGTGAAACACGACGTAGGAAAACAAAGACAACAAAAACGCCGTAAACAGCAGCTGTCCCGCGTAATCCCGCAGCTGGAATCGAAACATAGTGAACATTAATACGACAAGCGCGAGCCACTCCAGCGAGGAGAACGATAGAAACAAGATGACATGCATTGGTGGTGTACGCCCCTAATCCTTAACTCCGGCACGAGTCCGATCCTATTTTCTTCCCTATTATACTACGGGTTCCGTTCATATAAAAAGCGGCAGGCCGAAGTAAAAATCGGAAAAACCGGGGCGGGTATATTCGGACACGATCCTGACGGGCATAAACGGCCTAAAACGCCAGACGCCGCGCAGGAGAGCTTGCTTCTCCGTGCACGGCGCCGAACTTGCCGATGCCTGCAAACCGGCAGGCTTGTTCCGAATCTAGAGCCGTCCCAAATACCGGTCCGTCTCCCACGCATGAACGACTGCGGCATATTCATCCGCTTCCTGCTGTTTCAGGCTGATATACATCTCGAATGCGGCGGGTCCAAGCGTCTCCCGGATAAGCTCGTCGCTGCGCATCTCGTCCAGCGCCTCGTGCAAGTCGCGCGGGTAGCGGCCGATCCGGGCTTTGTCGCGCTCCTCGGCGCTCATCCGGTGAATATTGCCTGCCGCCTCCTCCGGCGGCTCGAGCCGGGAAGCGACGCCTTCCAGTCCGGCTCTCAGCATAACCGCGAAGACGAGATACGGATTGGCAGCCGGGTCCGGCGTCCGCAGTTCGACCCGCGTCCCGCTCCCGCGTGCGGACGGAATCCGGACGAGCGCCGTTCGGTTGCTCGACGACCAGGCGATATGGGTCGGCGCTTCGTAGCCGGGAAGCAGCCGCTTGTAGGAGTTCACGATCGGGTTGGAGATCGCGGCCATCCCTTTGGCATGCTTCAGCAGACCTCCGATATAATAACGCGCCGTATCGCTCAATCCGTCCGGACTGCCGTTGTCGAAGAAGACGTTGACTCCGTCCAGCGACTGCAGCGACTGGTTGCAGTGCATCGCATTGCCGTTTTGCCCGGCGAACGGCTTCGGCATAAAGGACGCGTGCTGGCCGTTGCGGTGGGCGACATGCTTGACGATCTGACGGAACGTCATCCACCGGTCGGCAGCCGCGAGCGCTTCCCCGTATTTGAAGTCGATCTCGTGTTGGCCGTGGGCAACTTCGTGATGGACCGCCTCCAGCATAAAGCCTTGCCGCTTCATCTCCGAGGCGATCTCCATCCGGGTCCGCTCTCCGCGGTCGGCCGGGCCCCCGTCGAAGTAGCCCACCTCGTCATGCGCCTTCCGGATCGGCTCTCCGAGCTCGTTCGTCTCGAATAGGAAAAACTCTCCCTCCAGGCCGACATTCAGCCTGCAGCCGAGCCGCGCGGCTTCCTTCAGCGCCCGCTTCAGGATCGAGCGCGAACAGCATTCGGCCGTCTCTCCGCCGGGCCGGAGCACATCGCAGTACACGTACGCGACACGGCCCCGCTCGGCCTCGAACGCATCGACTCTCAGCGTGGACAAGTCCGGCATCAGCCTCAGCTCGGACTGCTCGACACGGGCAAAGCCCTTCACCGACGAGCCGTCAAACATCGTCTTGCCCGCCATAATCGTCTCGAACTCATCCATATGGGCGTAAACGGTTTTGACAGAGCCGAGCAGATCGGTAAACTGCAGCCCGATAAACTCGATTTTCCGGCTGATCAGCTTTTCCCGGATCTGTTCGTTCCCGCTAAGCGCGGCCGGCGCGCCCGCCGCGCTCATGAGCGTACCTTCTCTCTGCCGCCGCTGGGCATATCGGGAAGCCTAGTCGCCGATACGACGGCGCTCGTTTGTTTTGCCGGTTGAACCGTGCGCTTCTTACTTCCGGATAAATTGTCAAACCAGGACGCATCCGCCGGACCGCCGAGCATCGGGTGCTCGCCGTATCTCTCGTCCTGCGACTGGTGATCGTTCAAATTCGTCTTGCCGCCCTCGATCGCGTTTATCCGGAATACGAATTGTTCCGTGACCGCTTTCAGGCGCCCTCTCTCTTTTTCAGGGATTTGCGTAAGCTTGTCGATGTCGGTTACGTACCTCGGCTGTGCCATGCGCATTCCTCCTTACCGAATTGATGTCGGCGTCTATGACGACATGGTATCCAGTTTACCGTAATCGGCCGGGGAGGGGAAACGGGCACAGCTTCGAGAATCGGGCGTTATCCGGGCTGACCGGGGCTCAGGGGAGGTTACCCCGGAGAAATAGAAAAATACGCCAATATCCTTCCGCATCCTATGGAAAATGGTTGGAAGGAGAACGGCTTCGTATTTGGATTGTATACGCTTACAATAAGGAGTGAAATTCCAAATCCCGAACGGCATAAAAGTCTCTGACCCCCTCTATTTTCAGCCTTTTCGGGAAACTGAAGAAAATAAAGGCGGTTTACACCCCTTATTTCAACCAGCTGATGCGATGTGTACCCTTTTCGCGAAATTTAGCAGCTCCAAACCGCCCGTATTTTCTCATTCAAGCGGGTTTTGGAGAAAATAGGAGGTACAAACCGCTCTCATTTGGTTTCCCCTTGCTCATAAGCGGGCACACAGGGTCAAGCTGCATCGATGACGGCCTGCGGCACTTGTGCGCATCTTAGCATAACGAACAGGCACAACGCCGGCGGTGGCTCCGCCGGACCCTTGTGCCTGTTGACCGTACCGCAGACGCTCGAATTACCGGTTTAACAAACTGCCGACGTAACGCAGCATTTCATTGGCGCATACCGGGCAGTAACCGTGCTCGTCGATGAGCCGCTTCGTTACCTCGTTTATTTTTTTCAGCTGATTCTCGTCCGGCGTTTTGGTCGATGTCGTAATTTTGACGATATCTTTCAAATCGGCGAACAGCTTTTTCTCGATCGCT
Source organism: Paenibacillus sp. MAH-35 (assembly GCF_058135425.1). Classification (NCBI taxonomy): domain Bacteria; kingdom Bacillati; phylum Bacillota; class Bacilli; order Caryophanales; family Paenibacillaceae; genus Paenibacillus; species Paenibacillus sp. MAH-35. Next base: position 202,949 of record NZ_JBYUPU010000002.1, read on the forward strand.
TCGCGCAGCCGCTCGTGGCTGTTATAATCGAACCGCTTGCCCTTACGTGAGTACGTCGACATCCGGATCAGGATTTCTTCGCGGAACGCTTTTTTGGCGTTCTCGGATATGCCGATCTGCTCCTCGATCGAGCGCATCAGCCGCTCATCGGGGTCCATCTCCTCGCCGGTCAGCGGATCACGGATTTTTTGCCAGTTGCAGTACGCTTCGACGTTGTCGAGGTAGTTGTCGAACAGCGTCTTGGCCGACTCCTCGTACGAGTAGACGAACGCCTTCTGGATTTCCTTCTTCGCCAGCTCGTCGTACTCCTTGCGCGCGACCCCTATGTAATTCAGAAACCGCTCGCGTTCCTCCTTCGTAATCGACGGATGCTGATCGAGCCCGTCCTTGATCGCCCGCAGCACGTCGAGCGCATTCATGCATTTCAGATCGTGACGGATGAGCGCGCTTGAGATCCGGTTGATGATGTAGCGCGGATCGATACCCGACATGCCTTCCTCGGCGAACTCGCTTTGCATTTCCTTCAGATCGGCTTCCTTCAGCCCTTCGATCGATTCCCCGTCGTACATCTTCATCTTTTTAATCAGATCGACGCCTTGCTTTTTCGTTTCCTTGAGCCGGGTCAGTATCGTGAAGATAGCGGACGTCCGGAGCGTATGCGGGGCGATATGAATATGCTTCATGTCGCTCTGGCCGATCAGCTTGCGGTAAATTTTCTCCTCCTCGGATACTTTCAGGTTGTAAGGGACGGGCATGACGATAATACGCGACTGGAGCGCTTCGTTTTTCTTATTCGAAATAAACGATTTGTACTCCGATTCGTTCGTATGGGCGACGATCAATTCATCCGCCGAGATGAGCGCGAACCGGCCCGCCTTGAAATTGCCCTCCTGAGTTAGCGATAGCAGGTTCCACAAAAACTTCTCGTCACACTTGAGCATTTCCTGGAATTCCATCAGACCGCGGTTCGCCTTGTTCAGCTCTCCGTCGAACCGGTAAGCGCGCGGGTCCGACTCGGAGCCGAACTCCGTAATCGTGGAGAAGTCGATGCTGCCGGTCAGGTCGGCGATATCCTGCGACTTCGGGTCGGACGGGCTAAAGGTGCCGATCCCGGTCCTATCCTCCTCGGACAGCAGCACCCGTTCGACGAGCACGTCTTCGATCCGCCCATCGTATTCCGTCTTCAGCCGCATCTGGCACGCGGGACACAAACTGCCCTCGATCCGCACGCCGAGGGCCCTCTCGACCTCGGGACGAAGCTCCAGCGGGACGAGATGCAGCGGCTCCTCGTGCATCGGGCAGCCTTTGATGCCGTACAGCGCACCTTCCTCCGAACGCGAGTAGCGCTCCAACCCGCGCTTGAGCATCGTTACGATCGTGGATTTTCCGCCGCTGACCGGGCCCATCAGCAGCAAGATCCGCTTGCGCACATCGAGACGCCTTGCCGCCGAATGGAAATATTCCTCGACCAGCTTCTCCAGCGTCCGGTCCAGACCGAACATTTCGTTCTCGAAAAATTGGTACCTCCTTTGACCGTTGTCTTCCGTGATGCCGTGCCATGCGATCATATCGTACACACGCGCATGCGCGGTCTTGGCTACGCTCGGATTGTCCTTAACGATTTCGACATATTCGGCAAACGTACCGGTCCAGGACGATTTCTCCTGCTCTTGTCGGTGTTCTGTTATCCGTTTGAAAATATCCATGGTAACCTCCTTTCATCTGCACGCGTCAAGACGGTTCACCCTTCCGAATGTTAACTCGCACGCTCCAGCTTCCATGCTTGGGCTATTTGATTTTGCAGCGTATTAAATACGTATGCGCCTGCCCGGCATTAATTGCCCGAAAATTTTACTTCCGGACCGGTTCCGCCCCTTGAAAATCAATGAAAACGGCTGGATACAAGTTCCTGCGACGTACGTATATGCTATAATGTAACTACTGAAAACAAGGAGACCTGTACACGTGCCGATCCGAAGCGAAACCGAACTGTACGAACCGGTCAAACGCTACATGGAGGCGCTTGGCTACGAAGTGCGCGGCGAAGTGCACCACTGCGATCTGGTCGCGCTGCGCGGCGACGAACCTCCGGTCATCGTGGAGCTGAAGAAGACGTTCAACATTCCGCTGCTCATTCAGGGGATCGACAGGCTGCAGCAGTCCGACCACGTATATGTCGCCGTCGAAATGCCCGAGTCCGGGAAAGCCCCCCACGGCGCGTCCTGGTCCGATCTGTCCCGTCTGTGCCGCCGTCTCGGCCTGGGCCTGATTACGGTACGGTTTTATAAAACCCGCAAGCCTGCCGTTAACGTCGTATGCGATCCGGAGCCATACATGCCGCGGAAAAGCAAGGTGAAGGCGTCCCGGCTCGTACACGAATTCCGCGAACGCAGCGGAGATTACAACGTCGGCGGCAGCACGAAGCGCAAGCTGATGACCGCCTACCGGGAGAAGGCGCTCGCCTGCGCACAAGCGCTGCAGCTGCATGGCGACCTGACGCCCAAGCGGCTGCGGGAATTAACCGGGAACCCGAAAGTGGCGCTTCTTTTACAAAAAAATTATTACCGCTGGTTCCAGCGGACCGGGCGCGGCATCTACCGCCTCACGCCTCTCGGCGAGCAGGCGCTGCAGCAGTACAGTCATGTCCTGCACAAAGCCGTTCCTTCCGAGTAACGGGAGACCGCCTGCAGGACCGGACTGCCGGACATGCGTCAGTGCGCGGTCGCGGGATCAAGCATGGAATCCTGCATCCGAAGATACGATGTAACAGAATAGATGAACCGGATTGATTATCGCTGCGGGGGTTGGGATGAATGGTTGGTCATGTGGTTTCGAGAACAAGGCTTTTGCGGCAAAAAACCGCGCCGCTGTGGGTAGCCGCGGCTCTGCTGTGCGCGGGCTGCGCGGGAGCGGAGCGGGACATCCTGACGATATCGCAGGACCGCACGCATGAGGGACTGAGCTCCTCCGAATCGCTGCCGCCGCTTGCCCCGTCCGCGCCGGCTCCGGCAGATCATACGCCGGCCATCTCCGAAAGCGCCGGCCCGGCTGGCACGCTGCCCGGACATGGAAGCGATTCCATAAAATCACAGAGAGACGGTTCCGTTGACCCGAATGGTTCAGCAGCAGCCGCGACCTCATCCCCGGCTGCGGCAGGCAGCATCTCCCTAGCCGGAGACGCCTCTGCGGCGACCGCCGGCCCGGGCGCGCAGAACGGCGGAACGCCGCCTGCTGCGGCTGATAAGCCGGCCGTGAAGAAGAAGTTTTCCATTCCGGTGCTGAACTATCACAGCATCGATGTGAATCCGGACAACAATGCCGTTCTCGATCCGAAGAAGCTCGATGAACAGATGGCCCACCTTGCGAACGAAGGTTACAAGACGCTGACGCTCCGGGAATTTATCGACATCTGGGACGGCAAACGGGAAGCCCCGGACAAGGCCGTCTTGCTTACGTTCGACGACGGCTACACCGACAACTATACCAACGCGATGCCTATATTAAAGAAATACGACTTCCGCGCCACGATATTCGTCTCCGTCGGCATGACCGGCCAGGACGGCTACTTCGCGGACTGGGATCAGATCCGCGCGATGCGTGACGCTGGATGGGACATCCAGCCCCACGGCGCGACCCACCCGTACTTGAACAAGCTGAGCGCGGAGGAACAGGAGCTGGAGATTGCCGAATCGATCAAGCAGCTCAAGGAGCATACGGGAGTCGATACGCTCGCCTTTTGTTATCCGTACGGGAATCGCAATGCGACTACGCTGAAGCTGCTGGAGAAGCACGGCGTCCGCTTCGCCTTCACGATCGATCAGGGGCGCACCGAACCGTCGCAGTCTCCGCTTGAACTTAAACGGATTTTCATCGGAGGCAAGGAAAGTATGGCGACGTTTTTGAAAAAGCTGAAGTGACGGCATTCTGGCCGTTTACTGCAACCAATAGAACGCACCGACGCCACAGCCTCAACGCTGCGGCGTTTTTTGCACCGCTTTCCTCCTGATTGGGTCCCGCATCCGTGGTTACAGCAACCTAACCTGCTATTTTAGCGTCTAATACCTGTGTCAAAGATTTACATTCGAATCAGAGGTGACATCATGGACCAATCGCTCTTGAAGCAGCTCACCCGCTGGCACAAGCACAGCGAGCACCAGAAAATCGTCAGCGCGTTAGTGGAGATTCCTGAAACGGAACGCGACTACGACGCCGTCTGCCTTCTCGCCCGGGCGTTCAACAATCTGGATCGTTACGAAGAAGCCGTCCAGCAGCTGCTGATCGTCGAGGGGCAGGGCAGGCAAGACCCGCTGTGGCATTTCCGCCTCGGCTACGCTTACTATTATCTGAAACGCTACGACGAAGCCGTTCACGCGTTTGGGGATGCGGACAAGCTCGATCCCGGAGATCCCGATACGTTAAACTTTTTGACTTCGAGCCGTCAGGAAGCCGGGAAGCAGCACAGTCAAGTTACCCGAAGCAAGCGAGTGAAACCGGACAACGCAAGCGGCACCGGAACACCCGTAGACGGGGACTTCTTCGGCCAGATCGATTTCACCCGGTTCTGGGACGATTCGGACTATGCACGAAAGGAATACGTGTCGGAACCGCCGACAGACGAGCTGATCGCTTCCATCGAAGAGGAGCTGGGCTATAAGCTGCCCGCCTCTTATATCGCCATGATGAAAATACATAACGGCGGAATTCCCGTCCATACGTGTTTCCCTACCGACGATGCCACCTCTTGGGCCGAGGATCATATCTCCATATCCGGAATTATGGCAATCGGACGGGAGAAAGCCTATTCGTTGTGCGGAGAGTTCGGCAGTCCTTTTATGATTGAGGAATGGGGCTATCCCGACATCGGCGTCGTTATTTGCGACTGTCCGTCCGCCGGACATGATGTGGTCATGCTGGATTACCGCGAATGCGGCAGGGACGGGGAACCGGCCGTCGTTCATGTCGACCAGGAAGCGGACTACAACATTACGTTCCTGGCCCCTAATTTCGCCGCTTTCATCCAAGGATTGGTCCATGAGGACGTGTACGATACGTCCGAAGAGGACAAGCAGGAGGATTTCCGGAAAGTCGCTGCCGGCAAATTCTCGCCCCTGCTTGCGGAGTTATGCGCCAAGGTGGACGAAGTGGAGCGGATCGAACACGTCATCCGTACGATCTGCACCCAAATCGTAGAGGAGAAAGGGGTTTTCGCGCTGCATGCGGACGAACGCTCGATGCTGATGTACGATCTGCAGTTTTGGCTGTATACGAAATCGTATCCGCAAACAACCCGCGACCGGTATCTGGGCGTCTATGAACAGATGATCGCTTTCGGCGGCAAGTTCAGCACTGGAGGGTATGCCCCCGGTTTTATTACCGATTGGCTGGATAACCGCTTGCAGCAAGGGCTGATTGTGGAGAACGACGGCACATTGCAGCTAACAGCGGCGGCGACGGATGATTTGATCGACCGGCTGAAAGCTGTTGATATTCCGGGATCGCCCGAACAGGACGAGGAGTCGTTTGAAACAGTTGCCGATCAGATCCGGCCGTTCGTGCTGGTCCAACATGACGGCGGCAATGTGTCCATGATTTTGAACGTCGGTGAGTACAAAGCCGAGCTATTCGAGTTGAGGGCGGACGAGGGGTTTGAAGGTAACGGCTACGTCTGGGGTTCGCTTGCGGCCGTTTTCCTGGAGGAGAAGATGCCGGAGCTAACCGGCGTTATCCGGTTTGACCCGGAAGCGAGTATGTTCTGTGCCTACTCCAGCGAGAGAGAAGCGATGTACCGTTTCGCTACCGGGTTTAAGCAAGCGTGCGAAGACGATGCGCTGATCCGGGACTTGTTTGCCCGGGCCGAACTGGATTAATCCCTATCAGAGTCCCGGCAGGAGAAAGGACCTCGAACCGCTCGGTTTAGAGGTCCTTCGTTTCCCTCTCGCTCCAGCTCCGCTCATCCAGCTCCAGCGGCAAAAAAGCGTACACCCCGTCCCTTACGATCTCGCCTTGGCGGACGGGAATCCGGTAGCGGAAAATCGGACCGCCCAAAACGGTCGTATGAAACTCCCCGCCTTCTCCACAAGGGTCGATGCCGCGGGCCTCCAGCTCTCGGATGTACCCGATCGTCAAAATTCGCCCCAGATCGTCTTCCGTCATGCCGAGCGATGTATTTACCGTTACGACGATCGTGATGAACCCGAGACGAATGAACTCTTCGACGGCTTCCCGGTGGTTCATCTCCCAAAGCGGCATCCCCAGCTGTAAGCCGGCGTTGCGGGTAACCCGGTCATGCCAGCAATCTTGAACAGGCACATCCAAATCTCCCGTGACCAACACTTCGGCTCCCTGATGCTTCGCTTCGGCCAGCAATTCCATAAAAACGCGCTCGTAATCCGTCCAACTGGCGGCCCCGGTCCATACCGGCAAGCCGATCGACTCGGCCTGGGCCCGGATTAGACCGGGAGGCATGCCGTGGGATCTGGAACGTTTGCCCTCCTCCTCCAGCATGACGATGAGACCTACTGCATCTCCTGCGTTCATAGCTTTATACAAAGCCAGCGTGCTATCCTTCCCTCCGCTGAAAGAAGCGATGAATTTACGCCCGTTCGCGCCGTTTTTCCAATCTTCGGCTTCCGTCATCCCCTCGTCTCCTTTCTCCTGCCAGGCATCCTTTCCGAATAAGCCGGTTATGGAGGGAAACCGTCACTCGTAGTCGTCCACTTCATTCATGAACCAGGAGATGTGTGTGCATCGATCGCATACGAGGATCGTCGCATTGCGATTCGCCCAGTCCAATCCGAAAAAAGTCGCTCCCCGGGAGTTCAACTGGCGGTAATCCTTCTGAAACGTATCGTTTTGGCAGCACGGGCAAACAATTTTGGCGTTTCCTGCAGCGTATCTCATATACTTCACTCCTTCTTCGTTATTTCTTTATGTTACGGCTTCATCCCGGGCCGGTTCCATATTTGGCGCCCATCCTTCTCCACGAGCGCAAAAAAACCTCCTTCCGCTTCAACCTGCGGTATAGGAGGTTTAGGAAGTGTCTGGGCGCAGGGTGCCGCTGTTCCCCGCAGCGGACGTTCTGCACTGGGTAGGACCTTTTCACACATCCTGATTAATCCTTCACCCTTACAAGCTTCGTAATCCGGCCGTCGATGATCCATTCCGCCACATAAAGGTTCCCTCTCGAATCGATGCATACGCCGTGCGGGGAACTGAACTTGTCCGGACGGTAATACGACTTCTCCAGGTTCGGCCAGTCCTTCCGCTTATAGGCCTGCTGGTCCTCGCCCAGATGCGTGATCAGCCGGTCGTTTTTGTCAAAGAGGGTGACGCGGCTGTGCAAATCCGGAAACGCCATCATTTCCCGAGAAGTAGAAGCTGCAAGGGTAGTCCATGTCGTTATCGAACATTCTAATGAATTCGCCGTCAGGCGTAAACACCAGGACCCGGTTATTGCCGCGGACGGGTTCATACCGAAACGTTCCCGATCCCATCCCCATCTTTAGTTCCTCCTGTCCCAGTCCCTATGATAAACAAGCGGATTAATCGGGCTTGCCGCAACGTCGCCCGGCTTCAGTCCCGGGAACACCTGCGGCAATTCGTTTTGCCGGGCCGCGCTGTCAGGATCGGCTATACGGACGCCGTCGGCCATATAGATGACCGTCATGACTTCTCTCATGCGATCTGTCGGATTCCCGGGGGCGCAGTGCGCCGTCCATCCCGAATGAAAGGTGGCGTCGCCTGCGGCGAGCGCTCCGTAATTCACCTGCTCGTACCCTTTGGCCGTGACGAATTGCTGCAGCGTCTTGTGGGACTCGTCCGAGATGACCTGCCGGGTGATAAAACCTTCCTTGTGCGTTCCGGAAGCGAACGTCATCGAGCCTACTTCCTCCGGAATGTCGACCAGCGGCATCCACATCGTAACGGTATGCTCGGTGTCCAAAGGCCAGTAGATCTGGTCCTGGTGCCACGGCGTATGCCCGCCGCCGGGCTCCTTGTACAGCGCCTGATCGTGATAGATCCGCACCCCTTCCACCCCCATCAAATCGGCGGCGATTTTGGCGAACCGGCGCGCCAGCACGAACTTCTCCACCGCCTGGCTATGGCGCCACAAGTTGCCGACCTGAATAAACGCTTTTCCATACGTATCGCGGTCGTTCAAGTCTTTCTTGTGCGGGTTCAACTTGCAGACAAGCCCGCCGATCTCGCTGCGGTACACCGCAACTTCCTCCGGCTTCGCTACCGCCCGGAGCACGATATGGCCTTGCTCGAGATACGACTGGCGCAACGCTTCATCGACAGGATAATCTCCGCCAAGATCGGGAAAAGGAGCGGGATTAGACTTGGAATCCATAAACAATCCGCCTTTCGGATGAATGGTGTCGAACCTCTTCATCATAAAACACGCGGCTTTCGGCCTGAATGTCTATTCGCTTTATCCTATTTGTCAAAAAGGACTGTCATGACGGAAAAAGATTTGGTAAGCTTCGGTTAGAAAGCGCGGACAGGGCCTGTCCGATTCGAGGAGGATGCAGCTCATGCAGCTGAGTGAATGGATAGCTAAAGCTCCGATCGTTCCTTATATCCGGCAGGCCGATTTCGCTATCCGCAAACCTTGGTTCGTCCCGGAACGCAAGCTTTTGGATTACTTGCTGATTTATGTGCAGGAAGGAACGTTTATCGCGACCGTCAACGGGCTGGAATACCGGTTCGAAGCAGGGGACGTTTGTCTGATCCAGCCGGACTGGGCGTTGACGCTGGAGGGCGTTACCGATACGATCACTCCTTTTGTCCATATGGATATATTCTACAACCCGCTGCGCGAGCAAAGCTTCACGACCCGTCCCGGCCAATCCGACCTGGACGAATACCGGCATCTGATCCAGCCCCGTCTGAACGATCTGCAAGGGATCGAGATTCCGGTCCGGTTCACCCCAAGTCAGCCTGTGCAGTTCCGCGAGAAGATGCTCCGGCTCGTCCAGCTCTGTCAGCATATGGACCCTCTGACCCGGCTGGAAGCGCAAAATGCGGCGTCCGAACTCGTGCTGATGATGCTGAAGGATCATCTGAAGGAGCAGGTTCAGCCTGCAGATTCAAAACAGATGATGAACTGGATCACCTCGTACATGTCGTTCCGGTTATCCGAGCCGCTTACGGTGAGCGAGATGGCGCGCCGGGCGAACTTGTCTCCCTCGCGGTTTACCGTTGTGTTTCGCGAACACTTCGGCATGTCCCCTTATCAGTATTTGCTGCATCTGCGGGTCCGGCACGCCGAGGAACTGCTCGCCACCACGACGCTAAGCCATCAGGAAATTGCCGACTACTGCGGCTTCTCCGACCTGTATCACTTCTCCAAATCGTTCAAGCGCTGCACCGGACAGCCTCCCTCCCATTACCGGAAAACGTCGCATATACATTAATGATCGCCCCTCCGGCCGGAAGGGCGATCTTGTTGCACCTGCTGAATTTTAGGCCTACTGCCCGCTTGCTTCCTCCTGAACGGGAACCTCGGCGGCGCTCAGCTTCTCGCACAGGTCGTGGCAGTTTACTACTTTTTCCTGCAGCATCCGGGCGGTGTAATAATAATGGTTGCTCGCTTCATAACCGATCCGCGAGTCGCGTCTCATCAAGTCGTACAACTGCCGGGTAATGCCGATCTCCCGTTCGGCCAGCTCTTTCATCCGCTGCCGGGAGCTTGCAGCAGCAGTCGGGTCATCCGCCCCGGCAAGCCGCTCCCGCTCCAGAACAAAAGCGATCTGGTGGTACGTGCTGCGGAAATGGTAATAAGCTCCCAGCGCATTATGCAGCAAATTCGTGTAAGCGTCCTGCTTGTGAGAATCCGTGAGCTGACGGCCCGCCTCGATCAACTGGCTGAGCCCTTGCTTCCAGCCTTCGGTCAATAAACGGAACTGCTCCTCGAACGTCTCCGGCGGGTAGATCGCCCGCCACCGGTGCACATCGTCGTATGGAAAACCTACCATCGTCGCGTTGTAGCCGGTCGGCGTCAGATGCAGCAAATTCCCGGGACCGTAGTTCATCGGAGCGGTGTACACGACCGAGACATGGAACGGAAAATGGCGGAACGCTTCGCTGAAAGCGGTCGTCGCCCTCGCTATATCGCTGCCGGTCTCCTCGCCAAATTTGCCTCTCAACCAGCGGAGCCGAGCGGGCTCAGCCTCCGAAGCGTCTTGCCGCTCCTCGTCTGTCCCGGTCGTCCAATAGTGTCTGGACGCCATCTCCAGAGTCGGGGACGGATACCCGCCAAGCGTCCAGCTCAGCATCAGTCCGCTGACTCCCTCCTCGTTCAAGTTGCCGATATGTTCGTTAACCAGGTCGAATACCGGCAGGAACGGGACGGCCGAGCATTCCCAGGTGTTATTGAACTGCACCTTGGCGTACGCCTGCAATCCGTGCCGGCGCGCAGCCTTCCAGACGTTCCGCGACTTGTCGCCCGGACCGACTTGCGAGATCGAGTAGTCTACGACTTGGCCTGGAACCCCGCCCACTTTCGTCGGCTTCTCGTCTTCGCTTACGCTCATGACGCTGACCCCTTTCGGCAGCAGCGAGATGCAGCGCTCCAGATCGAATCCGTTCGACTCGCGCCAGCCCCACGTCCAGCACACGATCCGGGCATCCGGCTTGGCGCTGTGTGCGCCCTCGGCGATCAGACGGTTCACCTCGGCCACCACTTCAGCAGGCGAACGCTCCGAGCAGCGCGGGCAAGTCAGCTTCGACCGGCCGGACACAGAGTAACAGTTGGTCATATTTTCCGACATCGTGATGGTGAACAGCCCCGCCAGCTGCGGAACCGACCGGAACAACGCCGCTGTCCCTTCCTTCAGATACCGCTGAACTTCCGGATGCGACGTGCACATCGAAGCGTGAGTGCCGATCGTATGCCCCTTCCAGTCCGGTCTCGCCTCGAAAAATTCCAGAGGCATGGAGCGCGGCTCGTTAAAGTACAAATAAATTCCGATCCCATAATCGGCTGCCCGTGCCGCCAGCCTGCGCAGCCCTTCCACCCGGCGTTCCCAGCCTGTCGACATCTCGGGCGCTTCGGCGAAAGGTACTAGCTGGTACAGCACGCATTGCAGCCAAACCGCATTTACCCCGGTCTCCGACAAACTTTCGAGCAAGTGTTCGGGATACGGATCAAGCTCGGGATCGAGCAGCGGATCTCCATACACGGCAAAATAAGAATACAGCAGCCGGAAATCGTAACGGGTCGACCGGTTCGTCACGCCCCTGGCCACGAAAGGTCCTCCCTGTTCGTTCATCCCCGACGCGATACACTGCAAACCGCGCAGCAGCCCGTTCTCATCTACTGCCTCTACGGTAACGCGGTTGCCTTCTGCGGCGATACGATGACTTTCGCGCAGCTTGCCGGCGTCCGGTGCGAGCTTCAGCTGTACAACGCTCGAGTTCGGACCGACCGGCTTGCCGCCGTCCGCCACCCGGAGCCGTAACCCCCAATCACGTTCGAGTTTACTCGCAAACCGCTCAGCGAATGTCCGGACACGGCCGGAAGCGTTTTCCGGCAAAACGATGGAAGTGCTGCCGTCCAGCGCCACCCTGTCTTCGCCGTCTGCCGGAACGGTTCCCCCGCCGGTGCTGGACGCTTCACGCTTCCGCTGAGACGCTCCGGCATAACGGAAACCGTCAAGGAAGGCAAACGGCTTCTCCGGCGCCGAGGCAAGCCCGATCCCCCATTCATTCGGCGCGGCCGTACCGTCCTCTGGGAAATAACGGGTTATCGTTGCGCGAAGCAGCTCCGTCTTCTCCCGCTCCTCGTCGGTTAGCGGACGGTAATAGACCGGCTCGATGGCCGGCTTCAGGCTGCCCATCTTGATCCATAGGAAATCGTCCTCTTTGAGCGCGAACGCCATCTGCTCTTCCGTCCAATCCAGCAAAACAAGCAGCTGCTCGTAAGGCAGCAGATGCCAGTTGGCGCGCAGTATCGTAATGTAGCCGCGCGATAGCCAAAGTGGATCGGCTGCTTCGGGAACGGGCAATCCGAGTCCTTGCGCAATCTCCTCCAATTCGGTGACGGTAGCCCGAAGCGTAAAAGCCAGCTTATCCTCGGCAATAAGTCCCCAGTTGCGCCAAACGACGGCTTGCATTCGTGTAGGAAAATGGGGAAACGACAGCGGTGTCCGCTGATCGGTTTCCGCAAACAGTTCGAGTTTCATTCGATCTGCTCCTTTCATAATAGGCCCATTTTATAATGTTATGTTATTTATATGCTATATTATATATAATAGTTTTACCAGTAATTGTTGTCAACGACACTTTTCTTCTATAGCTATCCTGTTATCCAACTACAATTATTCACAGTCGGGAAACAAGGGGGGTGATAACGCTGAAGCCCAAAAACGCCAGTGCGCGAAGCACTGACGTTAACAGGTAATCCGATCCCGGCTTGCATCGGCGACGGCAAAGACGGCAAATCCTGCGATGTTCGCGGGAACCCTTTCTCCCGCTCTCTGCGACTTGGAGCACAGTCGGGAAAAGAAAAGCTTCCTGCAGCCAGCCCCGCTACTTCCGCCCGGCAGTTGAAACCGGCAGCTCCACCCCTTTGCCCATACGGCTGAGCGCCTTGTGCATCCAGATCGCCGCCTGGCTTCCTTCGCCCATCGCTATGGCCACCTGTTCCGAATGTACGCCGATGTCTCCGGCCGCCCATACGTTCGGCACCGTCGTCATCTTCGTTCGGGCATCGGTCATAATATGGCCGTTCTCGTGCCGCTCCGCCCCTAACTTCTCGGCCAGTCCGGAACGAACCTCATTTCCCCCGAAGGCGATAAACCCGCGTTCTGCCCATATATCGCCCCCGTCGCGAAGTGTAATGCCGCCGAATACTCCGTCATCCTTCTCCAGCACTGCGACGATCCTCTCCGGGATCACCGCAATCCCCGCCTCCTTCAGCTGATTTGCCAGCTCCTGCTTGATCGGCTTGCGCTCATGGTTCACGTATAGCAAATCGCCGGTCCACCCGGACAAAGTGATCGCCATCGCCGCACCGGTATCTCCCGAGCCCATGACGATCGTCTTGCGGTTGCGCACCTCATGAGCGTCGCAATCGGGGCAGACATACACCGTTTTGCCCAGACACGGCACCAGTCCCGGCAGATCGGGAAACCGGTCGACGATACCGGTTGCAAGCAGTACGGTTCTCGCTTTATAGGTCCTCTCCGCCCCCGCCAGCTCCAGCCATTCCTCCTGACGTACCGCATCCGTAATTTCATCCTTGACGAAACGCACCCCGGTGCTTTCCGCCTGAACTCTCCCCAGCCGCCTCAGCTCGCTGCCCGACACGCCGTCCGGCCACCCGAGCAGATTGTGATAGCTGCGGCACAACGTCGAGCGCCCGTCGCCCTTATCGACCACGAGCGCCGCGTGCCCGTAACGGCCGATCTGAATAGCCGCCTGCAGACCGGCGATCCCTCCGCCGACAATCAGGCAGTCGTATACCGTCATTGCGTTCCCTCCGCTCCGATTCGTTCCTCGTATAGTGTGTCCAGCGAAGGACGGATCATGCCCGACGGACCTACTGCGGTTCCTATTGTCGAATTTGTGTGATAAAATGACTTCGCCGTCTAATCCTAACAACACGAGCGACAAAATTTGTAAAGGACGGAACAGCACCATGAAAGCACTCATTGCCTCCCCCGACAAACTTCTGAGAAATATGATCCGGATAAGCGTCAACTGGCCGGAAGCCGGAATCGGTTCCGTACGGGAAGCGGAAGACGAGCTTTCCGCCCTGGACCTGATGGGCCAGGATCGCCCCGAGCTGCTGCTGCTCGACTGGAGCATTGCGGGCACAGATGGGCCTGAGCTGCTCGGCCGCCTGCAAGCCTCCGCGCCTTTCAGCAAAATCATCGTTTTGACCGATTTCAACGATACGCACCGGCTCCGTCAAGCTATCAAATGGGGCGTGAGCGATCTGCTGCTAAAGCCGCCCGAGCCGTATCAACTGCAGGATGCGGTGCTGGCCGCCGCCGACCAATGGAGCCGCGACGAACAGATTCGCGAAAAAGAACGAACCCGGTCGCTTGAGGTCGACCGGCTCAAGCCGCTATATTTGGATAAGCTGCTGTCGGATCTTTTATCGGATTCCGTCGGATTCGGACTAATCCGCGAACAACTGGAGCGGGAGCTTCCGTCGCTGCAGAACGCCGAAGCGTGCCGGGTCGCGATTCTCAGTCTGGACACGATCAGCCGCAGCGTCCGCGCCAAATATGCGCTGCATCCGGATCTGCTCTTCTTCTCGCTGCTGGATATATGCAATGCATATTTGATTCCGGACGATATCGGCATAGCGTTCCGGCCGCGGAACAGTGACAAGGAAATCGTTCTGCTGCTGTGGGACAACCTGGAGCATGCGGTTATCCTTCTATCGCGCATCCTGCAGTCCATCTCCAGGACGATACAGACCCGGAGCGACTTCGGTCTCGGCGATGCGGTATCGCATCCTCACAGGCTGCATCAGTCGTACAACCAGGCATCCCAAGCGCTGCGCCGCCGCAATCTGCTCGACGAAGGCGGCTGGATTCATAAGTATGACGGCGACGAACGGCCCTATCCGAACAAAGTGCATTTTGCCGACTTCGAGGAAGATATCCGCCTCGCCCTTCGCAGCGGTGAAACCGACAAAATCCGCGCTTCCATTGATGCCTTTCTTCAGGAGGTCGGACAGCTCGAGCGGATTACGGTGGATCAGGTCGAATTATGGCGGCATGAATACAACGTCATCAAGGAACGGTGGATTCGTTATTTTTTCCACGACGGACTGCCCCCGGAGCTGAAGCTGCCTTCGGAAAGCTCCACCTTCCTGGTCCCGCTGGACGAGCAGGGCAAGCTGTCGATCGAGCTGTGGCGCAGCGAACTGACGGAAAGCTTGCTCCGTCTGGCAGGGCGGCTGAAGAAGCGGAGAAATAAAGGCGGCGGAACGATGCCTCAGATCGAAGCTTATCTGATCCGGCATTACGATCGGCAGTTGACGCTTCAGGATGTGGCGGACCGGTTTTATTTAAGCCGCGAATATATTTCTAGAAAATTTAAGCAACATTTCGGCGAGAATCTCGTCGAATACTTATGTCGAATCCGAATGGACAAAGCCCGTGCGCTGCTGGCCAACCCGCAGCTGAAAATAACCGAAATCGCCCGGATGGTCGGGTATCCGGATGAGAAATATTTCAGCAAAGTGTTCAAAAAGCAGACCGGAATGTCCCCGAACGCATTCCGCAAAATGTCGAAACTGAGGTGATCCGTATGAGCACGCCGATCGAAGCGAAAGCAGGTTCTTCCGTTGCCGCTGCAAGAAGCGCCAAGTCGGCTAAAGCAGCCAAATCTTCTAAAAAAACGTACCTGATCTTTTTCTCCAGCTGGGTTCTGCTGATCGCAACCGGCGTACTGGGAACGATGCTGTACACCGAGCAGTTGAAAAAGCAGTTGAGCGCCGAGCTTGCCAGCCAAACCGAGCTGCAGCTTCAAGCGATGCAGGCCCAGTATCAGGAACAGCTCGAACAGCTCAAAGTGTCCGTCAATGCGGATATGACGACTTTGCAGACGAAGATCGATTCGTTTAACGAGCTGCTCGCCTTTACGAAGGACAACGCGAACAGCAAAACCGACAACAGCAACCAGCTGTATACCCAGCTCGCGGAAGTGAAGAAAAAGCTGGACGAATTAAAGCAAAACCTGGACGTGTTGAAATGACGGCACGCGAGATCAACCGTTTTTTTCTGCTTGCATGCGCCCCGTTTATCGGCATGCTGGTGTGGCTGTTCTCTTTCGGCTTCGCCTTGGAAATGCCCGAGCTGGTCTTTCCGTCTGCGCTTCAGCCGTTTTCCGTATCCGAGCAGGCGGTCAGGATCGATCAAAACCTGGAAGTTGCCAAGGGCAATGCAATCGCTACGCGGGGGACGATCGAGAAGTTTTTTCAGCTGTATGAGGAAAGCAACAAAGAGATGAACGCTATGGTCAAGCAGGCTGTCGCCCAAGCGGGCAGGCCCGCGCAAATCTTCGACAACCGGCTCGCAGGCGAGCTCGGCAAGCCGATTCGTACCGTCACGTCGGGCAACATCGACCTGCGCTTGTACCAGTTCTCCGATCCGAACTATAAGGGATACGCTTTGAAGGTTGAGATGAAGTCGGACCATGCGGTTAAGATGACGCTCGGCAAAGACAAAGTCGGCGGTTCCGAGACGACGCTGGCCGCCGCGAACCGTTACGGCGCAATCGCCGGCATCAACGCCGGCGGATTCGCGGACAGTGAGGACGGCAAACGGTATCCGCTCAGCACGACGATGCTGAATGGCAAATACGTATACGGCTTCGAACCGACCTTTGATGACTTGGCTTTCATCGGGCTCAGCAAAGACCGGAAGCTGATCGGCGGCAAATTTGCGCGTCAGTCCGATCTGGACAAGCTGAATCCTTCCTTCGGGGCCACGTTCGTCCCGGTCTTGCTGAAGGGCGGGCAGAAGCAGGCTATCCCTTCCAAATGGCTCAATTCCCCGCGCCGCGCTCCGCGCACCGTAGTCGGGAATTTCGGCAACAACCAGCTGCTGTTCGTCGTCGCCGACGGCTACAACGAGCGGGGCAGCTCCGGCGCTACGCTGGCCGAGCTCCAGGACAAGCTGGCTAGACTGCGCGTCATCGACGCTTACAATCTGGACGGGGGCGGTTCGACGTCGCTCGTATTCGAGGGCAAAGTCGTCAATAAGCCGTCGGACGGACAGCTACGCTCGCTTCCTACGCACTTTTTATTTTTCAAGTGATTTCAGCCAATTGTGCCATAATGTTCACATTTGGGCCGTTTTCTTTTATTGATCCATTGGGTATAATAGGGGTAGTTTGTCACGGTATTCCATCTGGGAGGTGCGACCCGGCATGTCTATTTTCGCTTCATCTACGTTCTGGATTGTCATGATCGTATTAACGATGTTTGTCGTTGCGATATTGACTTCTTCTTATAACGAAGACAAAACCAAGGGCTTGTAATCGCTTCGTTGTCCATCAGCCGCTTACGCCCGCGCTTCCGATAGCGCGGATGTAGAGCGGTTTTTTGCTGTTGGCTGCGCGCTTTGATTCGCGCTCGCGGACGGAGCGGGTATGGCGGGAAGGGAGGAGGAAGGGTGAGGGTGCGGGTGCGGACGGGAAGCAAGCGGGATGTGGCTGGGATGCAGACGGAAAGCGGGCGGGATCGGCGATAAGAGACGATAGGAGCTTCTATTTGCGCAAAATTGTCGTTTCCGCGTCAATTAAGAGCTGCTGGCGGCTCTTATTTCCGCCGTTCCGCCTCCATTTCCCCCTTCGGCTCTCGAATAAGAGCTGCCAACCACCTCTATTTGCGCAAAATCGTCGTTCCTGCGCCAATTAAGAGGCTCTAACAGCTTCTATACCCCACCTGCAGCCAGAGCCAGCATAATCCCCCGGCTTCACCTAGCTAAGGTCGTTCTTCCCACTCCCAAACTTAGCTGGTAGCGCTGGCCCTAACCCTTCAGCTGCGTTTCACTTTCGTTTCGTCACCGTTTTTTCAAGCATGCATACTAGTTGCTGCAATGGCGCAGTCATCTCCTCACCGGCACGCATATCTTTCAGCCTTAATTGGCCCGCAGCTGCCTCCTCTTCTCCGACCAAAATGACGTAACGCACCCCTTCCGCGGAGGCGGCAGCCAGCGTCCGCTTCAGCTTCCGGCCGGACGGCGCAAGCTTCGCCCGGATTCTAGCGTCCCGCAGCATCGACGCAGCGCGGAGCGTCTCGATCATCGTATCGCCGATCGGCACGAGCCATACCGGTTCCATCCCCAGCTCCAGCCCCCGGTCCCGGCAGCATTCCAGAATCGAATCGAGGCCGAAGGAAAGACCGACCGCCGGGCAGTTGAACTGCTCCTTGCCGGCGAGCTTGCCGATAATCGCATCGTAGCGGCCCCCGCTAGCCAGACTGGAGCCAAACGATCCGTCTGCTATGAAGCACTCGTACACCGTACCGGTATAGAAAGACAATCCTCTGGACAAAAAAGGGTCGAACTTGCAGATTCCGTTCAAGCCGGTCCCTTCGAGCAGCGAGCCGAGCCTGCGGACCTCCGCCGTTCCTTCCTTTTCCGACAGCCCGAACAACGTCACCAGCTCCTCAAAATCCGGAAGCTCCGCTTCAATCAGCCGCACCACCGGACCGTATACGTCCGGTTCCAGCTTTTTATCCGCCAGCTCTTGCTCGACGCCTGTGGCACCGATCTTCTCCAGCTTGTCGAGCGTCAGCATGACCGGGGACATCCAGTCCGCTCCAACCCCCAGCCTTCCCAGCAGTTCCCCCAGAAACCGCCGGTTGTTCCACTTGATCACGATCGCAATCCCGAGCTCGCGAAATGCGTCTGCGGCCAGCTGCATCAGCTCCGCTTCCGCTTCCGGGCCGGTTATCCCGGCTATATCGGCGTCGCACTGCACAAACTCGCGCAGTCTGCCGCGCTTCACCGGCCCGTCGCGGAATACTTTGCCGATCTCGTATCGTTTGAACGGCAGTTCCAGGCCGGGACTGCCCGCGACGAATTTGGCGAAAGGAACGGTCAGGTCGTAGCGCAATCCGAGCTCGCGGCCCCCTTGATCGGACAACGTATACATTTCCTTTAAAATCTCGTCGCCGCCCGCATATTTCGAAGCCAGCAGCGAACGCTCGTTCACGATCGCCGTCTCCATCGGCTCGAAGTCGTACAAGGCGAAACGGTCCTCCAGCACGCTGCGAATCCGGTTTCGCAGACGCTGTTCCTCCCCGCGGTAATCGAATGTTCCTTTTACATTTTGCATGAATCTGCACTCCCTTCATCGTTTTTAGGAACAAAAAAACGCGCCGGACCTCTTGGTCCTGCGCGCTCAGTATGCGGCAGGGAGGCCAACGCGAACAGCGTTAGCCCACCCTGGAATCAAGCTTAGGGCGTGCTAACGCTTCTTGTGATGATGAAGTTGTGCGAACAAGACTACAGTCATGGCGTCCGCCTCCCTCATGTTCCTAATGAATGGTTCTCATTATATCTTGAAGGGACGCAATATGCAACTGGCATTCCTGATAAGCCTGACGGTTCAGCCGCGCTCTATAGCTCGGACCAGGTGACGGTCAGCTCAATGACTCCGTCCTTGGAAGCCAGTACGCCACCAATCATCGACCAGGACTGCTTTTTCGTTTCGCCTTGAATGATTATATTTTTATCGTCAATGGTCTGAGCGGCGTCAGCCAAGTTTTGCGTTTTGAAGTAATCCTTGTACAGCTGCGTGACCGAGCTCATGCTTTCTTTGGTCGTGAATACAAGCAAGGCGGACTTTTTGCCGTCGTTGATCCCGGAATGGGACGTCTCGATTTCCGCATCTTTCGGCAGCGGGAAATCGGCCGGCAAATATTCCGGCTTGTTCTCCTTGCCAGAAGCCTGGACCGAACTTGGCTTCGAGGTTTCACGGCTTTGCTGGCTAAGAGTTGGATCGGTGAGAGCCGTTTGGCTGCATGCACCGGCCAGCATAGCGGCCATAATGGATATACCGGCAGATTTCCAGATTTTACTTCTCATCTTGTTGTCAGCTCCTTTCCTTTACATGGACTATCTTACCATCCCCTTCCTTTTTCTCCACATGGAGAAAGTCCTAATTTATGTGAAAATTAGATGATAAGAGCCAGGAGTCCGCAGTCCTCGTTGAACTGCGTCCCCTTTTTGGTGCCGACAGATATCGCATTGATCCGACACGGTATCCGGCCATTCGATGCGGCCCTCCGCAGCCTGGCAGAATAACGAGACAGACGGGCTTCACACGAAAAAAAGCACCGACGGCGTGCTGCCGTGATGCTATCTGTACGACTCCCATATCGGTTATGGTAATCGGAATCCTTATGCCGGGAAACTAGCTACGGTCGCACTTGAATCATCTCTCGCATACAGTTGGTGCAGATATGCTTCTCTCTGTACTCCGTAACTCCGTTCATGTCTCCGCAAAACACACATTTCGGGCGGTAGCGCTCGAGCAGTATGTGATCGCCGGAAACCAGTATTTCCACTGGATCCCCTTCGTTCATCTTGTATCTTTTCCTTAACGATTTGGGCAATACGATTCGGCCCA
Source organism: Paenibacillus sp. MAH-35 (assembly GCF_058135425.1). Classification (NCBI taxonomy): domain Bacteria; kingdom Bacillati; phylum Bacillota; class Bacilli; order Caryophanales; family Paenibacillaceae; genus Paenibacillus; species Paenibacillus sp. MAH-35. The sequence continues at coordinate 223,055 of NZ_JBYUPU010000002.1, forward strand.
ACTGGTCTACTTTCCGTACTACGCCTGCCGGTCTCATCTCGTCTCACCTCGCTTCATTCCGCTTTCATCAATAGGGATTCGCCAAACAAGGATAAATTCCTTCTTTTTACAAAAAGTTCTGGCACCCGCTTTACAGAACGTTTACTTCAGTCCCAGAAACGCGTTCTGCCTCAATCCTTCGAATAAAACGATCGCCGCGGCGTTAGACAAATTAAGTGAACGGACGCTGTCCGTCATCGGCATCCTCATGCACGTTTCGGCGTTGGCTTCGATCAGTTCCGGCGGCAGTCCTTTCGTTTCTTTGCCGAAGACAAAGACGTCCCCGTCCTTATAGTCAAACTCCGTATACAGCCGCTGCGCTTTCGTCGTGGCGTAGTAATAACGGCGGCGGCTGCCGAGCTTCTCCTGAAGCTCCCCGAACGAATCGTAGTAGTGAATGTCCACCGAATGCCAATAATCGAGACCCGCCCGCTTCAGCGTTTTGTCGTCGGTCAAAAAACCGAGCGGCCGAATCAGGTGCAAAGACGTCCCCGTTGCGGCGCATGTCCGGGAGATGTTTCCTGTATTCGCGGGAATTTCGGGTTCGACGAGTACAATATGAAAAGCCAAGACTACCGTCACCTCACTGAATTTACAAAAACATACGGTTATTTTAATGAATAAACGATCGAAAGTAAACCTGGGCGAGCCATCATTTGAAGCGTGTATTTTATTGTCCTCACATAAAATTTTACATTGATTTTACGAATCCTTAATCTTGGCATGATCTAACGGGGCGATAATGGAGATACATACCGAAAACTTGCAAGAAAGGGAGACGATGATGACGAAGAAGAAAATACTGGTGGTTGATGACGAGCCCTCGATCTCCATGCTTATCGATTTTAATTTGAAGCTGGTCGGTTATGAAGTGCTGTGCGTATTCGACGGGGAAGCCGTCTTTGAAGTGATTCCGCAATTTCGTCCCGATTTGATCGTGCTCGATCTGATGCTGCCGAAAGCAAACGGCATCGAAGTATGCAAAAGACTGCGCGAGCAAAACAACCTCGTACCGATTATTATGTTAACGGCCCTGCAGGATTTGTCGGACAAAATCGCAGGACTCGACAACGGAGCGGACGACTATATGACGAAGCCGTTTAGCCCGCAAGAGCTCATATCGCGGATTCAGGCGATCTTCCGCCGGACGAGCGCCTTACCTGCGGCCGAGATGGAGACGCTGCATATCGGACCGATCCGGATTCAGCCGGATCAGCGGGAAGTGACGCTGCACGATACGCCGATCGAGCTGACGCCGAAGGAGTTCGAACTGCTGCTGTTTCTGTGCAAACACCGGGGCAAAGTATTGAGCCGCCAGCAGCTGCTTCACGGCGTGTGGGATTACCACTTCATCGGCGACACGCGGATCGTCGACGTTCACATCAGCCATCTGCGCGATAAAATCGAGAAAAACGCCCGCAATCCCGAATATATCGTCACAATCCGCAATGTCGGCTATAAGCTGACCGAGTCGGTTGCCAAGGAATCGTTAGCCTGATCCTTCCAAGCGAACCAATTTATGAAGAAGAACCGTCCGGCGTCCGGACGGTTTTTTTTGCGTGCAAACCTCTATACTTTCAAACCGCTCTTATTCCCCCTGCTACGTGGAATTCGGACAAAATAAAAGCTGCAAACCGCTCTTATTCTCACTTCCCTCTTGCCGGTGAGCGGGCTTTTCAAGAAACAACCAATTACACCGGACAGGAGAAGAGATGCTGCCTCCAGGATCTCAGAAGTATGCCGGCACGGATCGCCGGTCAAGAAGAGAATCAAGGTTCCCGTTCAGCCTACAGCTCCATCAGCATCTTATGGAAACGATCCAGCATGCTCCGGTACATAGCGGGGTCGGAATCCGGCATATACGGAGTAAACGAGAAATAACCTTTGTAGGAACGCTTCAGCAAAATCGAAGCGAGTTCCTTTACCTCGGCGTTGCCTTCGCCGGGCAGCACCGGTCTCCCGTCCGCGAATAATCCGTCGTTGACCCGCAAAAACCGGATCTTCCCCTTCAGCTTGCTGTTATAAAACGCATGGAAAAACGGATGAGCCTTCACCCGGACAAATTCCAGCGGGTTATAGATGACAGCGGTGTTCTCGTCCTTGATCCGATTGTACAACGCGGCCAGCTTGCGGTCGTCCGATAAGCACGACAACGAATCGTTTTCGACAACCAGGCCGATCCCCTGCACCCTCGCGGCCGCAACCAGCTTGCGGAGCGCCTCGATCTCGCCCTCTCCGGGGTCCGCCGACGATCCTGCCGACCGGGACGGTTCCCCGCCAACCTCTCCGCCACCGTCTGCTCTCGCCCCTTCCTCTGCCGCGTCTCCTGTGCCGCGTATCGTCACCTTGACATGCTCCACTTGCAGAAGCAGCGCTTTCGTAAGCAATTTCTTATAGTAATCGTAGTCGGTTACCGGACGGCTGCCGTTCAGCAGCACGATTTTTTTGTGGTTGGCAATCAATTGGTTTCGGCCGTACTCGACCTCCTCGCCGCTCCAATCCGCGATCGATTTGCCTTCGAGCTTGTCGTTCAGCTCCATATTCGAAATTTGCAGCTCGCTGCACAACCGGATTTTCTGATCCAGACCGGCTGCCGCCTTGTCCGCCGCCAGCATACTAAAGTTAAACATGGCGCACACCCTTTTCTTCGATCAATGTCAATTTGCAACGACACATATTTCGCATGTACGGTCGGCGCAGCCGTTTTCCTTATACACGGACAGATCGACCGGCTCTTCCGAATACAGCCGTCTCGACCAATGGCACGAGTTGCAGTTCGGGTTATGGCATATAAAAAACAGCGGATCGTCCCGAAGCAGCTTTAGCCCGATCTCGAACACGTTTTGGACCTCCATGACGAGCACGGCCGCGTTGCCGATCCGGCCTTCGATCAAGGCGCCGTGCTTCCTCAGGACGGGAGTGAGACGCAGAAAGTCCCGGTGGCCCGGAGGAAATTTGTTCAGGGTAAAGGTCCGGTTCTTGTAATCTTCCATATAGGTAGGAGCGGGAATATCGACGGTCAGCAGATAGCGGGCATCGATCGCTTCCTCCAGGGAGTGCATGATCGTATTGCGGTCCATATCGACGCCGAGCATCATCACTTTGCCGTCGAGATCGCGGATTTTGTAATAAGGGGTCCCCGGTCCGCAGCCCGTCTCGCAATGCTCGTGGCCGGATGTGATCCATTCGGCCTGTTTCCCAACCGCGGCAACCGAATGAACGGGATGCAGACTCCGGTGCGCGTCCGCCCGTCTGCGGAATACTTCGGATATTTTGCCTACCGCCGACGGGGTGGTCGCCGCATCGAACGGCTCGGACCAGCCGGTAAGTGTCGACATGACGATCGTACCTTCTTCGCCAACCGCCTCCAGCAAGGCATCGATCACGGCCTCGGCTCCGCCGTCCACATAGCCGATGCTGGTCAAGGAGCTGTGCACGAGAACGATATCTCCGGCCTGGATATCCATCAGCCCCAGCGCGGTTTTCATTTCTTCTTTATTTACCATCTCCGCAACCTCCTTGGGTGATGACCGCCCGGCACGGAACCGCGCTCGTTCCCGGAATGTTCAGGGGAAGCGCCGTCAGCCGGACCTCGCTCTGCCTTACCGATTCCAGATTCACGCATGGCGCGAGCATCAGAATATCCGCTTCGTAAAATTCCGCAAAAAACTGCTCCGACTTGGTCAAGTTGTCCCACCTCGGAAAATCCGACCCGAGCAAATACGGCTTTTGGCCGATCAGCCATTTCATCGCATCGTATGTAAAATAAGGCGAACGCTCCAGGTAGCTATCGTCCATCCAATACTTGCCCCAGCCGGTGCCGACGAGAATCGCGTCGCCGGGGCGAATCCGGTCGCTTCCCGCGCTTTTCTTCAGCATGGCCGCGTCGATCGCAACACGCCTGCCGGGTACGTCCAGCTCCGCTTCGTTCAGCATCAGCACGACACACCGCATGTTCACCAGTTTGCCTATCGGAATATCGGCGACGTAGTAGCTGCTCTCTCCCCCAAAATAATGGGCCGGCGTCTCCAGATACGTTCCGGTTTGCGAATGCAGTCCTTCGAACACTTCGGCATATACGACAGCCTCCACCCAAGGAACGCGGTCCAGCGGCCGCATCCGGAATTCCGGAAACGGTTTCTCGTAATTCCACATCCCTTGTCGGATAACGCCGGTTATATCGATCACGTTCATGGCTTGCCCCCCTTGTCTTCCAGGCGCAGCAGCGCCGTCCTTGCTCTAGGATGGCATCAAACGGGGATACTTGCAACAGACATATCGTGTCTTTATTCAGCATACAGCTGCGAAGGTTGGTTATCTCTAGTCGCTAATCGATTCGTTTTAACTAAAAGTCCAGTCACCCACAAGCTCCAGTATTTTGGTTTCTGCGCCATTCATGTTACGGAACGTTATAGAGGCTCCGCGCTGCGTTGTTGATGCTATTGTCTTAATAGCACCATCGAGTGTTATTTTCAAGCCATTCACAGAGACTCCATACGTTGTATGAGTGGATTCAGGGTCAAACACAACTTTTCTTACAGAAAAGTCCCGATCCGTCCGTATTTCACCTGGCACTATGTCAGTAGTGGCTTTATATCGAACAGTTGAACACGCGCGAACCGTAATTTTTGGTGATGATTGATCTAATACGGTCTCACCGTCTAGTTTAAATGTAGAACCAAAAAACGGAAACTGTGCAAGTGTGGTCAAGCCTGCCGCGTATAAGCTTAATTTTCTTTCTGAATTCGGTGCGCATAAGTAACGCGACTCTTGACGATACGGCAAATCGCCCGCATACCAAGCCAAGATAGCATTGCAATTCTCATGAACATTTAAAGTAACCTCAAATGCTCCGATTGTTTCATTACCAACGGTGCCGTTATAAGTATGACGCATTGGGAATGCTGTAACGGATCTGGCAATCTCAACATTTTTTATTCGGCACCTGCATCCGCTTTTAACCCAACCGTTTTGCAAACCCATGTAGAACGTGCCGCTGACCATAACATTGTCAATATCTACAAACCCGGTAGACCCGGTTTGAGTGCTAAAAAAACCTAAGCATGTATTTGTAGTGTTGTATAGTTTCATTGTTCCTGTAATACGAACTTCATATCTGCGTTCTTGATAGTTAACGCAATACAGTCCTGCGTAAACATCTTGAATGGTCGGGGATTCAATGAGCAGATTGATACATTCCGGCATTTCACCACCTATCGCGTTATTGGGCTCTATATCAATTCCCGCTTTCGGAAAAGTGCCTTTCACACCATCATAATCACCAACTTTTTCGATATAGGGTCGAATAATGGATACATTGACAAATGAACGTGGTGAGATCCCGTTACGTCTCGCACCAGAAATGTAGGGCTCAAAGATCGTTACATTCGTTGGCTCATAACCGCCCTGAACGTTTGCCAGTCTTCCGATGTCTATACCGTCGCCCCAACAATCCACTATTCTAGGCTTGTAGAAATAAATATGTTTACAATCAAGAATTTGAATTCCATGTCCCCACTCGCCGGTTGTCCCTGTATGTCGCCGTCTGTCTCCCTCTACCTTAGCGTTAATTACAACGGCATTTTCTATTTGATACGTTTTTATTAGCTGATACACGGTATTGGATGAACCTAATAATTTTAACCAGCCGTTCTCAGTAAAACTTAAAACGGAATTAGATAAAACGCTTAGTAGGCAAGCATCTCCCGAATCCACTGCGCCGTAGAATACGGCATCGATGACAAAGGGTCTGCCCTTGGACGCTGCGTACGCATACCCGATACGTAATTGTGATTTTTGATCTTCCTCTATATTTGGAGTTGCAAACCACGAAGCATAATAAGCGGGCTGTATGTCCATTACCCAACATGAAGTTACAGTTACACCGTTCTCTTCTTCAGTTGTGCCGGGTGTATACGTATAAAATTTTTCAATGGAGCGAACAAATACTCGATCACCGTCTTCAGCATCAAGCGCAATCATTTCAGCAAGATCTGCAACCGTTCGAGTTATTGCCGCTTGTGCATCGATGCCGGCCGTAGAAACCGCTTCCAATTGTAAAAACGTTTCATTGATCGCACCGACAAGACTGGATTTATCCGCCGTTTTTAAGGAAGATAAATCTCCAATTTGTTCATGGGGATTACCCCCGCCTTTTCCGTATGTGGATAAAGCTGCAGTTGCTGCCGGATTAGCTTGACCAAATGCCTGGGAAACCCCGCCGGTTGCAGCGAAAGTAACACCCGTTACGCCGATAGCCGCCAGCAAATCTCTCCGACTCCATTTATCGTGTGTACGTTTCTCTGATTCCCCTCGTTCCACCGTCTGATTTTGTTTTTCGCTATCAATTCTTTGATCGTCCATCTTGACATTCACCCCTGATCTTGAAATGACTCCCCCTTTCGATGCATCGAAGGGGGGCTGATAGGTTTACCGTGAGGATCGAATCGATTTACATTACTTAGCGCCTTGGAGCTCGGCCAGCTTCAGCTTGATTGCTTCCTCGGCTTGCGACAGCGCCTGATTGACGTCGATCGTCCCTTGCAAATACTCTTTGAATTTGTTGATGGCAATGCTTTCTCCCTGACTTCGGTATTGCGAGGCAACCGGATATGGAACGGGCTTACTTTTGAAAATGCTTGGTAAATGTTTGTCTTTCAAGCCGGGGTTAGATGATCCGAGCGCTTGCTTGATCGCATCGCTGGTGAGCGGCGACAGACGGCCGCGCTTGGACAATTCCAACTGCACCTCATCCGAGCTCATCGTCTCGATAACGCTGATTGCATCTTGCAAATGTTTTGTCGTTTTGGTCGCAATGACCGTGTACACGCTTGCATTGCCGTACGTGTTCGGCTTTTCCGGATAGCTCGGATACTGCGCTACGTCCCAGCTAAGCCCATCCTTTTCGGCTGCAACGAGCTGGTTGAGGATGTTTAGATCGAGTAGCATGCCGAGCTTCTTGCTTTTCATAAACTGATCCTTCGGCGATTCCGCAAGCAGCTCGTTGCCTGGAATCGAGAAAATCTCCTTCGACAACTCGAACACGCGTTTCCACTTGTCGTTGTTGATGACCACTTGATTGTTCGCGTCAAGCGCTGCTACGCCAAGCGGCTGCGACATCCAAATGATCGTGTAACCCGGGTCGAGACCGCGGATCTGCACGCCGCCATCGGTGCGTGTCACTTTTTTCGCCAGCTTCAGCACGTCATCCCAATACATACCATCGGTCGGGTAGGGGGCACCGGCTTTATCAAAAATGTCTTTATTGTAATACAGCGCATGGTAGTTGACATTAATCGGCAAACCGTACAATTCGTTTTTGTCCGACGCATTGCGGACGTCTGTAATGTAGTTAGTTTCAAAGCGGTTCAAGGACATGTTCCGCGCTTTGAACAACGGCTCCATGTCGATCACCAGTTCCAAATCCCGGTACGACGCTAAGGCGCCTGTAAAGGTGACAATCAAATCCGGCGTACTGCCGGACGCCATCAGTTCATTTAATGTCGTTCCCTTTGCGTCCGGCACATATTCGAGCGTAATGTGTGGGTATTTTGCCTTGAGACGCTCCCCGACAACTTGTTGAAACTCTTCGTCAAGCAAGGTCCCGACCGCTTGGCTGGCAATACGAAGCGTGACCGGCGACGGCTGATTGACTTTCGTTTCTACAGCGCTGCCTTCTTTGCCGCCACATCCGGACAGTACAACGGCCATTGCAGCGGTGAACAGTGCAATTGTGCGTACTTTAAATCGTTTCATACGAAAAATCCCCCTGTTTGAAAATGATGGCAAGCGTTTGTTATCCGATGCGGATTGTTATAATCCGATAGCATTAAGGATTAATTTCTTATAAGGAAGCGCTTTCAAAAAGGGCTTGTTACCTTGATGCGACACCACCTGCGTACGATGCGCGCAGCATCGATTATGCCGCAGTCCCGGAAACTCCCTCGTCGATACGCAGCTGCGTCGTATAGGGACAACATTTCTTTCTATTGCATGACATTCTCACTTGCTCGTATGGGATCCCACTTACCATGTGCACACATTCATCATAAAGGAAACCCCAGTCCTTTTCCTATACAGGAATGATGCACTGCCCATACACTTGATTTCACCCTTCACAAGGCGATATAATGAGGCGCAATAGACGGTTGTATGAGGAGTCGACTTGAAAATGGAACCGTATACACCGGCGCAATTAAGACCCCAACTAGTTCTTCTGGCGGAATGGGTGCAGAAGGAAACGTTTCAGCATCACTCGGTCAATGTTCCCTGGTGGATTTTATTCTATGTGCTGCAAGGGCAGTTCCAGTATCAAATCGGGAAGCACGAAGGCGTGGCCGGCCCGGACGACCTGCTGCTTTGCCCGCCGCACACCCTATTTCGTCGTCACATGACATTGCCTTCGACGTTCCTGCTCGTTAACTTTAACTGGTTTTCCCCGCTAGGAGAGCGGATCGATTCGGACCGTCAGCTGATGCCCAATCCGGTCGGAAAATTTGTTATTCAAGATATGCAGCGGCTCGCCTCAACTCATCTCCATTTTCAGAAACTGCTTGACCGAATCGATTCGTTTGCATTGGAACGGCGCGATTTTTTGCTGCAAGACTTGTGGCAGCTTTATACGTGGGAGTGGGACTGCGCCCGGCGGGATTTGCGGGAGCAGGCAATCGACCCGCTGATGAAGCGCGCGGAGCAACTGCTGCGCCATCATGCGATGGGACGTTTGTCGCTCAAATCGATATCCAGCGAGCTCGGTCTTAGTGCCGTGCAGTTTACGCGACGCTTCAAAGCGGTATACGGCTCGTCGCCAACCGACTACGTCACCAGCTTACGGCTATGCAAAGTACGGACACTGCTGCTGGAAACCCAACTGACGTTGAATGAAATTGCGAGCCAGTGCGGTTATGAAAACGGTCTGTACTTAAGCCGTGTATTTTCCCAAAAAATGAACATCAGTCCTTCCCAGTACCGGCAAAGCCATCACATATAATACTGACAGGAATCCCGCTAAGAAAACAAAAACGGGGTGGAAGCTCTGCTCCCATCCCGAAAAATGAAAATAATGATCAGGTAAACAAGCGGATTGTCCTTGGGATGCCGCTTGTTTATATTTTGCACGGATCGGCTATACGTTCAGCAACAGCAGAATGATCGACATCATGCTGAAGCAGACGTTGACGAGCCACAGAAACGCGACGACCTGCTTGGGCTTCATGCCGGTCGACAACAGCCTATAGTGCGCCTGGCTGGCGTCAGCCTGGTAGATCGGCTTGCCGTGGCGCATCCGCCGGAAGACGACGAACAGATTGTCGAAGATCGGCACGCCCAGCGCCAAAATCGGGATGAACAGCGACAGCACCGTCGCCTGTTTGAACGCCCCGTCAAGGGCGACAACGGCGAGTATAAAGCCGAACAGCGTCGCGCCGGCATCGCCCATAAACACTTTGGCCGGCGGCTTGTTGTAACGAAGGTACGCGATCGCAATCGCCACGACGATCATCGCGATCATCGCCGAACTGGATTGGCCTTTGGCCAGCGCTACGATGAACAGCGTGCCCCCCGATATGGCCGATAAGCCCCCGGCCAGACCGTCCATGCCGTCCGAGAAATTGATCACCGTCGTAACGCCGAATATCCACGTCACCGTCAGAACGAGCTGCAGCCAACCCGGCAGCAGGACCTCCTGCCCGGTAAACGGATTCGTAAATCCATAGAAGACAATGCCGGATTCGTAGACCAGATAAGCGGCTGCCACCTGCACGAGAAATTTCGGCATCGCCGGAAACTCTTTGCGGTGTGTCTTGTACCAATCGTCGATCGTACCGATGACCAGCACCATGAAAGCTCCGACCAGGATGGCGGTCGTCTGTCCCGGCTCCTCGCGGACGAACAGCAGGAAGGCGACGGCGAAGCCGATAAAAATGGCGATGCCCGCCGTGAGCGGAATCGGCTCCCGATGTATTTTCCGTTCGCTGTCTTCCCGGGGCTTGTCCACAAAATCGATCCGGAACGCCAGTTTGCGCAGCGGCGGAATCAAGACGTACACGATCGCGAATGCAACGATAAAGGCAAGTAAGTAATAAATGACAATCCCTCCCGGATTTCAGTACCCTGTTTCCCCTATAGCCCGGACTCTCCGGCTGCCTTCCAGAGTGCCGGGCCTGCCGGTCCGAAGCCAGACGGCTAAACCGGATGAACATCCCGCCGTGCGCTCAGCCTTTGCCGGCTTCCTTCAGCAGCGGCTCGTACATCATAATCGCATGGTTCTCGGTAATGTACTCGTCGCCTATACAGGTTCCTTGCAGGTCGTACACTTTGCGGTATATCGTGTTGTGCCGGACGTAGCGGCCCCAAGTTTCCAGGGTGATGGCATGATCGCGCTCATACACCTCGTAGCGGTGAAGAGGAGCCCGGTCCGTTCTCCACTCTCCGCTCAGAAACGCATCGTCCAGCTCCAGATGCAGCTGATAAGGCCGGTCGGTAGGATTATAAATTTGCAAATCGATGTAATTGTATGCGCACGTGGCTCCGCTTCCGAACGGCTGCGTCCGGGAGGAGTCGGGAAACACGTCATAGCTGTGTCGGTGCCTTTCGACTACTTGCAGAGGCGTATGCAGCGTAATCCAGTAGATCAGGTTCGATAGCTGGCACAGGCCGCCTCCTACTCCGGAACGAAACGAGCCATAAAAGAGAACCATCCCCTCCCGGTAGCCTTTCCTCCGCGTCGGTTTGCCAATCAGCTTCCAGTAGGACAACGTCTCGCCCGGGCGAATGACGATGCCGCTCAGCCGCCGGAGAGCGATGGACAAGTTATGCGCCTTATTGCGCTGCATCCACATGTCCACGTTTTTCAGCGAACGGTACAGCGGGGTCTGATGACGGAACACCGGATAGGGCTGCCCGGGCTCATTTCCCCGTAAAGCCGCATATCGCCGGGCGCCAAACCACCAATTCATCCGCCTCCGCCACGTATAATACCGGGCACCCAGCCAGATGCGCAGCCGGGATCTCGGAATCGGCTTCATCCTCGTATCCTCCAGTCGGATGCCGTCGTATTACGGCAAGTAGTCGCCTTCCGTATTGACGGTTCAACCCGGCAAAAGGTTCATTCTGACTATGGCGGTTTTTGAATATATTGGACATTCGGCGTCGATTTCCCTTCTTTATGACAGGACCACCGGTAACATTATGCTGAATGCCGTCGCTTTCAGTCAGCAAAAAGCCCCTGACGAGCCGGGGCTCGAAGAGGCTTATTCCATCGCACACGGCTCGTCCGTCACCTCGATCATCGCCGATGCGTGGCGGTTGCCGCACGTTACTGTGATCGCCGCCGTTCCCGGCGCTTTGCCTGTAACCTTGCCCAGATCGTCCACCTCGGCTGCATCCGGGTTATCGGACGACCATTCCACTTTAAAGGGCGGTGCCACCGGCATCGTGATCGGATGATTGGTGCTGGTCTGAAACGTTCCGTTCGCTGTCAGCGTCATTTCCTGATTCACACCCAACCTGACCGCAAGAGCGCCGAACGTAATCTCGTCGAGCAGCGGCACGACGTCCCAGCGGATAGAAGCTTCATCCACGTATACGTTCAAATAATGGTAAAAGCCGCCTTTATCCGGCGGAATATGCGTATATTTGCCGCCGCCGCCCGATATGACATAGTCGACACCCTGAACGTTTTTGTACAGATAAGCGTGAAGATCGCCGCTGAAAACGACTACGTTCGTATCGGGGCGTCTGGTCTTGAACGCACCCATCAGATCGTACAAGCGCGCCGTATCGTCCGGGTCGCTGAAGCCGTGTCCGGTCTGGAAATGTTCCCCGTCCGCGGAAATCTCGTCCGGCGGAACGTGCATAAATACGATGACATGGCGCTGACTCGTCTGCTCGAGCACTTGCCTGAGCCAAGTCCACTGGGAGGCGTCGGAGCCGGTAATCGAGTTGTTCGCGGAATCGAGACCGATGATCCGGGTATGTCCGTAATCGTACAAGTAGGTCGGGTCGCCGAACGTCTGCTGGTAATTGCGCCGGGACCCCGTACCGGATACTTCATGGTTGCCGATGCTCACCGTATAAGGCGCTTCAAACAAGCCCATATTCGCAAGCGCCGCTTCGTAATTGGCCGCCGTGTCGTTCTCGACGATGTCGCCGGTGTAGCCGACAAGCTCCGGCTTCTCCCCGTTGATCCGCAAGATTTGTTCCCGCAGCAAAATGTCCGACGCCGTCCGGCCCTGATCGGCCGTGTAATACCCGCCGTCACCGATCACGCACATCTTGAACTTGTCCGGGTTCGCCGGCTGCCCGAGCGGAGCGCCGACTGTGAAGCTCCACCGGACCGACGAAACGTTCCCCGCGAGGTCCGCCGCCGTAACGCTCGCCGTATGCTTCGAATCGGGCTCGAGGGGAACTGGAGGCGTGTAAAACAAAGTGCCGCTGGCCTCGTCGTATGTGTGCCCGACCGTTTCCCCGTCCAGCCCGAGCCGGATCGAAGCGGCATTCACTCCTGTATAGCGGTCCGCCACATGGATCGCAAGCCTCGGCCGATTCGTCTGCGTCCGGATGCCGTCCATCGGGCTGATGACGCGCAGCGCGGGCGCCTCGGTATCCGGTCCCGTGTACACGACAAAGCTCCAAACCGCTCCGGGCAGCGCCGGATTACCCGCCTTGTCGGCGGCGTCCACCGTTACTGTATATGCGCCGTCTGCCAGTGCTGCAGCCGGTACGTGCGCAGTCTCGCCAGTCGCTTCGTCGTACCGGTGAGGCACTACGATCCCGTTCAGCGTAAATACGATCGTATCCGGGTCGACTCCCTGTCCTTCGTCAAAGATTCGGACGGTTATCTCCGGATCGCTCCTGTATACGGTCTCTTCCGGCTCCGGCTTCATGCCGCTGAACTTCGGCCCCTCCAGATCTTCGCCCGTGTCGGTGTAAATCGCGTGCAGCGGAGAAAAATAGACGGCTCCCGCCCCTTTGTTCGCATTACTCGTCTCAGCCACGTACAGCTGCGTGAACCGAAGCGGCATCTGCATACCGGGCGGAATATCAGCCGCGACGTATTTCCAGCCGATCCAGTTCAGCTCGCCGGCTCCGGTAAAATCAACCGGCTTCTTCGTTCCCGTGCCGTCCAGCAGTTGTCCGCGTAGCCAATGCTTGCCTCCGTCGCCGTATACCCATAACCCGATTCTCAGCGGATAACCTTCGACCGGTTTGCCGGCCGTTCCATCCGCTTCCTTGAAGTTCAAGTAGGCTGCCGACGTCCCGTCCGTTCCGGTAAAGTCGTAGATCAGCTTCGCGGCATGGAGGCCATATCGGACCGGGTCCGGGTCCGGCGCACTCGCCAGATCGACCTGTGCGGCATTCGCCCGCAAAGACGTTACTGTTATATGGCCGATAGCCGCAAATTCTTCCAGTAAGGCCGGCGGTTTGCCGTCACTTCTGACGGCCTCCGGCTCCGCCTTCGCATTTTCGTTCCCGTACGCTGCCTTCATGTTCATCGATACCACCTGACTGTTCGCTGATTCGTATGGATATATCCGCCTGCCCGAAGCGTGAACCTGTCTGGGAGATCTCCGAGAAACAATGTTCACTTTTCGGGAGCGATTTCATTCGATGTAATAATGTTTCTCCGAAAATATAATAAATAGTTTATAATGTTCCAACCCTCTTGTATATAGCGAATATTGTCGTTATTTGTAAACGAGACCTGTCTGCTGCAACCGGACATAAGCCCCTGTATCCCGCTTCGCCGCTGGCGAAACCGCAGAGATAAAGTCGAAAATTTTTCGCCCGCACAACGAAAAAAATATGCTAAACTAATATACAAGTAATAGACCTGATACGAAGTTGTCTTGTCTTGGTTATTAATACGTATGACTATATAAAAATAAGGGTCTCTGGCACCCTTAATTTCAGCATAAGGGGATAACAGAGACGAATAAAGGCGATTTGCACCCCTTATTTCAACCAACTGATCGGGTCCGCACCGTTTTAGCGGATTTTAGCAGCTGCAAACCGCTCTTATTCCATGTTCAAGCGGGTTTTCGGACAAAATAAAGGGTACAAACCAATCTTATTCCGTTCCGGTTCCCTCCTGTCCACAAGCGGGGGCACAAGGTCGAGCTGCCATAATGAACGGCTTGCGGCGCTTGCTTGCACGATAAGAAAAGCATGTAACCGAAACGCTTACCACGATGAGTGATCCTGCGCAAGCGGGAGCTTTTCTTAGTTCAGAATGTCCCGGTTCGTCTAACGCATTAGCGAACATCAAAATTCTGAATCGTTCAAAAAGGAGGAATCCGCATGGCGATCTTTCCCGAGTACGAGGACGCCAAAACCGACGACCGTTTTTTGTCCGGTCAGCAGAAGGGCCAGCTGCCCTTTTACATTTCGTGCAACCAGCCGTACTCTCACTACCCGATGCACCATCACGACTTCGCCGAGCTGTCGTTCGTCGTAGAGGGCTCGGGCACCGAATCAATCAACGGGCTGGCCCACGAGCTGCGCCGGGGCACGATGTCGCTGCTGCTGCCCCATCATATTCACGAGCTGTACAGCAACCCCGACGATCCGCTTAAATTATACAGCTGCATGTTCGATATCAACGTCTTGTTTGGCAACGCTTACGAATCGTATATGAATCAGTGGATTCACAAAATCGGTTCGGAGCTCCCGTCGCATTACCATTTCGAAGGCGAACGGCTCGCGTCCGTGACGTCCCTGATCGAGCAGCTCGTGCTCGAATATAAGGAATCCCGCCTGGGCCGGGACGCCGTCTTGCGGGGCAAGCTGATCGAAGCCGTCACGTTGATGCTGAGGGCGCTGACCGATCCGAACCAGTCCGGAACCGTGAGCAAAAACCAGCCAGGGTCTCGCGTATGGAGCATTTTGCGCTATATTCATCTTCACTTCAACGAGCCGATCTCGTTGAATTCCGTATCCGAGCATTTCGACCTGCATGCTTCGTATATCAGCCGGATGTTTAAGGAGCACACCGGCAAAACGGTCAATGATTACATGCATACGCTGCGCATCACCCGGGCCGCCACGCTGCTCGTGGCAAGCGAGATGTCGATCTCGGACATCTGTATGGAGGTCGGCTACGACAACTACCGCACCTTTGCGCGCGTCTTCCGCGAGCATCACGGCATGTCTCCGTCGGAGTACCGGATGTCGCATGCCGCCAGCCGGGCGAAAGCTTTGTAGGACAGGGAGCCTCCGCTTCGCTCGGCACGGTCAAAAGCATTCCCATAACATGGAATGTCCCGATTTCCATACGAAAGGACCTCAAATCCCACTGTAACGCGTGGGCTGAGGTCCTTTTCTCAAGAAAAAACGGTTCTAAGCGGGGCCACATCGAGGACTACCGCCGCAAATGAGTGCGGACGAAAGGCCACACCCGCTCCTTATAATACCGGTGACCGCCGCTGCCTTCATACAGCTCGCAGCTCGATTCGGCATCCATCGCAGCGTAAACGTTCCGCAGATGGCCGTAAGTCTCGCGCGTCCCCTCGATCGGATAAATCTCATCGTGAACGCCGTGGACGATAAGCAGCGGTCTCGGCGCGATCAATGCCGCCACATCGTACATCTCCCCAAGCTCCAGTATGCCGGGAACGATATTGCATGGGCAATGGCCGATCGGAATGATCGATTTCTCGAACGTGCATACATACGACCCCGGCACAGCGACGGAGATCCGGTCGTCGAGCGCCGCCGTGAATAGGGTGACCGTACCTCCGCCGGAGTTGCCGGTCATCACGATCCGGCTCGTATCGATCTCCGGCCGCGTGGCCGCATAATCGATCAGCCGTCCCATATCATGCACGCGCTCTCCGATCAGCGTCCGCCCGTACATCAGCGCCACTTTTTGAAAATTGACGCAGGAATTCCCTTTCCCATCCGATTTCAGCCATTCCTCTTCCCCGCCCATCTCGTAAAACCCGCGGACGTCCGGAGCGATCACCGCGTAGCCTTCCTTGACGGCCTGCACCGCCACATCCCTCTCGCCCTGCTCGCTGCTGGTCCGATCCTCTTCGGAAGCGTAGTTCGCGACATAAGTTTCTTTGCCGCGCGCTCCGTGTCCGTGCGGAGTGACGACCAGCGGATAAGGCCCTTCTCCGGTACCCGGGAGCAGCAAATAAAACGGAATCTCGACGCCGGGCTCGCTTGTCACATACCATTTCTCGCGCGTGTAACCGTCGCATTCCACGCTTTCCGTGCGGCGGGGGTTCAGCCCGATCGGCTCCGTCCCGATCCGGTTCAGACCGAGCCGCTCGCGGAGAGCGGCTCGAAAGTCGGCGCGCCAGGCATCCCAGCTTCCGTCCGATAGCGGCGTACGGTAATCGAAGGTGCGGCCCGAGGCGCGGGCCAGATTGTCCCTGTAGCCGGCCGTATTAAAATATTGCATACGTCTCTCCTCCACCCAGCCTTCTAGACTAACGATACAAGCTTCACATTCGATTATACCTTGATCCCAGAGACAATGGCACAAATATCCAATAATTATTTCTACTCTGGCAGGCAGGTTACCCCTGAAAATAATCGTTCATATCATCCAGCCCCGGGAAACCCTTCACCAGCTGGCCGCTACCGGACGATTGCGCGTTCTGTTCCGCCGGGTTCGGGGAAGGCGAGACGAATACGTTGTTGCGCGAAATGACCGTCTTCTCGTTGTTGAGAACACGGACGCCCAAATTCCGCGAACCGGACGAGAGATAGAAGCTGTCTTCGAAATAGTTGCCCTCGATCACGGCAATACGCCCGATCGCCGACACGTACACGTGGTAGGCGGTTCCCGATGTCTGGCTATTGCCGAAGCCGACCGACTGGTTGCCGCGGAATACGAGCCTTTGGCCTGCGGTAAACGTAGCTCCGCGCTGCCCTCCCGACGTCGAATTCGGGTCGGCCGAGATCAGGTTGCCCTCTACGATCAGATGGTCCCAGCCCCCGTTTTTCTCCTGCCGGAACTCGATGCCGAACTCGCGCACATGCTCGATCACGTTCATCAGAACTTGCCCGTTGTAAGCGCCTTCGAAACCTTGTACACCTTTGACGCATTGACGAAACTTGTTGCCCGAGATCAGGAAATGGTCGCTTTCCCGGTAGCCGAGCGAATTCCCGCCCTGAGTCGATACCCCGGTCCGAAACCGGTATACGTCATTGTCGCAGCACATCGAATGATGCGAGCCGATCAATCGGACCGCATGGCTCTCCGCCACTTTGTAGTCGTCCTCGTTGATCATCTGATTGGCGTACACGATCGCATGGTTCTGGAAGAAGACTTCGACTCCCATCTTGTTCGTATTCAACATCCGGTTCAGAACCGCCGCATTCCGGTAAGTCACCCGGCCCGGGAACCCTAACGAGGAGTTGCCCCCGCCAAAGCTGATGCAGACGTCGCACTCTTCAAAATCGTTATTGTGCACGACGGCTCTGTCCACGAACCATACCTTGACGCCGGCAAAGTTGTTCGCCCCTCCGCTGCCGCTCGGCCCCGGCTTCTGGGAGAACTTCAAGGAATGGACGTTGACGTTCCGGACCCGCGTAGTCCGGTCGCTCTTGCCGATCAGCAGCGTGTTCGTCTGGGCTTCGGTAGTCAAATGGGACGACGGGCCCGCTCCGAATATCGTAATATCTCCCCGCCCGCAGAGAAATCCGGAAGCGCTGTAGTACGTGCCGGGAGGTACGTAGAGCGCTCCTCCAGCCGGGACGTCCGCCATAGCGGCGTTCCATGCCGCCGTGTCGTCGGTTATGCCGTCGCCTGCCGCTCCGTACCAGCTTAAGTTAACGGCCGTCAAGATCGCTTCGCTGCGCATACGCGCCTCCAGCTCTTCCCGCAGCTCCTCAATCGCTGCATGAGGGCTCCCGTTACCGTTACCGTTTCCCGGCTTTTTTCCTGCCGCTCCGTTCCCCATAGCTCCAGCCGATGCGCCGGCTTCCAGCGCGCTTGCAATTCCACCGGACAGCAGCCCTCCCGCCACGGTCAGCACACCCGCCGCGCCCAGCGTCGTCAGCACTTGCCGGCGATTGACGCGGGCTATCCCCGCAAGGCCTCCCGGCTCCTCTCGTTCCTTGCGCACCAACGGGTTAACGGCTTGCTCCTTCTTGTCCAACAGCATCCACCTCTTCGATTTAAATTGGCCCGTCAAAGGGCCTATGGCACAACCGGCTGCCGCCGGAGAAAGCGGCGCCGGTCCGTGACGCCTCGATCAGCTGAACTACTTCAAATAACCGTTTGCGGTCAGCTCCCGTTTGATCTCATCCAGATACTGCTGGCCTTTGTATTTCGTCAAATACGCGTTCACGTATTCATCCCAGTTTTTGTCGTCCAGCGGCACGTTGCCGTAGATGAACTTCAACATCATTTCCGTCACATATTTGGACAGGTCTGCCGCGTATTGCGTCGGCTCCTTCGCCTGCCCCATCGCGAAAATGCCGCCGATCTCCGGGTTGTCCCCGATCAGCTTCATCTGCTGCTCGTACAAGAACGCGTCGGGGTAAAACACCTTGACCGTCTCGGGAGCCGTCTTGATTGCAGGCTCGCCCATAATCGAATAGGCGGACAAGTAGTTGCTCTGGCTGCCGGCGATGAACTCCGTAATAACCCCATTCGTCTTCTTATGATTCAACCCTTCGATGCCGAACGTAAGCAGCCTCGCTCCCTGTTGCCCGTTCATCCAATTCGCCAGCTCGATCATTTTGTTCACTTTCTCCGGCTGGTCCTTCAACTTCACGGTCAGGCTCAATATACCGTTCGGCGAGTTCGTTTTGCCGTTGTTCGACGCTTTTCCGGCAGGACCGGTTATCGGAGGCAGCAGCACAACCTCCGCCTGCGGGTTCAGCTTTTTCATATTTTGCACGATGGCGTTCGGGTAGCCCGTATTATGGAAAATACCGATCTGTCCCTGCTCCGCCTTCTGCGTCACCCGGTCGAGATTGTTCGTCGCCAGATCCGGATCGATCGCACCCGATTTCATCAGCTCGTTCATATATTGCAAATAGTGGCGGAATTCGCCGCTGACCGGACCGCCCTTCAGCTTGCCGGCCTGATCGACCCAAAATGAGCCGCGCACGTCGCCCGTAAAAGCCGACAACAACTGCCAGAACGGCTGGCCGTTCATGGAGGAGCCGGAGGCGGAGAAGCCGAACGTATCTTTTTTGCCGTTCCCGTCAGGGTCGTTGCCTGCAAACGCCTGCATAACCGCCTTCAGCTCATCCGTCGTCGTGGGCATCTTCAGGTTCAGCCGGTCGAGCCAGTCTTTACGGATGAACAAGCTGTTCGTCATCGTCGGCGGACGCGCCGGAATGCCATGATAGACGCCGTTTTTATCGGAGATGGTGTACAGCATTTCCTTGGTTGCATACTTCAGGTTGGGCGGCAGCGCATTCGGCTTCAGCACCTCGTTCATCGGCAGCAGATACCCCTGCTCCTGGGCTTTCCGGTAATCCGCCATGTTGAAAAACAATATCGCTTCCGGCAAATCGTTCGCGGCGATCCTTGCCCCGAGCTTCGCCCTCCACTCGTCCGACTTTCCGCTCGAGAACGCATACTTCAAGTCGATGCCGAGATCCTTCCGGATCGTCTGCAGCACTACGTCCTGTTCGGGCGGTGGCACGTCCACCGATACCGATACCCACCGCTCAACCTCGATCGCTACCGGCTTCCCCGCTTCCCCCGCAGACTGCTGCGCCGCGTTTTCTTCCTTCCCGCAAGCGGCCGTCGCTCCGGCAAGAGCGAGCGCCAATACTCCGTAACCCCACTTTTTCATCTGGAATCCTCCCTGTTATCGCTTTGCTCCGTGCTTTCCCGCATTGCTCATTGCCTACCGGCCATAGGGCCGTTAATTGGGCGACTACCCTTTGACCGAGCCGAGCAGCACCCCTTTTGTAAAGTAATTTTGCAGAAACGGATAGATGACGAGCACCGGGATAATCGAGATGATCACCGCCGCCATCTTGACCGACTCCGTCGGCACGACAATCGTCATATCGCCCATCTCCGAAGGGTCCGGCGTGTTCAGCATCGAGCGCAGCACGGCCTGCAGCGGATGCTTGCCCGTATCGGAGATGTACAGAATCGCCTCGAAAAACGAATTCCAGTGACTGACCGCATAAAACAAAGAGATGGTGGCGATAATCGGCATGGATAACGGCAGCACGATTTTAAACAAGTAGCCGATTTCCGTCGAACCGTCGATCAGAGCCGCCTCCTCGAGATTTTGCGGCAAATTTTCGATAAAGCTTTTCATGACGAGCACGTTGAAGACGCTTACGGTGCCCGAAAAAATAAGCGCCCAATAGCTGTTCAACAGCCCCAGTGATTTGACCAGCATATATTGCGGAATCATGCCGCCCTGGAACATCATGGTGATGAGCAGCAGCAGCAGGATGGCGTTTCGCCCCGGCATCGACCTGCTCGACAGCCCGTAAGCGAGCATCATCGACAGCGCGACTCCGATCGCGGTCGAAACGATCGTCACATACGCCGAATTGGCGAGCGCCCTCATGATTTTCGTATCCTGAAGCAGCTCTGCGTACGCCTGGAACGTCACCACTTTCGGGAACACGACGAACCCGCCGTTGCGCACTAATTCGATATAAGGAGTCAAGGAGACGACTAATACGTAAAATACCGGAAACAGCGCGACAAGGCCGAGCAGCGTAAGCACGATATAGTTAAAGGTTTGAAAGCCGATTTCTCCGGCAGAACGTCTCATCTGCACTCCTCCTCACCAGATTCCGGAATCTCCGAATTTTTTGGCCAGCCTGTTCGCCCCCAGCACCAGCAGCAGCCCGATTACCGATTTGAACAGCCCAACCGCCGTAGCCAGACTGAAGTTGTTGTCGATAATGCCTTTGCGGTACACCCACGTATCGATAATATCGGCCGTGTCGTACACGAGCGGGTTGTACATCGCGTATATTTGCGTGAAGCCCGCGTCCAGAATCGTGCCCATTTTCAGGATCAGCAGCAGAACGATGACATTGCGGATGCCCGGCAGCGTAATGTGCCACGTTTGTTTCCATCTCCCGGCTCCGTCGATCTTTGCCGCTTCGTACAGCTGCTGATCGATCGCCGTCAGCGCAGCCAAGTAAATGATAGCGCCCCAACCGATGTCTTTCCAGATGTCGGAGAAAATGATAATCCAGCGAAACCAGTCGTTCGAGGTCAAAAATTGAACCGGCTGATATCCCCATTCCTTGAGCGTAAAGTTGATCAGCCCCGACGTCGGGGACAGAAACGCGATCAAGATTCCGTAAATGATCACCCACGATAAGAAGTGCGGCATGTACGTGAGTGTCTGGATCGTGCGCTTAAACCAGGAGCGTCCCACTTCGTTAAGCAGCAGGGCGAGTATAATGTCGGGCGTCATTCCGAACGCGATTTTCATCAGGCTGATGACGATCGTATTGCCCGTCACCTTCCAGAAATCCGGACTTTCCCAAAATACCCGGAACCATTTGAGCCCGACCCAATCGCTGCCGGTTATGCCCAGAAACGGCGAGTAATCGAGAAACGCGATCGATACGCCGTACAAGGAGCCGTATTTGAAAATCAGAATGTACAGCAGTCCCGGGGCGATGAGCAAATACCGGTACTTGTACTTCCATATGACGCGAAGCAGGCGTGGCACCGAGCGCCCGGCTATCGCCGCACCGCGTCCGCTTTCCGCAATCGTCTTCATCGTATTGTCCTCCATCTTTGGTTGCGATGATTGGATTGTACCGCATGCCGGCTTGCCGGAGCTTTCGGATTGTTTGGCGAAACTTTCGTTTTTTTTGGGAGGATCGGAATAACGGGTTCAGCGGAGCGTGCTATAATTTTTAATAGAATCGAGACGGGGGGATGCCCATGATCCGCGGTCTGTTCGGCAGCTTGTCGGTTAAATTGTTTACGTTTTGCTTCATCTCCATATCGCTGCTCGTGCTGCTGCTCGTCGCCGTCTCCCAGCATTACGTATCCGGCCAGTTCGCGAGCCAGCAGACGTCCTACGTCACCCATGCGCTCAAGCGGACCGATTATTTCCTCAATCAATTCATGAAAAATTTGCAAAAAGATTTGCAGTTCATCGCCCGGGACCGGCGGCTGGCGGGACTGGAGCCCGATGGGACGGTACAGCTGCTGGAGCAGTACCGGCTGCAGTGGAAGGATATTAAAAATTTGTACGTGTTCAGCTCGGACGGACAAGTGCTCGGCACGTCCGGGGCGCTATGGGATATCGCCTCCTCGGAAAATATCCGCAGCGTGCATCTCGGCCTGACGGCTGGCGATTCGCCGGTCGTGTGGACCGAACCTTATTTCTCCCCGGTATCGGATTATACCGTCACAGTCGCGGTCAAAATCCCGATGGCGGAAGGCGAGTCTCCGGCGATCCTCGCTGCCGATCTGGATCTGGAATCGATTCTTGCCCCTTACGAGGACGAATACTTGGGCTCCAAGGAATCGCTTCTGCTGCTAAGCCGGGCGAACCGTCCGATCTCGGTCCGGTCTCCTTACGTAAAGTACGATGTGTTCGCCAAATCGTATTCGCTGTCCGGGCTCCCCGCCGATTCGCTCGAACATAACGTGAACGCGTGGCAGGCGGAGGACGAGCAAAGGAACCCGCTGCACATCTCCCGGGCGAACGGCAACATCTGGGGCTGGCAGGTCATCCTTATTTTGAACGACAGCTTTTTGGCCAAATCGCTAGCTTTTATGAAGGCGTTTTCGATACTGATCGGCCTCGCCGGGCTCGTGTTGTCGATCGTCGTGTCGTATTATTTGGCCCGTTATATGATCAAACCGCTTAAACAGCTCGTCCCTCAGATGAAAAAGGTAAGCGCGGGCGATTTTCAGACGCAGATCGATAGTCGGCGGAACGACGAATTCGGCATACTGGCCGTCGCCTTTAACCGGATGGTCGCCAAAATCAGCCAGCTTATGGACTCGGTCGTCCAAGCCGAGATCAAGAAAAAGATGTACGAGCTGAAGGTGCTGCAGACGCAAATCCAGCCGCATTTCCTGTACAATACGCTCAATTCGATCAGCTACCTCGCCAAGCGCGGACGGACGCAGGAAGTGGATACGATGATTACGAATTTGTCCTCGCTGCTGCATTTTCATCTGGATAAGGTCGAAGAGTTCGTTCCGTTCGACGAGGAGCTGGAAGGGGTGAAGCGGTACGCTTCGATTATGGAGTTCCGGTATCCCGGCCAATTCATCCTCGACTTCGATATCGACGAGATGATGAGGTATGTCCCGATTCCGAAGTTTACGCTCCAGCCACTTGTGGAGAATGCGATTTTCCACGGAATTTTACCCAAAGGCGACCTCGGTTCCATCGTCGTGACCGGGGAACGGGACGGCGAGCGGCTCGTGCTGCGCGTCTCCGACGACGGAATCGGCATACCGGAAAACCGGCGCAGTCTGCTCCTGCAAACGAAACCGGACGGCGCTCGCGCCGGGTATTACCATCTCGGACTGTTCAGCATTCACGAAAGACTGCGGCTGTATTACGGCGAAGGCTACGGACTGCGTATTCATAGTGTCGACAGCGGAGGAACGACGGTAGAAATCATCATTCCGTATGAGGAGGGGACGCAGCATGCAGCTTGACCGGACCGAACCGTCGCCGGACATTCGGGTATTAATCGTAGACGATGAGTATATGGTGCTGAGCACGCTGCGCGAGGAGATCGGCTGGGAGCGGCTCGGCATGAAGGTTGTGGCGGAGGCGTCGAACGGCAGGCAGGCTCTGGAGAAGTGCGCCGCCTACAGCCCCGATCTGGCATTGATCGACATCTCGATGCCGGTGATGAGCGGGCTGGAGATGATCGTTTCGGCCAAGCAGGATTTCCCGGGACTCCGCTTCGCGATTCTGACTGCGCATCCAGACTTCGCTTACGCTCAGGAGGCGCTGAATGCGGGCGCGCTCGCTTATGTGCTCAAGACGCCGGTGCTCGTCCAGGATGTGGAGCGGATGCTGGCGAATTGCCGGGACACGATCCGGGCGGAGCGCGAGAGCCGCCTCCGGGTCCGGTTCGCCGATCAGGTGCTGAGCCGGCACGCTTGGGACATCCGGCATGCGCTTCTGCTTGATTTGCAGCGGGGCAGCCATATCGCGGAATCGCATTGGGCGTATTTGTTTCCGTACGCCAAGCCGGGGCCGGGGCCGGGAACCACGGAAGGGCGGGATCAAGCCGCTTCGGCTTCGGGCGCTTCGGGCGCTCCGTCTGGTCAGCCGAGCCAGCTTCAGGTGATGTATGTAACAGCGCTCCATATGAAGCGTCTTTTGGCCCGATACCCCGAAACCGATGTTCCCTTGGTCAAATATTCTTTATTCCAAGCCGTTCAGGAAGTAGCGGCCGATTGCGGCGGAGGGACGGCGCTCCCTGACGCCACCGGCGGCGTTTACCTGATCCGCACGCTCGCCGTCTCCGGCAGCAGATCCCAATCGGAGTCGGACGTCCAGCATATCGTCACCCGGCTGAGCCGGTTTTTCGCCAAATATTACTCTGCCGAAGCCGTAGTCGGGATCAGCTCTTCCCGTTCGTCGCGCGAGAGCTTGCGGGAGATGCTGCACGAGGCCGAAGCCGCCTCGGAGCTTTCCTTTTATATGCCCGGCAGGGAAGCTCCGTATTATGCTTACGAAAGCAAGCCGGCTGTCCGATCGTCGGGGGCCGCATGGCCGAAGGTGGAAGCCGAGCTGCTCGCGAAGTGGCGCCAGCCTCACCGGGCGGACGTCCCGGGCAGCTTGCAGGTGCTCCGCCACTATGCGGAGAGCGATCGGCCCGAGCCGGGCAAGCTTCGCCGTCAGACGCTCGCCCTGCTGGAGACGTCCGGTGTGCCGCTGACCCGCAGCGACTGGAACGAGCTGAGCGACAACGGGACGCTAAACGCCTGGCTCGACGGTCTGGACAAAGTGCTCGGCCGCGACACCTCGCCTGCGCTGATCTCCCCTGCGGTCCCGGCGATGCATGAGGATATCGGCAAGGCGCTCGACTACATGCGAAGCCATCTGCACGATAACTTGACGCTCGCCAAAGTAGCCGAACATATTCATATGAATCCGAGCTATTTCAGCCATCTGTTCAAGGTCAACACAGGCACGACGTTTATCGACCATCTGACCGGCCTGCGGATCGAGCGGGCCAAGCAGCTGCTGCAGAGACCGGAGCTGAAAAACTATATGCTCTGTGAAGAAATCGGCTTCGCCAGCTATCCGCACTTCTGCACGCAGTTCAAAAAACATACGGGATACACCCCGAGCGAATACAAGCAGCAAGTGCTCGCCTCCGGGACGAGGGACGGCGGCGGGAAATGAGGAGTCCACCATAAGGCTCGTCTGTGCGTTCGCGGTCGTATCCATTCGTTCCATGATCGGGTATACTATTTGATATAAGAAAAGCTAGTGGCAACATGACTTTTGAGACCGCTCCTTTTTTACGTTTTCGGGTGCCACTGCAACAACTCCTATATTTTCAGCAGAGTCGTATTTTCGAGCCTCACTTAGAACTGGCTTCTTCGAGAAAAGGCCCTCATCCTCCACTTACCAGTGGAATTTGAGGGCCTTTCGTTAATGGGCGAGAGGGAACCAAATAGGAGTGGTCTGTACCCTTTATTTTGTTCAAAAACCTGCTTGGATACGAAATAAGAGCGGTTTGAAGCTTCTAAAATCCGCGAAAAGGCTGTACACCCCATCAGTTGGTTGAAATAAGGGGTACAAACCGCCCTTATTCACTCCTGTTTCGCGAATGGACTGAAAATAGAAGCTGCCAAAGAGACTGTCGATTAAATGTGTAGAATTGTTAACTGGCCGTTCCAAGTAAAAAGTTTCCTTCTTCTGCTCAGACAGGTTGTCCGGAATCCCTTGATTTTAAAGGATTTTAAGGTTTGGGGTTCCAGACAAAACTCGCCAGAAGGCAATCTTTTCACTTTCCACTCGGTTGTTCATAATGAATCGACAGTCTCGCCAAAGACTCTTATCTCTTTTCGTAGGGTCTTACATCTACGTTATCGTGTCATGCAAACCCTTTGGGGCACCTCTTCAGAAAATAAAGAAGCTATTACATGGGTGGCCAAAAACCAAAAACGCAAAAAGCCTGCGCATCCTCGCAGGCTTTTTTGCGTTCTACAGCCCGGCTGTCCGGCTTACCCGGCCATCCTTTATCCGTGTTGACGCTGGAACTCCTGCATAAACTCGGCCAGCGCCTTGCAGCTTTCGTACGGTACCGCGTTGTATGTGGAGGCGCGCATATGGCCGACGTCGCGGTGACCCTTCAGGCCGACGAATCCGGCCGCTTCCGCTTCCTGGATAAACTTCTTCTCCAGCTCGTCGCTGCCGAGCGCGAACGTGATGTTCATGAGCGAACGATTGCCCGGATCGACAAGCCCCTCGAAGAAGCCGCCGCTGCCATCGATTGCGTCGTAGATCAGCTTCGTTTTGTCGTGATTCAACCGCTCCATCGCTTCCAGTCCACCGAGCCCTTTAATCCACTTCAATACGAGGCTTACGATATAGACGGAGTAAACCGGCGGCGTGTTATACAGCGACTTGCTTTTGGCGTGCGTATCGTAACGAAGCATCGTAGGCAGCCCCTTGGGCGAATCCTTCAGCATGTCTTCCTTCGCGATGACGACCGTAACCCCGGACGGTCCCAGGTTTTTCTGGGCGCCGGCATACAGAAAGTCGAACTTCGACACGTCCACCGGACGGCACAAAATATCGCTCGACAAGTCCGCGATCAGCGGCACGCTGCCGATATCCGGGTATTCCGCGTATTGGGAGCCGGCAATCGTCTCGTTCGACGTAATATGAATGTAGGCGGCGTTCGGGCGAACCTCAATCTCATTCGGAGCCGGGATTCGGCGGAATCCGCTTGCTTCGCCGGTACCGGCCACATACGTCTCGCCGATGCCTTTCGCTTCCTTCAGCGCTTTGTCCGCCCAGCTTCCGGTCAGTACATAACCGGCCGCTTGGCCTTGCTGCAAGTAGTTCATCGGGATCATGGCGAATTGCGTGCTGGCTCCTCCTTGGAGAAACAGCACTTCATACCCGTTCGGTACGCCAAGCAGTTCCTTCATGAGCGATTGAGCTTCATCGTTGACTTGCTCGTATTCTTTGCTCCTGTGGGAGATTTCCATAATCGACATGCCGATTCCGCGATAATCGACGAACTCCGCTTGCGCTTGCTGGAGTACGTCCAGAGGCAGCGCAGCCGGTCCGGCGTTAAAGTTGTATGCCCGTTTCGTCACAGTTACCACACCTTTTCCGTTTGTGTAATATGGCTATGATAGCAGTATTCGCGAAGCCGTTCAATACAGCCGGGCGAAATTGTCCGAAAGTTGTCTTAAAATGAAAAAATTTGTTCTCCGTCCGGGCGTCTGATGCACTCCCGGGCACTTGAGGGTATACTCCTTATGAACGTACGCCAAACTAGGGCTACTATGCCAGAAAAAGAGGTGAGCATCATCGCAGCATCCGAAATGCACAGGCTGTTTATCGCCGTTCCGCTGCCTGCCGCTCTTCAAAACAAGGCGGCAGACGCGATGGACCGGCTGAGACAGGTTCAGTCGTACAAGAAATGGGTGCACCCTGAAGATTTGCATCTGACGCTGACGTTTATCGGCGACGTCCCTCCGGCCTCCATCCCCGCCATCGAGACGGAGCTGGAGAAGGTTGCTGCGCGCAGCAACCCGTTCCCGCTTCGTCTGCACGGCGCCGGCACGTTCGGACTCCCGCATTCCCCCCGTGTGCTGTGGGCCGGTCTGGACGGCGGAATGGAGCAGCTGCGGCGGCTTCAGGCAGACGTTGAAGGGCAGATGGCCGCGCTCGGCTACCCTCCGGAAAAACGTCCCTACTCGCCACATATTACGTTGGCGCGGCAATATACCGGCGATGCTCCGGCACTGGAAGAGGCGCCGGCGGCACTGTTCCGCCCGGACGACGCGGACGGCTCCGCGCTCGCATGGATCGCCGACCGGATCGTCCTGTACCGCAGCCATCTAGGCCGCACGCCGATGTACGAGCCGGTCCGCACCGTCGTCTTCCACGCGGGCGGCTGACACCGCTTCCCCGACGCGCAGCGCAGCCTAGCCTGGTACAGCCCGGCAGCGGACAGAGGCGGGTATGCAGCGGACAGGCGGCATCTGCCCCGTTTGCCCGGCCCCATCACTGTTGCTGCTGCCCGCGCAGCGCCAGCTCCCCTAGGCTTAACGGCGTACGATTACCGCTGGATCACCGCCGCTTTCCGCACCGCGTGAAAACTGTGGGGAGCGCGCCGCATAACGGAAGTCAACCTCCACATGCCTACACCATCAGCAATCCAATCGCCTGGCGCACCTCGGCGATCACGCTTTGCGCCTTCTCTCTCGCTTTATCGCGTCCGATCCGAAGCACCTCGATAGCGTCCGCTTCGCTTAAACGGGCGTGCCGGAGCCGGAACGGCTCGACGACCGCGTTCAGATTGGCGGCCAACTGCCTTTTGCAGGCGACACAGCCGATCTCGGCGCGCCGGCACTGCTCCGCAATCGTCTCCCGCTCCGCCTCGCCGGTAAAGTACGAGTGCAGGTGAAACACGTTGCAGCCTTCTACGGTCGGATGCCCCGGCTCCTCGCGGTAAACGCGCAACGGATCGGATACCGTCCTGCGCACCTTCTCCCCGATCGCCGTCCCGTCGTCCTTCAGACTGATGTAAGTCGCAGCGCCGTCCGATTTGCTCATTTTCCCGCTTCCGGCAAGCGACGGAACCCGGCCCGCATTTTCAAATATCGGCTGCGCTTCCGGGAATACGTCCCCATACAGTTGATTGAACCGCCGGGCGATCGTCCGCGCAATCTCCAGATGGACGAGCTGGTCTTCTCCGACCATGACCCGCTCCGTCTTGAACAGCAGGATGTCCGCCGCCATCAGGACCGGGTATCCGACGAGCCCGTAATTGATATTGTCCGGATGCCGCTTCGCCTTCTCCTTAAACGTCGGCACTCTCATCAGCTCGCCAAGCGGCATCACCATACTCAAATACGTGTGCAGCTCGCATATTTCCGCCGCCAGCGACGATTGCACATACAACGTGCACCGCTGCGGATCGACGCCTCCTGCGACATAGTTGCGCGCCGTCTCGATCACATAGGAGCGCAGCTGGTCCGGCTTCGGATGCGTCGTCAGCGAATGCAGATCGGCGATAAAATAACGCGCCTCATACCGCTCCTGCGCCTCCACAAGCCCTTTCAGCGCCCCGTAATAGTTCCCTACATGCAGCTCTCCCGTCGGACGAATGCCCGATATCATACTCGTTCTAGTCATTGAAATCCCTCCATTTGTATATGCCTCTTCCGATATGGCGGCTTAGCCGCTTTGCGCCTGGTCTTGCATATCTCTTCCGTCCGTTCCGTTTGTCCGGAACCATCCGCCACCAACCATCGCTCATTTGCGATCACACTCCCTTCCGGTTTCTCCGGCAGCCGTCCCGCTGCTTTTTTATACAGCAAACGACTCCCGAAGTCGATTTGACCGCTTATTTAAAAAACAAAAAGAGCCTTCCATCCCCATAAAAAGGACGGAAAGCCCGCGGTGCCACCTTTAATTAGTTTGCCTCATGAGCAAACTCACTTTAGCGGTACGGAGCAATGTCGGAGAGCGCCGGCGCCATAGTCTGCCAAGCGTCATGCATTGTCGATACCGTGCCCCTGGATATCGGGTAGGCGTCCCGCCGGAGCCTAAACGTTCAGGGGGAATCCCCGCAACGGTTCGGTCCGGACGCTCAGAAGTCCATTCGGCAAGACGTCCACACCGGTTCGCACCTTCCACCGGCTCTCTGACGTTTTCGTCGTGCTTACTTCTCTTCTTCATCGCGCGTGTTATACTTACGAATGGATATTATTATACATTCGATGGGACCTCTTACGCAATCCCCTCTCTCCAGAAACCGCTTGTTCCCTTTGTCGAAAGCCGCTCGGCGATCCCGCTGCGCTTTCATTCGCCGCATCTCGAACATTTCGCATATTTCGGCTATTTTTTGCATGAAAAAGGAAACTTTTCGTCGACAGTTGACGTCTAATCGATGTTCGGACAAAATAGGTATATTGACTTCGGAAACGGGTGAAACCAATTGATATGAAAGCCGTCAAATACTTCATTGTCTACTTCATCGCCGTACAGCTGTTGCTGCCATACGCTTTCTCGCTTTCCGACGTTTATAGCAATCGGATGGATTACAAGCTGATGCTGGACAACAACAACATGCACGACATTGACGCCGTGCTTCAACAGGTCAAACGGGATATCGACCGGAACGACCGCAGCGATTATATCGTCATGCTCGGAGACTCGGTCTTCTACGGAAGTCCTGGCAGCTCCAATCAGGCTGTCAACGTATTTCTTCAGCAAAAGCCGGGAGCTCCTACGATCTACAACCTGTCGTTCCCCGCCATGCAGATCGGGGATTTCTACACGATGCTGCTGAAGCTGGACAAGTTCGGCATCTCTACCGACAAGCTGCTGTTCAACATCCGATACGCCTCCTTCATTCCGAGGGATCCTTATCCGCGCTCGGTATTTTGGCTGGGCGAGCATCTTCGCGTACTAGACCGCGCCGCCTATGAACGTGTGCTGCCACAGCTCAAAAGCTCGGACTTCAAAACGCCCGACGATCCGTACAAGTTTTTTCAGCGCGCTCTGCACGAAGAATGGCTGCCGCAGTTGTCGCTGATGAGGTACAAAGATTATTTCCGGCAAAACCTGAATCACGCCTGGCTGAACTTTACGAACCGGCCGATTCCCGACGATGCTCTCGACGATTCCCGCGCCTGGTATATTAAGAAGGAGTGGCAGGAGTCGCAAGGGCTGAATTACAACGAGTTTCTGCAGGATCCGCTCCTCGTTGCAAGCTTTACGGACAAGCCGTTCGATTTGACCGATAACAACATTGACGCTTATTTCCTGAACAAAATCATTGAACGTCAGCAAGGCAAAAAAACTTGGATAGTGCTTAGCGGGACGAATCACGATCTGATGGGAAGCTCGGTCGAAAAACCAGGGTACAAGGCAAACCTGGACGCGATCGGCCGGATGATGGCGGACAAGCCGGTTACGTATATAAACCTGGAGGGCGTCATCGAAGGCGACTTTTTTTCCGATCACACGCACTTTACTCCGGAAGGCAACGCCAAGCTGGCCGACGTGCTGTGGCCGTATTTGAACCAATAGACATTATGATCGGATAGGAGAACGACCATGCTCTTCCATACTCCCGAGTTTTTCTCGCTGATGATCGTCTCGCTGGTGCTGTTTTATGCGTTTCCGCGCTGGCGGATTCCGATGCTGACGGTAGCGAACATCGTCTTTTATATCGTGGCCGGGGTCGGCAACCTGATTTTGTTTTTGGCGATGACCGCCTTCACGTATTATTGCTCCAAAGCGCTGCGCGGATCGTACAGCCGCTTTTTCCTTTGGTTTTCGATTATCGTCAACGTAGCGAATCTGCTATTCTTTAAATATACGACGTTTCTCATCCGCTCGGTGGAAAAGGGGCTGGGCGTATCCCTGCTGACGGAGAACTCGTTTCTGCTCAAAATCGTACTTCCGATCGGGATTTCGTTCTACACGTTCCAGATGATCGCTTACCTTGTCGACGTCTATAAAAAACGGTGGGAGCCCGCCCAGTCGGTGTTCCATTTCTGGGTATTCATCTCGTTTTACGCCCACTTGGTCGCCGGACCGATTATGCGGGGGAGCGAATTTATGCCCCAGATCGACAACTTGCGCAAAATCCGCTTTAGCGCGGACAATTGGCGGCTAGGGGCGTTCTTTTTGTCGCTCGGCATATTCAAAAAAGTCGTACTCGCCGACTATTTGACACCGCACGTCGATTCGTTTTTTCAGAACACCGCCAACTTGACCGGAGCCGAAGGCTGGATCGCCGCTTACTTGTTCGCGTTCCAGATCTTCTTCGACTTCTCGGCCTACAGCGAGATGGCGCTCGGGATCGCGTATTTCTTCGGCCTGGAACTGGCCGTCAACTTTCGAACCCCGTATTTGAGCAAAAATCCGACGGAGTTTTGGCGCCGCTGGCATATTACGCTGTCCAACTGGATCAAGGACTACATCTATATTCCGCTCGGCGGCTCGCGCAATGGCGAGGTACGGCAGTTCACGAACCTGTTCATCGCCATGACGATCTCCGGCATCTGGCACGGGGCGTCCTGGACGTTCGTCGCCTGGGGGATGTTCTACGGCGCATTGGCCACGGTGCACAAGCTGTACATGATGCTGAAGGAAAAGCTGGGGCTCAGCTTTCTGGACAAAAGCCGGATCTACCAGTTTATAGCCATCATCGTCTTTTTCCATATCACCTGTATCGCTTGGGTGCTGTTCCGCGCCGAAGGGCTAAGAACCGCGCTGTCGCTGATCAAGCGGATGCTGACGCCTCAGGCGTTCAACTTCGACGGTCACTACTTGTTCCTCGGCATCGTTATCGGATTGTTCGTGCTCCATATCCTTGAGTATTTCCTTCACAAGCATCGCACCGGGCTGGGAGTGTGGTGGCACAAATATTTTCCGGCACCGGTACGCGCGATCCTGTACACCGCCGTGGCGGCGTTCCTCATCCTGTTCCTGAAGGGCGAGCAGAACACGTTTATTTACTTCCAATTTTGAAGACGTGGGAACGTCCCAATGTCAAGAAAAACCGTCAGGGGGAAAGCACCCTGACGGTCCTTTGACGTGCAAACCCATACATTAGCGCGTGGGAGGGAATGGGGACCGGGCTCCAGCCGCTCGCCCTCAGTCGTGTTGTCTTGTTTAGGTTTGGCGGTTACAACACGACTTCAAATGCGGCCCGAGTGTGATTTTGGCAAGATTCATGCCATATTCACACCCAAACTTTCCGCTCCAGTACCCATTCCCTTTGATCTCTTACGAGCTGCCTTCCACTTGATTCAACCTCAACCGTTCTTCGATCCGGTAATCGTAACTGTGCACCCCTTTGTAATGTTCAGGGTACATCTCCCCTCCACAACCTTCGCAAGCAAATTGCGGCGGAACTTCCGGATCTCCATCATCCATGGCATCAAAGTCACGCACTACGCTGAGCGGAATTTCCTCGTTCTCTTTGCAGGTCAAACAAATATAGTTGACACATCTCCGACGTCATCGTGCGTTTGCTTCCGATCGTTAGCTTTTTCTTCTTTTTTACGGCTTTCGTTTCTTGGATACCGGTGAATTCGCCTATCATCCTCTTAGAAAAGGAAATCCCCAGCGACTATCGAAGAAGAAGAAGCACCTGACAGAGAGCTTCAATCTATACCTACCCTACCACAGGAGTTTGAAGTCGCATGGGGAAATCCTCGCATATTCAAAGCCGCAAGGGAACCACCGCACGAAGCTCCCAGCACGCGGTGCTCGGCGTCGCATGACGGTGGTCAACCACGTTTAGTTGGCAGCTTCGAGGTGTTAACCTGGAGCAAGCCCTCATCGTAGCGACGATGGAGCCGAGCCCCACCAGAAGCACCACATGACTTTCTAACGGACATCACGGCCGCTTATTCGTCAAATCGGCGCACTTTTTTCATTGTAACGGTCACCACGGCACGTATCGGGCAGTCATTCTGCTAAAAAAGGGGACTACGGCCATCGTAAGCGGCTCTGATGTCCGTTACGCTTCCAACTTGCGCTTTTTCCGGTTGTAAGCTGCTGTGATGTCCGTTACGATGCTGCGGGGGAGAGAACGGAAAGACCGGGGGTGGCCCTGGCGCTGACGAAACCCAGAACAACCCCATCTGAGTGAACGACCACCGGGCCTCACCGCATAAGCCGCTTAACCGCTCTAAGCTCATAAACGGCAACAACGCAAGTAAGGGAACCCCCATTTTACTTTTGTACGGTGGAGCACTTGAAGATTCTGATATTACAAGGATAAACGCCTACCGGCGTCTTTGACGCTGGCGTTTACCGAGATTTAGAGCCACTTCCGCGATACACTTTCCGATAAATTAAACGAAAGGACCTCAGGCTTCCACAGCAAAGTGGGAGGCCGAGGTCCTTTTTCTCGAGGATAATCGGTTCTGAGTGAAGCTCACATAAACTCGAAACGGTCTGAGTATGGTTTACAACACAACCGGGCGGTCACGAATGGAACTCTTGCCCGCAGCTGACTTCTTTCACGTACCCGGTACGTATGACGAAATCGCCGAAATGCTCGCCTTCGTTTCGCTCCTTCGCGTAACGGTGCACGATCGGCTGCAGCGAATCCAAGATGTCCGCCTCACCGATATTTTCCTTATACAGCTTGTTCAGCCGGTTGCCTGCGAATCCGCCGCCCAAGTACATATTGTACTTGCCCGGCGCTTTGCCGATAAAGGCGATCTCCGCCAGCATCGGCCGGGCGCAGCCGTTCGGGCAGCCGGTCATCCGGATGACGATCTCCTCTTCGCGCAAGCCGGCTTCGTCCAGCATCGGCTCGATCTTGTCGATCAGGGAAGGCAGGTAACGTTCCGACTCAGCCATCGCCAGCCCGCAAGTCGGTAGGGCTACGCATGCCATTGAATTTCTTCGCAGCGCCGAATGCTGTTTGCCGTCGTTCAGCCCATATTCCTTGATCATTTCCTCGATCTTTTTCTTTTTCTGGGCCGATACGTTGCCGATAATGAGGTTCTGGTTCGCCGTGAGCCGGTAATCCCCCGAATGCACTTTGGCGATTTCCCGCAAACCGGTCATGAGCGGGTAGCCTTCCTCGTCCTTGATCCGTCCGTTCTGGATGAACAATGTGTAATGCCATTTGCCATTGCTGCCCTTCACCCAGCCGTAACGGTCGCCGCTATGGTCGAACCGGTACGGGCGCGCCTCTTCGAGCTTCCATCCAAGACGATTCGTCAATTCCTGGATAAACCAGTCGATGCCGCGGTCGTCGATCGTATATTTGAACCGGGCATGCTTCCGCACCGCGCGGTCGCCGTAATCGCGCTGAATCGTCACGGTTTTCTCGGCCACGTCGACAATCTGCTCCGGCTTGCAAAATCCGATCACTTGACCGACCTGCGGATACGTTTTCGGATCGCCGTGCGTCATCCCCATCCCGCCGCCTACCGAGACGTTGAAGCCTTGCAGCTGTCCGTCCTCGACAATGGCGACAAAGCCCAAATCTTGCGAGAAGACGTCCACGTCGTTGGACGGCGGAACCGCTACGCCGATTTTAAACTTGCGCGGCAAGTAAACCGGTCCGTAGATCGGCTCCTGTTCGGCCTCGGTATCCTGGCTGTCCACCACTTTCTCGCCGTCGAGCCAAATTTCGTAATAAGCTCTCGTCCGCGGGTTTAAATGTTCACTCACTTGCCGCGCGCACTCGTACACCTCAGCATGAACGTCCGACTGGTACGGGTTCGGGTTGCACATCACGTTGCGGTTCACGTCGCCGCAGGCGGCCAACGTGCTTAGCAGGGCGTCGTTCACTTCGCGGATCGTTTTTTTCAGGTTCCATTTAATAATACCGTGCAGCTGGAACGATTGACGCGTCGTCAAGCGAATCGTCGAGCCGGCAACCTCCTCCGCCAGACGATCCAGCATGAGCCATTGTTCCGGCGTAACGACGCCCCCTGCCGCGCGTACGCGCAGCATGAACTGATAAGCCGGCTCCAGCTTTTGCTTCTGCCGCTCGTTCCGCAAGTCCCGATCGTCCTGCATGTAACTGCCGTGGAATTTCATCAATCGATTGTCGTCTTCGGGAATCGATCCCGTGATGACGTCTTGAAGCGTCTCTTCGAGGCTTCCGCGCAAATAATTGCTTTCCCGTTTAATATGCTCTACTTCGCTGTGCGGCGCACTTTTTGGCGAAAGCAAATTGTTGTCCGACATGACATGCCATCTCCTCTCGCAATTGTTCTATAACGAGGCTGCGACTACCCCCAGCCTATTTTAA
Organism: Paenibacillus sp. MAH-35; assembly: GCF_058135425.1. NCBI lineage: Bacteria > Bacillati > Bacillota > Bacilli > Caryophanales > Paenibacillaceae > Paenibacillus > Paenibacillus sp. MAH-35. The sequence goes on from NZ_JBYUPU010000002.1 coordinate 258,983, forward strand.
TAAACGTCCCGCTGGTAACGTTTCTGCTGCTGCATACGGATCAAATACGATTCGGCTTCCTCCGGGCTCAAATCCCCGTGCTGCTCAAGGATCGTCGCCAAAGCGGCATGGACGTCGTGGGCCATCTTCTTCTCATCGCCGCATACGTATACATGCGCGCCTTCCTGCAGCCATGCGTACAGCTCCCGGCTCTTCTCCATCATCCGGTGCTGCACATACACTTTGCGTTCGGTATCGCGGGAGAACGCCACATCCATCCGTGTCAGCACGCCATCCTTCAGCAGACGCTGCCATTCGGTCTGGTACAGAAAGTCGGTGGAGAACCGCTGGTCGCCGTAGAACAGCCACGATTTTCCTGCCGCGCCCGTTTCCTGGCGCTCAGCCATAAACGCCCGGAACGGCGCGACGCCGGTTCCCGGACCGATCATAATGATCGGCGTATCCGGATTTTCAGGAAGCTTGAAATTCGGGTTGTGCTGAATAAATACCGGCAGCGTATCGCCCGGCTCTACCCGATCGGCAAGCTGAACGGAGCAGACGCCGTGGCGGACGCGCCCATGCGCTTCGTAACGCACCGCTCGGACCGTAACGTGCACTTCGTCCGGAGTTGCGGCTTGGCTGCTGGCGATCGAGTACAGCCGCGGCGGAATTTTGCGCAAAATGGAAACGAACTCGCCGGCCGGCACGCCTTTCAGCGAATGATCTTGCACCAGGTCGAGCAAATCCCGATCAGCGATATACGCCTTAAGCTCCTGCTCTCGTCCCGCCTCCAGCAGTTCCTTCAGCCCGTCATTTGCGGTAAGCTGCAGTGCCTGCGCCAGCAGCGGTTTCGTCAACACGGTAATTTCGTAATGACGAAGCAGCGCATCGCGCAGCGGCCGTGTTTCGCCGTTTTTGTTTACGGGTACGGCTTCGTCCGCGTTCCAGCCCATCGCTTCGATCAAGTCGTCGACGAGCTTAGGATTGTTCTCCGGATAGACGCCCAGGCTGTCGCCCGGCTCGTACCGCAGATTCGAGCCTTCCAGCGACAACTCGATATGGCGGGTCTCGCGCTGCGATCCACGGCCGTTTAAGTTCAGATTATCGAGCACTTCCGATTGGAATGGATTCGATCGCGAATATTCCGATTCCGTATCGGCAACCACCGAACCTGCGCTGGACTGAATCGGCGCAGCCGCCGACTCGCCGAGCTTCGCGAGGACGGCATTCATCCATTCTGCTGCGCTCTCGCCGAAATCGACGTCGCAATCGACACGCGGAACAAGCCGCTGGCCGCCCAGCTCTTCCAGTTGTTTGTCAAAGTCTTTGCCCGTCTGGCAAAAAAACTCGTAGGACGTATCCCCAAGCGCCAGCACGGAGAAGCGGAGACCTTCCAGCCGCGGCGCTCTTTTGCTATGAAGAAATTCGTAAAAGGTAACGGCGTTGTCCGGAGCGTCTCCTTCCCCATGAGTGCTGACCAGAATGAACAGGTTTTCAACCTTCTTTAAGCCGTTCGTCTTAAAATCGCTCATCGAGGAGAGCGAAGCCCGGAAGCCTTGCTCCTCCAGCCTTTTGGCGAATTTCTTGGCTAGCCCCGCGCAGTTGCCGGTCTGCGATCCGTAGATCACGGTCGCTTCTTTGGAAACAGCCGCTCCGCTGCCGGTTGCAGCCGCAGACACTGCCGTACTCGATACGGCCGATGAACCTGCCGCCTGAAAGGCCGTGAGGTAGCCGCTCAACCAATTGCGCTGCGCTTCCGTCAGCGTCGGCAGCAGCCGGTTAAGCAGTTCGGCCTGCTCCTGACTAAAGGGACTGTTCGTGACTCGAAGTTCCAAACGTATACACCTCGCCTAACATCCACTGAAATAAATTCCAAGTATTCTTATCTAAATTATACTTCCCTCTTGAACCCTACCACTACAGGCGGTATCGGTCAATTAGAGTGATCTTATAGGATTCATCAGGAATACTGATAAAAGGAAAGCATAACGGAAAAAAGACCTCCGACGGAGTACTCCGACAGACAGCCTCTTTGGCGCATAACTGTTGTTCCTGCACCAATGACAATATAATCAAAACCTTGTTATATATATTGACCTTCTTTGCAATCGGCGGAAACCGCGCCATTAGACCCCGTCTCTATGAGAGATAAAATAAAAACTTATCCCCCAGATTGTTCAAAAAGCTCTGCGCCGATTTCCCTGGGACCGGACTTTGTTAATTCACTCCCAATAGACCCTTTTAGTAATAATTCATCTATAGTTTTGCTATTAATTGGTATATTAGTGTAGTTGAAGGAGATTTAAAAATTGGGAGAGAATCAATATGCGGAAAATTTTCAGTGGATTATTGGCATTTAGTATCATGTTGATTATTTTAACGCCAAAACCATTATTTGCGGAATCGATTATTAAGGATGGAATACTGGAAAAAGCTATTCATGCAGAGTTAAAGCAAGCAGCCGAAAAATCAGATACACGACCTCTCTCCGATAAGCAGCTTACATAATCTTCAGAAGCTTGTGATTGATAATAACAAGACCCAATAGCTAATTTAACAAAGCTAATAGACCTCCTTGCAAGCGATAATCAAATTATAGATTTATCGCCGGTGACGGGGGCAAAACTGAAGTGGCTGCTAGTGAGCAGCAATCAGATTCAAGAATTGGAACCATTGAGAAACCATCCGACGTTGGAGCATTTGTATCTGGATAACAATAATATTCAGGATATTGCCGTATTGGAAACGATCCGAAACTTAAAAACCGTAATCGTTGACAATAATCCACTTAACGAGGAAGCGACTGTCATTCTGGATAACCTCGCGAAAAAAGGCGTCATCACGAAAGAGGTTCAAAAAGAGCAAACCCAGAATCAAATAAAAGTTATACTCGATGCTGTACCTGTTACTTTTGAGATATCGCCTTTTATTACGGATGAAGGTACGCTGGTCGTCCCTTTCCGCCCGATTTTCGAGAAGCTAGGACTTAGCATCCGTTGGGATGAGGCCAGCCAAACGATTATCGGTGAAAAAGCAGGAACCAAAATCATTTTAGTTATCGATCATAAGTTTGCTGACGTCAATGGAAAATCCGTCGAAATGTCTGTTGCTCCAATCCTCGACAGGGATAATTGCCAGATTCTTGTCGGGGTAATCCAAGTAGAATGTTCCACCATCTTTTTTGTGCTATTCGTCCACACGTGTGTGCTGTTTGCGGTAGTCGGTTGCGCTCAAGCCGGTTGTTTCTTTGAAGACACGGATAAACGAGCGCAAGGAAGAGAAGCCGACTTCGTAGGCAATTTCCACCACCGACATATTTGTGGCGCTGAGCAGGCCGGTTGCTCGGCGTACGCGCAACTCGTGCAAATATTCCAGAAAATTTTTGCCGACGAGACGTTTGAACGCATGGCGAAACACATTCACGTTGACGCCAAAATGCTGTGCAACGTTTTCCAGCGACAACTGTTCCTCCAGGAAATGCGTATGGACGTATTTGACATAATCCCATTCAGTCGGCTGCGCGGGAGAAGGCTGCTCCATCGAGGCGAAGCCGGGATGGTGGCGAAAGTACAAGTAGATCGCTACCAACAGCTGGAGACGCATAAACCCCTGCTTGCCCATCGGTTCGGGATCGGCGTTGTACTCGTTGTTCAATACAGTCAACACAGCGGCAATCGCTTCATAGGCGGCGGGCGCCAGCTCATAAAACGGAGTCATGTTGTCCGACAACTGGACAATCCATCTGCCGACTTCAGCGAAATCAGTCTGGAATAGCAACTGCATATCGAACATGACGCTGATCTTGTGCAGACCGTCTGGTTGGTTCTCATCGAATTCCAGCGCGTGCAATTGATACGGGAGCAGCAAAGAGATGCTTCCTTGCTTCAGGGGGTGCTTGACCCCATTGATGATCTCGGTTCCATGTCCGCGAGTAATCAGCGAAATTTCCACAAATTCATGATGATGGTTCGAGTAGCCTATGGCGTTATGATAGTGCCGGATAAATAACGGCAGTCCGCCTTTGCGAAACGAGACGAGGCGCAAGTGGTCCTCCCAAAGAAAAGGAAACGTGGTCATACACATTCCTCCGCATCTTCCGATGAGATACTCCTGTGACCGTATTGCATCAATTTATCGACGAGATGATCCGCGGCGTCCGCAAAGTCGTGAATCATTTTGCCAAAGTACCTGCCATCTAAGCGAAACGCTTTCCTTCACAGGCATGCGATTGAACATGTACTCCAGGCGAGACTGTCATACAGGGCAGCCGTGCTTTGAAAACGATTCTACTGGAACGTGGCGCATGACACGTCGTTCGAGTTACGATGCAGCATAATGATATGTAAGCGCGTTCAAAAAATAATAGACCAATTTGAATGTCCATGAGTAGTGTAGCGACACTCATTATCGTTCAAATAAATGGCCAATGGCGCGATGCTGCATGGACCGACAATCGAAGAAACGTGTTATCTACGTAATGGTGGAGAATTCTCCAAAGCCAAAGCCAATATGTTCGACGCTAGCGCCGGATTTCCTCTTTTTCGGATGCAAATGGGTACAATTGGCCGCGCTTTTCTCCCGAAAGAACAAACATACCGGCCGGAGCCCGTTTCCGGGTACCATTCCGGCATGTTTGTTTTCCGCTTTCCGTTCAAACCGCTTCCGCCGACCTTCGGCCTCCGCAGCTACTTCTTTTTGTCCGCCTCGATCGTTTTCTTCACCGCTTCTTCGGCATCCCGAAGCGCCGTATTGACGTCTTTGCTCTCGTACAAAATGCCGCGCAAGGCGTTCGTTAGCTGCGCCGTCGCAGCAGAGTAATATTTGCTCTGGGGAGACGGCTTCGCCATATCTTTCAGCGGGATCGCGGCGACATTGCGCCCTTTGTACAGAGGGGCGTCCTGGCCGAATACTTTCGAAATGTTAGCGCTGTTCAGCGACGGGATGAACGTCGCCGCCTTCGCCTTCTCTGTTAGAAACGTCTCGGAGGACAAAAAGTCCATCACCTGGTACGCGTCATCCTTGTATTTGCTGCCGACGTTCAGGAACATGAAGACCGGATAAGGCTGTGGCCCAAAGCCGTTCATCTTCGGGTACGAGACGATATCCCAGTTGAGTGGGGCCAGGGCATCCTCGACATGCAGACCGGCCACCGGCGTCCACATCGCCGACACTTGATCCTTGAAAAACATTTTGGTCAAGCTGTCCATCTTTGCCTTATCCGGATTGAAGCCGGGAATTTGATAAAAGCGGGCGATGTTGTCCATAAGGCTTTTGACGTTGTCGTTCGTCAGCGACACTTGCAGTGTTTGCGGATCGACGAAGTTGAGCGACATTTGGTTGCGCAAAAAGTAATGATTCGGCGAAATCGTGAAGCCGTAATATTGGACGCCGCCTTCGTTGCGCGTCAGCTTGACCGACATGTTGTACAGCTCGTCCCAGGTCATGCCGTCCTTCGGGTAGGGGACGCCAAACTTGTCGAATAAGTTTTTGTTGTAGTAAATGACGGAAGCTGCGGTGTCGAAAGGCAGCGCGTACAGCTTACCGCCGCTCATTTGCCGGATCATCTCGAGCGCCTGCGGCTCGAAGCGGCTTAAATCCGTCCTGTATTTTTTGACGAGCGGTTCGATATCGTACTGCATTTCGTTCAAAAAGATGCTGTTGTAGACGAGGCCGACAGAGCCGAAAATGACGTCGATCGACTGGTTCGTCGCGATCTGCTTGTCAAGCGCTCCGGTCGTGGTAGGGATCAGCACTGGAGTAATGTGAGGGAATTTCTCCTTGATCGTTTTGCCGAACTTTTCCTCGAAGTAGCCTTCGGGGTTGAAGTTGTCGCCGACGTTGTAAAAGTAAAGCGTGATCGGTTCTTTTTTCTCGTGCTGGGCAGGAGTCCCCCCCGCCTCTTTGCTGGCATCCGGCGTGCCCGATCCGGAGCAGGCGGTGAGTACAAGCAGCAGTCCCGCCGTTCCGAGCGCAATCGATGGCTTTAGCATGAATGACACCCTTTTCGTTATTTAGTTTAAAAAGCACTTTCAAGTTGGTAATCGCTTCTATACCGGTATGCGAATGTATGCGATTACAGCCATTGTAGACGGATCTTTTCAGAATAACTCGCCAAAAATGCTCGTTTGATGCGTCAAAAAAAATGTTTTTTGCCACCGCTAAACGGGCATCGCGTGCAGCCTGCGACAGATGGATGTGGGATGAGATGTTCGAGATGACCAACAAACTGACCCGAATGGAAGGCAGTGTCCAGTAATATGGCGTCCGCATTCATCCGACCTTCTTTCGAAGAAATCCGCATTCGCTGGAATTTGTCCATCCGACCCCCGTATGGAGATATGCTGTTTTTTTGAAGAACGGACATTGGCAATGTGTTTGGGATTGGGCTCCGCGTACTACGTCGGATTCATTCCAGATGGAGCTTTCCCTGAAAGGTTGGACGACGCCATTTGAAAAAGAGCGAGATCAAGTCGGCGTCGGCGTGTTTACGAAATATGAGCGGATGAATCCCTCGAAGTTCCGTAGGCTGCACGCGATGCCTGTTTAGCGGCGGAGAAAAACATTTTTGTCTCATCAAACGATCGATTTTGGCGAGTTATTCTAAAAAGAACCGTCTACAATGACTGTAATCGCATACATTTCGCATACAGGTATAAAAATCCAATTGAAAATGGGAGGCGGCATACTTGATGGAACGGCGAGAAATGGATGAAATACAAGAAGATAAGGGTTTGGATTCCAGCGGCAAACCGCCATTGCTCACGAGAAGAGCAATGCTGTCGTCGCTCGGCATAGCTGGGGCGGCCTTAGCGGCGGGCAGCATACTCCCGGGATCGTTAACGGCTTACGGGGAAGAGGGTTTATCGGTTGCTGGTGCCGTATACGAAGGGTCTAACAGCAAGGGCAAAATTCCCCCAGGAATAGCGGCGAAGCTTGAGCTTGTAACCCATAACGAGCTGACAGGTCGTGATACGGCTGGAGCGCATCCAGCGAGTGCCATTAAAGATTCAACAGGTATAAACCAACAAGAAATCAATAGTGGATTACTAGATATTAGCGAGATGCTAGCTATTTCTAATCCAGCTAACGGCTCTAGGGTTTTCGTAAAGCATTATGATGTTGCGCAAGGTATTTTAGAAGGTGGCGGTGAGTTTGTATACGACTCAACTAAATCTAACAAAAATGATGGTGGCATTTGCTTTAATGGCTGGGTAAGGGTAACTGACAACGCTGCTATTAATGTTAAATGGTTTGGAGCTGTAGGTGATGGTGTTAAAGATGATTACCAAGCTTTATACAACTGTTTTAATCACCACTTCAATCCAGAAGTCGGAACAACAGACCCTAATGCCTTACAACATGCAATACCATCATTGACATTTCACTTTCCTCGCGGATGCTACCGCTATACAAACCCGCTGCGTCTACCGTGTAAAGGCACTATAACCTGTGAAGGTAACTTGAATTATTTTGCAAGACCAGAGGTGATGACTCAAAAAAATAGAGCCACATTATTCTACGATGGCGATAACTTAGAGGTAGCTGCACTGTACACACCGATGTTCAAGTATGTAAACAATAGTTGGGTGTTGATTTCAGACAGTACAGAGTTCTTCGACTACTCAGCAAATATTAACACGCACTCTATGGTACGTGGCTGTGAGTACAGATTTAACTTAGTTACCAGACGCAAAACAAGGATCGGCCTTAACGCATTTGGTACTGAGTCTGGAAATATTAATGTAGCGATCGGAACGCTTGGATCATGGGCTAGGCCTCAGAATCAAGCGTCGTGGGGTGACTATAATCCAGACGATCTGTCTCCAAAAGTAGGCATTACTTGCTGCACAGCTTGGAATTTAGTATTCAACAGACCACGTATCTTAGCGCACAATCAAGGACTTTACTTGGGTGGATCAACTGGTTCAGTAGTTATTAGAGAAGGTTATATTAATAGACAAGTATCTACAGCAGCTAGTTCTGTAACAGACGGTTTAGTTTACAGTCATAGTGCATTACCGGTATCTAAGCAGGGTTTAACTTCAGCGCTCACAGCAGTAAATGCTGACGTATCTATCTATGACACAGTAACAGAGGGGTGGGGTGCACCGTATATGCTATTTGGCGGCCGCATTTCGATATTTACACCACATATCGAAGGCCCGAATGATATTATGATGCATGATTGGATTGTCTACAACTGTAAGTTAGATGTATACAACTGGGGTAACATCCGCAGCATGCAATTACGTTCAGGTACGTCAGTTATTTACAGTTGCGGTATGTCTAGCGATAAGGGTCATTATGTACACTTACAGGGTTCATCGTACTATAGAGATAATTCACTGTTTAATCTATTAGATGGTGTTCCTTACGACCAGTACACTAACACAGCGTTTCTCAAAATATCTAATGTGCCAACATATAAAGCAATAAATGGATTCTATGTGTCTGACTTACGAAATATTAAGCAAGTAGGATTGCAAGGTGAGAATGTTGTTAAGCTACCAATCTATATGGACACATCACGTCCAGGAAATAAGGGTATAGGTTTGGGTGCCAGTAACGCTTTTGGTGCCAATAACGCTGTGCAGAGTTTATCTGATTTGGTAGAGGCTATTCGGATACTTGGTTCTAACTGGAATGGTGTAATTAACTTAACCAGCAACTTAACTATTTCAGCAAGTTATGATTTCTCGGTACTGAATAATATTCAGAACATTATTTTCACTATTAACGCCGGTGTCACTTTAACTATAAGCAATAGATTTATGGTTGGTTGCAATAACATTACCTTTAACGGTGGCGGCAGTATAGTAGTTAATTCACCTTTAGTTGAGCCAAAGTTCGCAACATATTCGCCAGCTGTAAATATTAGATTGTCGAATGTAACTGTGTCTGGGTCATCGGCCATTGTTCGGGGCGACTCCATGTTTGGCAATGTAAATCTATTTGTTGAGTCTAGCGTCAATATGGCGTCTTGGACGGGCAAATATTTATACTCTACTAGCAGCTACGGGTTCTTTAATGTTGCAGTATTAACAACGAACAGAAGTGCGACTGTTAAAAGCAATGAAGCTTCTAACAACAACGTTGATGCTGCAAACTTCATAGTAGCTAACAAGATTTTTGTTGCTTAATCAGGATTAGTAAAATGCCAACACCACCACCGATAAAGCGAGGTTACGATCCATGATTATCGACTGCCATAATCATCCGGACTGGTATGGGTATGATATCGAACGGTATTTGGACAATATGAAGCAATACAACATCGACAAAACCTGGCTGCTTAGCTGGGAATGCCCGGATGACGAATACAGCCCGACATACAAAAAACAGGTCCCCGACGCATCGCTGCCAGACGGCCCGATATCGTTCCGCCGCTGCGTCCGGTATGCGGAGCAGTATCCGGACAAATTCATTTTAGGCTACGCGCCCGATCCGCGCCGTCCTGATGCGATCGACAAACTCGATCATGCGATCCGGCTGTACGGCGTCCGCGTATATGGCGAGATCAAGCTGCGCATGATGTACGACAATCCGGACGCGATCCGGCTATTCCGTTTCTGCGGGGAGAAAGGGCTGCCGGTTACGGTACATATCGACTACGAGTTCGCTACAGGGTCAACGTACCCCCGTCCGAACTGGTGGTACGGCGGCGGCATCGACACCTTCGAGCGCGCTGTCAAGGCTTGTCCGGACACGTATTTCCTTGGCCATGCTCCCGGTTTCTGGGCACACATATCCGGCGACGACCAGTACGACAAAGTCGCCTATCCGACGGGAAAAGTCCAGCCGGGCGGCAAGGTTGGCGAAATGCTGCGCAAATACCCGAACCTGTACTGCGATATATCTGCAGGCTCGGGAGCGAGAGCGTTCAGCCGTGATCCGGAATTCGCGAGAGAGTTTATACTTGAATTCCAGGACCGCATCTTGTACGGCCGCGACTATTTCGATAACGTTCATCAGGAAGTGCTTGGGTCGCTCAATCTGCCGGATGACGTTCTTGCCAAAATATACTCAGGCAACGCCTTGAAGCTCGTTCCGTTATCCTGATACGATACGGGTAAACGCCTCATCAGGTTAAAGGAGCCGAAAGCCCGACGCCAACATCTGCACTCATTTTTTGTTCGGCCGCGAACTGGCGGACCGGATCGGCCTCGAAGAAGCGTCGGCTATGTCGGAGCTGTTCGGGTGTACCAATTCGGCTGCCAGGGGCCGGACTTTTTATTTTACCACTGCTTTCAACCGTGGCATTCCCGGCGCCTGAGGCCATAGCGTCTTGCATCTCTTTCATTGTTACTTCTTCATGCTGGAAGGCTGGCATGGATATCTCCTTTGTGAGCACGTTTTTACAATTTACAAATCACAAGTTGACCCTATGCAATGGGTGTTTTAATTAAAGACCGGAACGAACTCCGGCCTCGTGGTCGTATACATTAGTGTTCATTGCTTCGCTTTTTGCAAAGGGACTGGATCAGTCTGCTTGTTGCGGCGGTATTCGCTCGGAGAGATGCCGTAATACTTTTTGAACGTGCTCGTAAACGTGGAGGAGTTCAGATAGCCGGTTTTCTCTCCAATGTCGGCTACGGGCAGATCGGTGTGCTTCAACATCTCTTTCGCATGGGACAGGCGAACTTTGTTTACGTATTCGACAAAATTGATGCCGAACGTTTTTTTGAAGTAGTTGGAAAAATATTTCGGGGTCGTCTCCAGCTTCTCCGCCATATGGTCGAGATGGAGGTTTTCGCTGTAATGCTGCTCGATATATTGGGCGACGGATGCGGCGTCGAGTTTGCTTTTGGGGCCGTGGTTCGCTTTGGACGCTATGAATTTAACCGCTCCGATTAGCGCCTTTTGGATGTCTTCCTGCCGATAGGAGTATTGCAGCTTGCGGTTAAAGTCGGCCTCCAGGGCGATGATCTCGGACGTTTCCGCCTCCCCCGTCTCCATCAATTTTAGCATCCTGTAAAACATCGTTTTGGCAACGGGCACGAGCTGATGGTAGTGGATTTCCTTTTCCGCGTTGCACGCAAAAATGTCGCTCAGCATCCGGCAGCATTCGGTCTCATTTCCTGTCACAAGATAATGCGCCGCCTTCTCGATATCGTATAACGGGACGTGCACCCTCCACGTATAACGAATCGTCTGAACGTCAATTACCGGACGGTCCAAATGGACGTTGCGGTATAAAAAGCCATCCTCCGCTTCGCGATACGCTTTATGCACGTTGCCTGCCTCCGAAACGTACAAGCGGCTGACACAACAAACCGCCGCCTCGGCTGTATCTTCCCCCAACCAATCCGGCTGCGCCTTCGTAGCGAAGCTGGACAACTGCCTCACCGCTGCATCGCGGGATGCTCCGTCTGCGAGTCCGATTACCGCCACCAGCCTGCGTCCAGTCATCGGGAATACGCAAACGCTCCTCCGTAAAGCTAAGCGCAGCCCGTTTTCCAAACGTTTCGCTTTCTCCTCCAGTCTCATCGATTCCGCCTGCCCCCGCTCTCCTATCCTCCGAAGATCGATAACGGCAAGCACAAAACTCGGCTCCTTATAAAACTCCGCAAAATATTGCTGCATTCTCAGCTCGGTTTCCCGGGAAGGAGAATCGTCCAGAAGCGCGCTGTAAAAGGCGGATTTGCGCATTTCTGCAAGAAACACATCCATCTGCGATTTGATCAGGACGTTTTCCTCCTGAATTTTCGCAATCCCGCTGCGGATAATCCGATAATCGGCGCCTGCTTCGCGCTGGTCCCTCAGACCGACCAGCTTGACGATGCTGCGCACCGGCCGGTACAAATAAAAGCTGAGCAGCACCGACAGCACAATCGCGCAGGCGATTGCCACGGCCATAATGTTCCGGTTCACTTCCGTGACCGCTTCCATATTGGCAAACCGGTACGGCGATTTATTAATGTACAAAAACCCGTTATAGTCGGACTTGAACAAGTTGTACTCGTAATCTTTCTTTGTCAGCGTCTCCTCCGGCTTGGTTCCGATGCTAAGCTCGCCCAGCATGTCGACCAGATCCCAATTGTCCTCTGTATTCAGCACGATATTGCGGTCCTGATCCATTACGATCAGCGACGTGCCCTGCATCATCGCCTGCTGGTTGACATGCTGCATCAGCTTCTCGTTGTTCAGAAAAATCAGGACGTTCATATTGGACGTCTGATTGCTGCCGAGCACCGGAATGAGCTTCTGCCGCATTCCTCCGAATTGTCCGGAATCCTCGTACCAGCCGGCCGGATATACCCGCAGCGGATGTTTGGCGTTCGCCTGGAGCTTCCAGTAGTCGGCGCTGTAAGTCGAATTGCCGTAGGCGTTGCGGATCAACTCCGACAGCCGGATCGTGCCGGCGGCCGTGATCGCGAGATCCGAGCTTGGATGGTAAACGATCACTTCCTCGATATATTCGATCGGGGAGAGCAGCAGCCTAATATTCGTATAGGTCATATACGCATCCGGCATGGACAGCGCGCCTTCGCCTTCCGCCTCCCAGGCGTTGTACGGGAGCAACTGGATCGCATATATAAGTTCGTTAATATCTTTGAAGCTGTCGTCGAACACGCGGATCATATTTTTAACAACCAGCTTGTTGTTTTCACTGACCTGATTATAGATTCCGGAGAGCGAATTTTTGTATACCAGATAGTTGGATACGAACATGATCGTCCCTACAAGCAGCAGCGCTAAGAAGATTTGCAGAAGCCCTTTGTTGACTCTCATCATCCTGAGCTTGGTCAAAGCGCCACCCCATTCCTACGCGGGGATAACCCGAGTCGTCGTCTTCTCCGCTATATTCGACAGCAGCTCGGTTATCCCTTCTCCGAGCCGAGCATGATCCCTTTGGCAAAATATCGCTGGGCGAACGGATAGATGAGGAGCACCGGAATCATGGAGATAAAAATCGTCGCGTTTTTTAACGCCTGGGGCGTGAGCGTCGCCTGGTCGATCAACCCCGTCTCGCGTGCCGTATCGAAAAACAGCATGTCGCGCAGCACAACCTGGAGCGGATACAGCGACGTGTCGTTCAAATAAATCATCGGGATAAAGAAGCTGTTCCAGTGACCCATAAAATAAAACAAACCGATGGAAGCAAGCGCCGGCTTCGAAAGCGGAATCATAATGCTGCCCAAAATGCGGTATTCCGAGGCTCCGTCGATAACCGCCGATTCCCGCAAGCTCGGAGACATCGATTCGAAGAAGCTTTTGAGGATCAACAGCTCGATCGTCCAAATGGCGTTCGGCAGCAGGATCGCCCACATCGTATCGATCAGATGCAGCTTCTGCACGATCAGATAAGTCGGAATAATCCCCCCGGTCAAAAACATCGTCAACACGATCGCGATCATAAACCATTTTCTGCCGAAAAAGGTGGGTCTCGATAAAGGATATGCCGCGATGGCTGTCATTAGCAGATTGATCAGCGTCCCGAGCCCCGTATACACGATCGTATTCCAATACGCGCGAGGGATTTTCGGGTTTTCCAGTATTTGCTTATACGCCTCGATATTAAACCCTTTCGGCCACAAAAACACTTTGTTTTGCACGATGTACGCCGTATCGCTAAAGGAGACGGCCACGATGAACAGCACCGGGTATACCGTAACGATCGCCACAAGACTTAATACAACGACCAGCACCGCATCAAACGGCGTAAACCGCTGCCTTAGCGCTCCCCCTTTTACCATAATCCCCGACCTCCCGCCCGCTTGCTGATCCGATTCGACAGCAGCAGCATGATCAGGGCGATCACCGATTCGAACAGCCCTACCGCCGCCGCGTAGCTGTAGTTCGTCTCGAGCAGCCCTTTGCGGTAGACGTAGGTAGAGAATACGTCCGCCACCTCGTAGGTCATCGGATTATACAGCAGCAGCACCTTCTCGTAGCCGATCCGGAACATCGAGCCCGATTTGATAATGAACATGATCAGTATGGTCGGCATGATGCTCGGAATCGTAATGTAGCGCATCATCTGGAACCGGCTTGCTCCATCCACCCGCGCCGCTTCGTACAGCGTCGGATCGATGCTGGCGATGGCCGCGAGGTAGATGATCGCTTCGTAGCCCATATGCTGCCAGATTTCGGACGAGACGTAGATGCTCCGGAACCATTCGGGAGCGGCGAGGAAATATTTCGCTTCCAATCCCAGCGCCTTTAGTGCTTCGTTAACGAGGCCGTGCGTCGGGGACAAAAAGTCGATAATCATCGAGCTGACAATGACGACGGACAGAAACGCCGGCAAATAGCTGAACGTTTGCACTGTCTTTTTGAATTTGACGCTCCGCACCTCGTTCAGCATCACCGCGAACAGGATCGGGAACGGAAATGCCCAGAAAAGCGTGAACACGCCAAGCAGGAACGTGTTTTTGAACAAGAGCCAGAAGTCGGGGCTGTGAAAAAACTTCCGGAAATGCTCCAGTCCCACCCACTCGCTGCCGAGTATGCCCTGATAGACGTTGTAATCTTTAAAAGCGATGATAAGTCCGTACAGCGGGCCGTACCGGAACAACGCGTAAAACACGATGCAAGGAATAAATAAGATCAGGAGCTGCCGGTCCCGTTTCATATGCCGCCAAGCCGAAACGAGCCGGGAGTGCCGGGCGCTCTGCTTCCGCCCTCTAGCCAGCTCGGGCTGTGTCGTTTGCATGGGCTTCCTCCCAGGTCAAGAACAGGACACCCGGATTCGTACAAAGTCAGAGCATGGAAAAAGAAACATGATCGAAGTCTGACCTTATAACCGGCGATTGCCGCCATCCGGGTGCCGCTGACCGACTGTATCTGATTTCATTGAAAAGCATGCCGTTCTGCTAAGCGCAAGCCGCCGCTTCGGACCGAAACGTCTCGACCTTGAAATCCTTCGAACGGTCAGCGCAGCAGAATTGCTCTTACTTCGTCTCGTCGTACCGTTTCTGCGCAGCATTGTAGGCGTCGATAAACTTTTTCGCGCCGAGCTTTTCGGCCGTTTGCAGCCATTCGTTCCATTGCGCCTCGCCGAATTCTTTTTTCATGACGTATTTCGTGCTGAACTCGTTCGCCGCCTTGTCGATGGCAACCCGGAGCTCTGCGAGCGTTTTCGTTTCCTCGTCCGTAAACTTCAGCTCCGGATCGGCCGCTTCGAATTTTTTCGCCTTGACGATTTTGTCCTGCGCTTCCTGCTCCTTCTCCGTGAAGTTGTAGTATACGCTCCGTTTGTCCGGACGCAGGTACATCCCTTCCAGCCACATGCCGTATTTCGATTCGAGCGCCTTGATGTCGACATTGGCCACATCTTTCAGCTCGGGATATACCGGCTTGCCGTTCGCCAGATTAAACGTTTGGCCCTCGATGCCCATTGTGACAAGCGACGATCCCGACGGGCTGGTCAAATAGTCGAGCAGCTTCAGGGCGATTTCTTTGTTTTTGCCGTTTGGCACGACGATGCCGAAGTTGCTTATTTTCGGCAGGCTGCGGATATTGCCTGTAGGTCCGACCGGATTGCCGTAACGCAGGTTGTATTCCGGAATTTGCGACTTCACCTGGTTCGCGAACGCATCCAGACGTCCGATCCAGTCGAACGTTACGAACGATTTGTTATTCGTCGTCATTTTGGCCGTCCAGGAAGCGTCGGTATCGGTTATAAATTCAGGGTCCATCAGTCCTTCGTCGTACAGCTTCTTCATGAAGTCGATCATATTTTTGTATTCGGGCGACGTGAACGCAAGCTTCCATGTTTTCGCCTTCTCGTCGTAATAGGCCGGGCTGCCCGAGCCGCCGATGCCCCAGCCGTAGGCCCAGTCGCGGAATATGTTTTCCTTCGTCTTCGAGGCGTACGGGTAAGACTGCGGATAAGCCGCCTTCAACTGCTTAAGCGCTGCGTAAAACTCGTCCGTATTCGTCCACTCTTTAATGTTGATCTTGTCGAAAATATCTTTGCGGTACAGGAAGCCGTGGTTGACGTCACGGTTGAGCCCGTAGATCGGCCAAGAATACATATTGTTTTTCTCGTCCGACCACGATTTCATGATCCAGTTGTTCTCCGCCGTATCGACATACAGCTTCTTGAAGTTAGGCAGCTGATTCAAGTAGGAGTTGATCGGCGTCAGCGCTCCCTGACCGCCCATCTTATTAATTTCCGCCTGCGTCTGTCCGTGGAAAATATCCGGAAGCTTGCCGGAAGCGACCACGACCTTCAGCTTGTCTTTAAACGTCTGGGCTGAATACGCCTGAATATCCAATTTAATGCCCGTACGTTTCTCGATTTCTTTCACGACCATCGAATCGCCCAAGTTCGGATTATCGCTGACCAGCATCCACGTCAGCGTAGTTGGCGTACTGACGATCGGCAGCTTGATTCCCCCGGTATCCCCGTAATCGGCTGCCGCCGCGTTTGGCTTCGGCTCCGCCGTTCCCCCTGCCGCCGGCTGCTTAACTTCCTCGGTTTTGCCTCCGCACCCCGCTACGATCGATGCGGCCAGCGACATCGCCAGCACAAGCGGAGCTTTTTTCATTCCCGCCATATACCCGACTCCTCCTTTTTAACATGGCTTCGGAACCCGTTATCGGTAGTTCCTGCTTCCCCCTGTATGCAACTTCGGTCGCATATCCCCCATTATAGAGCGCTTTCGCCGGTAGTAAATAAAGCGTTTTCAACATCGTTCGTTTTTTCGCCACTCTCCTTGCGAAAACCTCAAAACCGTTGCAGCAGTAGGCATTTCAGGAAGTGGAAAATGCTAATAAGGTAGAAAATAAGCAAATGACGCAAGCAAAACCGGCCAGCCCGGCTCGTTTTTTTCTTTTCACAATTTCCCACAATCTTTTCATTTTTCTCCCTCAATTTGCCTGTATGCTGTGAGTGTAGTCTACGGAACACCTATACGAACTACAAGGAGGAACGACAATGAAACTGTTGACGAACTGGAAAAAGACGATACTTCCCGCCACACTGGCACTAGCCTTGCTTATTCCGGCAGCCGCATACGCCGCCGAGCAGAACGGCCAATCCGATTCTTCCGGCTCAACGTCAGGAACGAACAGCACGGCACCGGCCAAGCCGGGCGGTAAGGACCCTAAAAGCTTCGGCAAAGGACGCGGCGGCTTCGGTCACGAAGGTTTCGCAATCCAGAAAGGCGGCAAACATTTGATCGGCGGCGATTCCGTTAATCAGCATAAATATATGGAGCTGCTGGCAGAGAAATATGCGCCGGATACGCTGGACAGCTGGAAGGCGGCTTTGACGGAGCAGGGAACGCTCAATCAGGAGCTGCAAACGCTGCTTCAGGATCAAGGCGTACACGACGCTTTGCAAGCGCAAAGGGACGAACTGAAAGAGCAGATGAAAGCCAAGCAGGACGAGCTCAAACAAAAGCTCGAAAGCGGCGAATTAACCAAGGAGCAGCTTCGCGAGCAGATGAAGGACGGAGCGATGTCTTTGGGCAAAGACATCAAAAAAATCGTTCCGGGCACGGCGCTTGAGGGAGACCCCGCCGCTGCGCAAGCATCGCGGGCTAACCGCCAGGAGCTGACCGACGCGATCAAGGCGGATAATGCCGACGGCATCCGCGCCGCTCTGGCGAAGCTTCTCGAAGATGTGAAGCAGTCCAATACACAGCTTGCCGCCAAGGTGGCGGAGTTGAAAACGAAAGCAACCGGCCAGCAGGTTCAGCCGCAAGCGCCAAAAATGAAGGAACGCGGCAAAGCCGGCTCGCAAAACGACAGCGGCAGCCAAAGCGAAGCTCAGACGCAAAGCTGGAAAGCGCCTAAATCCGGCGGAGCGTCGGTCTCATTGCTGTAAATTCGATTAGGAGTGGGGACGCCCGAAAGCGTCCCTTTTCCATGTTATAATGAAAGCAGCCAACGCCCGGAAGGAGAAGGTTCCCTATGTCGTTCCGCATCCATCTCGTAGAGGACGAACAGAACTTGAACCAGGTGCTCACCACCTATTTGCAAAAGGAAGGCTGGCACGTACACAGCTTCTACAACGGGGAAGACGCTCTTGCCGCCATTTCCCTGAGACCTCACCTGTGGATTTTGGATATCATGCTCCCCGATCTGGACGGGTTCCAGCTTATACGCGCGATTAAGGCCGATTCTCCGGGTATTCCCGTTATTTTTATATCGGCGAGGGACGCGGATCTCGATCGGGTCATCGGGCTGGAGATGGGCAGCGACGACTATTTGGCGAAGCCGTTTTTGCCGAGGGAACTGGTGATCCGGACGCGCAAGCTGCTTGAGCGCATTTACAGTCTGCCTCTACCCCGATCCCGTGGGCAGCCGGTTATCGGAAGCGCAATCGAGATCGCCCCTTACCGGATCGACGAGAGCAGAAGACTGGTCTACCTCCGGGACGAGAATATCGAGCTGACGTCCAAAGAGTTCGACTTCGTCCTGTTCATGGCCCGCAACCCGGGACAAGCGTTTGCCCGCGAACAGCTGCTGAACCAGGTATGGGGCGAGGACTATTTCGGCACCGACCGGGTCGTCGACGATCTCGTCCGCCGAATCCGCAAGAAGCTGCCCGAGCTTCGCCTCGAGACGATATACGGTTACGGGTACAGGATGGTGCAGCTGTGAACTTGAAAAACAAACCGCTGTTTGTACAAATCTGGCTCGTCATCGCCGGCATTACGTCGGGAATTACGCTGCTCATTCTGGTCGTGATCCCGCTGTTTCTCGGCGATTTTTTTACAAGAGAAATTTACAATACGATCGAAGACGCTCAAAATTCTTTGTTTGCGGGAAGGCAGCAGGACCGCTTGGCGGACCGGTGGCTCGAAGGCTCGAATACGGTCGAGCGCGACCAGCAGCAGCTCAATATCCGCACCGTCCGGCATGTGCTAATCACCGACGACGGCAAGATGGCGCCGAACCTCGCGACGTTGACCGCCGATTTCCGCCAGCAGCTGATTGCCGAAGCCCGGTCGCAGACGTCGCAGATCCAGCGTTACTCGCATGCGCTGAATAACGAGAATTTGTTTTATGTCATCCGTTCCGAATCGTACAGGGGAACGAAGCTATACGTCATGTCGTACATGTGGGACGCTCACCGCAACAAGCTTGTCCGCGAGCTGTCGTTCCGGCTTTTTCTCATCCTCGGGCTGATTATGCTGTTCAGCTGGATTCCGGCTTTGTGGCTGGCCAAATATTTGTCGCGCCCGCTCGTAAAGCTCGAAAGCTACGTCAAACATATCGCCGACCGGAACTGGAAAGAGCCGATCGAACTGGACCGCAAGGACGAGATCGGCCGGCTCGCGGTCTCCATGGAGCAAACCCGCCGGCAGCTTCTCCGGCAGGACGAGACGAAGCAGTCGTTTTTACAGCATATTTCTCATGAGCTGAAAACGCCGGTCATGGTCATTCGCAGCTATGCGCAGTCGATTCAGGACGGCATCTACCCGAAGGGCGACCTGCAGACGTCCGTCGACGTGATCGATCAGGAGGCGGAACGGCTGGAGAAGCGGATTCGCTCACTGCTTTATCTGACCAAGCTGGACTACTTGTCGACTCAAAAACAGGTGCGGCTGGAAACGGTCCGCCTCGACCGTTTGGCGGAGGAGGTCGTCGAACGTCTTCGCTGGAAGCGGCCGGAGCTGGAATGGTCGCTGCGGCTTGATCCGCTTACCGTGCGGGGGGACCGGGAGCAGTGGACGATCGCGCTGGAAAATATGTTGGATAATCAGATCCGCTATGCCGCTTCCGGCATCTCGGTATCGACCGAAGCCGTCGGACCGGGGGGCGGGGGAGGTTTGTTCAAGGTCCGCAACGACGGCCCTCCCATCGAGCCGGACTTGCTGGCCGGATTGTTCGGAGAATTCCGCAAGGGCCAACACGGCGAATTCGGACTTGGACTCGCCATCGTGAAAAGGATCGCCGATCTGCATCAAGCTTCCGTTACGGCCGTTAATACGGCGGAAGGCGTGGAGTTCCGGGTCACTTTCGGTTAGACGGGCCGTCATGTGGCGAGCTTCGGTTGGCGCGGGCTTCTGGTTGGCAAGCTTCTGGTTGGCAAGCTTCGTGTTAGCGTGTCAAACCACCCTTATTTGTTACTTTCCCACCACCTTTATGCAGAGGATGCAATTATATTACGAAAAAACCCGGGGGACACATGTCCCGCGGGCTTCTTCGTCTTTCGTCATCCGTCCTTGCTCTTTCGTCTTTCGTCCTTGCTCTTTCGTCTTCCGTCAGTCATCTTCCGTCGCCGTCTGCCATCCTCCGACTGATCGTCGTCAAACCGCCTCTGCTGTCAGATCTGGCTTTCGATCGACTGGCAGCATTGCTTGATTTTCGATAACTCGTTGCGGATCGCTTCATCGGTCGTCATATTTTGCAGCTTGCCGCAGCTCTCGACAATTTTCTGCGCCTGCTGCTTGACATGTTCGCTCGCCAATGGAATTCACCTCCTGCCGTTCCAACCGTTAGGATGCACTGCCGGAGGCGGTGCTATACACAGTCGGCGGTCAGGGCTGGACGTTCAGGGCATAAATCACTCTAAAGCCGCATATCCTTCATTTCATAAATCGGACATAAAGTTGTCTTTAATTCGCCATACCGGGAATCGTTCGGACGGCAGCCGGCGGGTTATAATGAAATCAACCGCGGAAGTTCTTATGTGTATGAGGAGGGAACCGGATGGAAGCCTTAACCGATCTTCAATATCAACCGCACCGTACAGCCGATACGAACGATTTCGATCCGTTTTATACCGAATGCAAAAATGCCTGCGATTTTCCGCTATGGCTGAAGCTGCAGCATGACATTCGCGCCGGACTGGAGCAACTGCTGGCCGAGACCGCACATGCGCTCCCCGAAGATTTCGCCGAACGGCTCAACACGATTAATAACCGGATCAGCGATTATAACAAGCATGTGCCGAGCGTATTTCTTCGCAAGCCTGTCCTGACCCCCGGCAATTGGACCGAGGAATGCGAGGACTGGCTGTAAGATTGCAAGACGCAATCGTTTCGCTACTGCGCTGTACCATGGAGTGTTAACCATTTGCATACACAAAAAAGGAGCACCTTTCTCGCCGGTGCTCCTTTTGCTTGTCCGCTGCTTACGCCAAAAATCCGAGCGTCTCGTACGACTTGCCAAGCGTGCTTTTCGCATCTCCCTGCAGCCAGCGGTCTACGAGCGTATAATACACCGAGCGGAAATCGACCTCATGCTTCAAATCCCCGTGGGCATCGAGTCGTTCCAGGCTCGGATATACGCCGTACATCCCGCCCTTCACCCCGCCTCCCATGACGAATACCGGTCCGGCCGTGCCATGATCGGTGCCGCCGCTTCCGTTCTCCTTCACCCGGCGCCCGAACTCGGAGAACGCGAGTGTAACCACCTTGCCCGCGAGACCTTGCTCCTCCAGATCGGAGTAAAAGGCGGTAACCGCCTCGTCCAGCTCCTGGAGCAGCTTGGCATGCTGCTCCTTCTCGTCCGCGTGATCATCGAAGCCGCCTAGCTGCGTGTAGAAGACGCGGGTGCCGGACCCTCCGGCGAGCAGTTGGGCGGCCACCTTCAAATCTTTGGCGATTGCCGTTTTCGGATACTCCACTTTGTGTTTGTAAGCCGATGCGAGTTCTTGGATCGCCACTACGCTTTCGTAAGCTTCCGCGCCCCTCCTGCAGGCGACCTGCAGATGAACCCCTTGGCGCTTCGGATCGTACATATCGAGAAACGACTGGGCGAGCCGGTTAAATTCAATCTTCGGCGCTTTGGGGTCGAGCAGCAATTGGTACGATTCGATCGATTGGATGACCGGCGCGTTCACGGTAGCCGACTCGAACGCCTTATTGGCGATATTTCCGATCTGAATCGCCTTCAGCGGATTGCGGTTGCCGCCGAGCGACGATTCGACGTAACGGCCGAGCCAGCCTTCCTTAATGAACTTGTCCGGCTCAGCCGTTTGCCAGATATCCATCGAACGGAAATGCGACCGGTCGGGATTCGGATATCCGACGCCCTGGACGATCGCCAGCTTCCCGGCCTCGTACATCCGGTGCAGTCCTTGCAGACTCGGATGAAGCCCGGACTTCCCGTCGAGATGCAGCACCTCGCTCTCCTTCAGAGCGAGCGTCGAGCGGGAATCGTAGTATACGCCCTGACCGTACGGGATAAGCGTATTGATCCCGTCGTTGCCGCCGGACAACTGAATAACGACCAGCACGGTAGATTCGCCGCCCTCTTCTTTATTAGGTTCAAGGACCTGCGCTTCGCCGGACGGAGAGAACAGCAGCGGTCCTCCCAGCCCGAGCGTGGCGAACAGAGCCGATCCTCTCACGATAAACTCCCTTCTGGACATTTTCATGAATATCGCCTCCTTCTTAGGCTCCCCTTCGGATTTGCAACAAGGCTAACCGCCCGTTTCACTTCATCTGGGCTTCCGGACAAACCAGTATCAATTGAAGCAGTCCGCGCATTCCGCTTGTATTGGTGGAAGCATGTACGAATGTATCGTCCGCATATTTGGCCAGCACGCCCCGGCTTCGTTCTCCGAGTCCCCACAGTCCGGTATTGCGGCTCCACAGGTCTACCCAAGCTTCAGCCTGATCTTTACGTACGGGCGTATATGCTTCCGATTGGTACATGGCGTTTTTGACGCGGCTGGCGATCGATTCGGCAAATTGGGAACGCGCCAGCAGCGAACTCGCGATCAGCCAGTCTGCGCCGCCTTCCCAACCGTTCACATCAGGCGGCATATAAAGCTCCTGCCCCATTTTGCGCATCGTATTAATGAAGCTTTTGGAGATCGGGAGATCAAGCGCCTTGATAATACCGGCTACGTACTCCGCGGGCGACTTTACAATCGTGAGCCGATATTCCGGTTTATAGAACTCGTCCGACAGAAAAAGCGATTGAAGCACTTCTCCTATCGTTTCCTTCGCGGCAAAGTCTGCTGCCACCTCGTTCACCCATGCTTCGGGCGGGCTCGCGGTGCCGAAATATTCGAGCAGCTTACGCGCCATATAAGGAGCAAGCGCCTCCTGCCGGAACAAAACATCTACAACCGTTTGTTCATTGAAGTTGCCTGTCTCGCCTAGAACCTTCTTCAAACCGTCATCATGATTTTTCTTGTAAAATTGCACTTTCGCGTCCTTACGTTCAAAATGCCAGCCAGTAAAGGCACGCGCCGCTTCCCGAACATCTTCCTCTGTATAATTGCCGATCCCAAGCGTGAACAACTCCATCACTTCGCGGGCGTAATTTTCGTTCGGCGTGCCTTTCTTATTACTGTTGGAATCGAGCCAAAGCATCATCGCCGGGTCTTGTCCGATCTGAAGCACCAATTTGCGGAAGTTGCCCAGCGCCAGCGAGCGGAACAGATCGTTTTGGTTTCGTATAAGCTCCGTGTAGTCCACCTTCCGGTACGACGTGGCAAAATGGTTGTGCCAAAACAGCGTCATTTTTTCCACGAGCGGCTCTCCGCTTACCGTCATCCGGTACAGCCAGTACGTTTGCTGATCGGTGATGTTGTCCGCCTTCAGTTCTTTACCGTCCGCCATAACTTCTTCGATCGGCGGCAGTTGAACCTTTTCACCGTGAATGGGTTCCCCTGCGATCAGCCGACGCACCGTTTCTTCTTTTCCGAGAGCAAGTGCCGCCTGCACATCTTCCGGCGATACGTGGAAGGTTGCCCTGCTCAGCAAGTGCACCGCCTCGTTTTCCGCCCAAAGTTCTCCCATAAGCTCCCTCCTCCACACACTTACCCTTTAGATTACAACCAAATTGTTACAAAAAAATGACTTTCAACGATTCTTTAGGCAAAAAGGAACCGAAAAAGGCGGTCCCCCGTAAGGAACCGCCCTTTCTATATAAATCGTACGCACAACGTCCGCCGCCCGAAAGCCGCCGCCGTAATTCGGTTCAATCCCGCCAGCCTTACTCCGCCTTCAGGTGGCTGTCAAAAAAACGGACCATCGCGCTGTAAAAATCAATTTTGTTTTCCTCGTTGTAGAAGCCGTGGCCTTCGTTTTCCTTCACCATGTATTCCACTTCCACGCCCCGGTTCCGGAGCGCTTCCACGATCTGGTCGGACTCGGCTTTATTGACGCGAGGGTCGTTAGCGCCTTGGGCCACGAACAGCGGAGTGACGATACGGTCGGCATGGAATACCGGCGATGCGGCCTTAAGCAGCTCCTTGTCCTTCTCCGGATGCCCGACTCTTTCGTAAAACATATTGCGCATCGACTCCCAGTAAGGAGGCAGCGTCTCCAGCAGCGTGAAAATATTAGATACGCCCACATAATCTACAGCCGCCGCATACAGGTCCGGCGTAAACGTAATTCCTGCCAAGGTTGCATATCCGCCAAAGGAAGCGCCATATATTCCGATACGCTCCGGATCGGCAATTCCTTGTTGAATCGCCCATTGTACGCCGTCGGTGATATCGTCCTGAATTTTCAGGCCCCATTCTTTATCTCCCGCATCCAAAAACGCTTTGCCATACCCGGTCGACGATCTGAAGTTCACTTGAAGCACGGCATATCCGCGGTTGGCCAGCAGCTGTACTTCCGGATTGTAGCCCCATACGTCGCGCAGCCACGGTCCTCCGTGCGGATTGACGATCAATGGAAGGTTCTCCGCCTTTTTGTTGCGGGGCAGCGTCAAATAGCCGTTAATCGTCAGCCCGTCCCGGCTGGTATACGAGATCGGGTGCATGTCGGCAAGCTGGTCCGGCTTGAGCCATGGACTCAGGTTCGCAAGTTCGGTCAGCTGATCCGTGACGGAATCGTAGTAATAATAAGTTCCGTAAGTTTTGTCGCTCGACATCGCCACGATAAACTTGGTCATATCCTCATTGTAATCCGTAATTCCAACTTCGCTTTCGCTAACTTTCAGCTTCGATTGAACCTTCCTGAACTGTGCTTCGAACGCCTCATCGAAAAATTGATAGTACAGCTTATCCGTCATATAAGCGGTGTAAAGCAGCTGATCGCGCTTCGAATCGTAGTAGGCGCCCGTAATATCGACATCCGGATTCGAGAACAGCACGTTTTCGTTTGCCTTCAAATCCAGTTTCACCAGCTCGATCTTATCCCGGCCTTTGTTGGACAACGCGTAGATCGATTGATTGTCTTTCGTGAAGGCGATCGGAAATATCGTTTCTCCCGCTTCAAGCGAGATGAAAGGCTTAAACTCTTCCTCCTCCGTATCACGGTACAGAACCGCGCCGACTACGCCGTCCGTCGCTACCGCAAGCCGGATCGCGCCGCTATGATCGGCGATCCACGTCTGAACCGCTCCCGGGTTTTTGGCGACCAGCTTCGTTTCCCCGGTCTTCACATGAAGCTTATACACGTCCATCCGGGTCGGCTCTTCTTTATTCATCATGATCAGGATCTCATCCTTGACGTTCGACAGCATGCTAAGCGGCGTGACCTTGACACCTTTGTACGGAGTCAGGTCCTTCTCCTCGCTTCCTCCGAAGCTGGAGGAATAGATATGGAAGTTCTCGTCCCCGCCTTGATCTTTCATATACAACACTTGATCGCCTTTCCAGAAAAACGCGGCGATATCGCGGTCCGACGAGCTCGTTACCCGGACCGGCTCGCTGCTTCCGTCCATCTTCCTGACGAACACATTGGAGCGCTTCTCCCATTCGGCTTTGTAAGAAATATAGTTGCCGTCAGGGGACATCTCGTAGCCGAAACTGCCGGGGTTTCTCATAAAATCTTTGACGGAGATCGGAGCGACGCCCGTGTTAGTGATACTTGCTCCGCTCACCTTCTTGTAGTTGTCCAGCATCACGGAAACTTCCGCCAGGGTAGCTTCCCGGTTCTCCCGTAAACTTCCGTCCGGATACCCAGTCAACAGGCCGAGCTTATAAGCCGACGCCGTATAGTCGGTCAAGCTGTTCTCTCCGTCTTCCTTGCCGAGAGCGCGGACCAGGATGCGGGCAATTTCCCCGCGCTTGATCGGGGCTTCTTGATTAGCAAGCTCATCCTCGCGGACCCAGCTCTCCGCAATTTGCCGTCTCATCGATTCCGAGCCGTGCTGATAAGTAATCGCCGATAGAGCGTAATCGATAAATTGCTTAACCGGTACGGTTGCTTCATAATCGGCATCCGCTTTATAAATTCCTTTTTGGACGAGACTTTGCGAGCTGCTTTCGTACCAGACGGCAGCCGGGTCTCCTTCGTTTGCATAGGCCGATACGGAGATCGATACAGCCATTACGGCGCATAAAGCGGCGGACACGAGCTTTTTCTTCACGGTTATCCCTCTTTCTTAGGTTCAAATGAATGTGTATACTCTATATATTAATATACACAGTATATACACGGAATTTTCTTTTGTCAAACCTTTCCCGATTACTATTTTTATACGGATAAGAAACAAGGCAATGCGCATGCACGAAAATGGGTGATCGGCTATATACTGCAGAAGAATATGCAAAGGAGATACGGCGTGAATAGGTACGATTATTCCCCAATCTATTATCCTTACGCTTTCAGGCAGGCCCCTGCGCTGGTCTGGACACCGGCGGCGGTCGAGCTTAACCAGAACCTCCGGGCTTTGTGGGAACAGCATGTGTTCTGGACGCGACTTACGATCAACAGCATCATTGACCGCCTTCCGGACGAAGCCGAGACGACGAAGCGGCTTCTTAGAAACGCCGACGATTTCGGAGCCGCGCTTCAACCTTTGTACGGACCGGCTATAGCGTCCCGGTTCGCCGAACTGCTACGGGCCCATCTCACGATAGCCGCCGAGCTCGTAAAGGCACTTCAAGCCGGCAATACCGAGGCGGCCGCCGATGCAAACAAGCGCTGGTTCGCCAACGCAGACGAGATCGCAATCTTCTTAAGCCACATTAATCCGTATTGGTCCAAAGCGGAATGGCAAACCATGATGAATGAGCATTTGAAGCTGCTTACCCAAGAAGTGTCCTCCCGTTTAGCCAAAAACTATGCGGAAAATGTCGCCTTGGGCGATTCGATTCAGGCGCAGGCGCTCGACATGGCCGACGTGATGACAAGAGGAATTCTCCAGCAATTCCCTTCTGCCTTTATGCATTGATCCGGAATAAGAGCAGCACAGAAAAAGACGCCTCCATCCCCACCCCTATGGTGGTTTTGGCAGCGTCTTTGACGTCTGTTATATCGTTGCGATTAACCTGTGTAGCCGCCGCTCGTCGACAGGATCGTCGACAGCTTGCCCGTTGCCTCGGATTTGATCCGGTTCAGCTCTTCGGCTGTGACCGTCTTATCGTTTTTGGCTGCGAAATCGATCGATTGATTCAGCGACTCGATCAGCTGCTTCAGCAAGTCTTCATGCTTCAGTCCGGATGCTTCTACGAGCGTTTTGCCATTTTGCAGCGCATCGACGATTGTGCTGTAATCCTTATCGGCTTGAGCCGACACGCGAATGGCTGTATATGACAGCTCTTTTTCCACCAGCTTCTTGTAATCGACCTTGGCGGCCGCCGCACGATCGTCGTATCCGTTCGTTGTAATGATTTTCGACAGCTTGCCCGCCGCTTCGGATTTGATTCGGCTTATCTCTTCCGCTTCAACCGATTTATCGTTTTTGGCTGCAAAATCGATCGATTGGTTCAGCGATGCGGTCAGCTTGTCAAGCAATTCCCCGTGCTTCAGGCCCGATGCCTCGACGAGCGTTTTACCTTGCCGCAGCGCATCGCGGATCTCGCTGTCCTTCTTGTCGGCATAAGCGGATACGCGGATAACCGTATAGGACAGCTCCTTCTCCGCCAGCTTGGTATAATCGGTCTCGACAGCGTCATACGTCGAATCGTCATAACCGTTCGTCGAGATGATTTTGGACAATTCGGAGGCCGCTTTCGACTTGATTTCATTCAGCTGTTCCTTCGTTGTCGTCTTGTCGTTTTTGGCTGCAAAATCAATCGACTGGCTGATCGAAGCTTTCAGCTTGTCGAGCAGTTCCCCGTGCTTCAGGCCCGAAGCTTCTACGAGTGTTTTGCCTTCCTGCAGCGCATCGCGGATCACACTGTCCTGCTTGTCGGCATAAGCCGAGACGAGGATAACGACGGACGACAGCTCTCTTTTTACTATTTTATCGTAATCTACCTTGCTATATTTCGTATCGTCGTATCCGTTCGTATTAATGATCGTGGACAGCTTGCCGGCCGCTTCGGACTTGATCCGGTTCAAGTCGTCCTTCTCGATGTCCTTGTCGTTGCGTGCCGCAAAATCAATCGACTGGTTCATCGACTCTACGAGCCGGTTCAGCAGTTCCTGACTGGTCAGTCCGGAAGCTTGAACGAGGCTTTGCCCCTGGCTAAGCGCATCGCGAATCGAATAATCTTCCCGGTCGGCGATCGAAGCGACATGACCGATCACAAACGATAAGTTTTGATCGACTACTTGTTGATAGTTTACTTGCGACTTCACTTCGGCCGCAAATGCCGAACCTCCGAAGCCGGACACCGCTGTGCCGAACATCATCGCCGCCGCCAATCCTCCGACTACTACCGTTTTCTTTACCATCTTTAATGCTTTCATAACAACTCCACCCTATCCTTCTTTTATTTTTTTATCTTTTTGTATGTTGTCTCTCTCCTTCTTTATCTTAGAGAATTACGGCTTCCGGAAAATCGGACCAGGGATTGTTTTTCCAGCAGGACCTTAGTCCAGTAACGGATACGACTCGGGTCTCTGGTCAGCAGGGTGTGTTTTGGCAGTCTGGCAACGGCAAACGGTTTCATTCCAAAACACCAAAAAAACCGGACGAATAACGGTACTGGCCGTTATCTCCGCCCGGCTTTCGCTTGTTTCTCCAGTCATTTCGGATTCGGAACGCATCTTCCAGCTGCATCAGCCTCGTTCCGTCCCGTTTTCGCCGCCTTCGTCGTCTTCCCCGGCCAATCCGTCCTCGAACGCTTCTTCGGCTTCGCCGACGTCCATCTGATCCGGATACAGCACATTCACGAAAGCTACCGTATCCGCATATTGCCGCAGCACCTCGCCAAACGTCTCGGCATTATCGTAAGCCTCGTTATCCGATATAACATCTCTATCTTCGGATGCATCCAGGTCCTCCATCCACCCATCGTCGGTGGCGAACTTTTCGGTACGCTGCGCCCGATCGTTTTGCGGTTCGAACAAGCCAATCCCCTCCTTCGCTCACAGCTGCTCCCGTTATTGTTAGCCGGCCGGGCTGGAAATATGCGGCCTTTCTGCCGCAACATCGCTTGCCGCTTGCTCCTGCTTCACCGTGAAGCACAAAAAGCGAAAACCCCCGGCGGAAACCCGCCGGAGGCAAAAAGCGACAATACGATTAGCAGTCGAAGTACAACGAATATTCTTGAGGATGAATGCGGATGTTGACCGATTTGGCTTCGCCGCGCTTGTATTCGATATAGTTATTGATGAAGTCCTTGGAGAATACGCCGCCTTGCGTCAAAAACTCATTGTCGGCTTCGAGCGCGTCCAGCGCGTCGTCGAGCGTTGCCGGTACGCTGCGGATTTCGTTTTTCTCTGCATCCGACAGCTCGTAAATGTTCGTATCGAACGGACCGTAACCCAGCTTGCGAGGGTCGATCTTGTTCTGAATGCCGTCCAGACCGGCCAGCAGCATAGCGGCGAAAGCCAGGTACGGGTTCGCTGTGGAGTCCGGCGTACGGAACTCGATGCGGCATCCTTTCGGCGTAACGGCTGCGATCGGAATCCGGACCGCTGCGGAACGGTTGCCTTTGGAGAATACAAGGTTAACCGGAGCTTCGTAGCCAGGAACGAGACGTTTGAACGAGTTGGTGCTCGGGTTCGTCAGGGCGATCAGAGCCGGAGCATGGTGCAGCACGCCGCCGATGTAATACATCGCCATTTCGCTCAGGTTAGCATAAGCGCCTTTTTCATAGAACAAAGGAGTATCGCCGTCAAAAATCGACATATGAACGTGCATGCCGGACCCATTGTCGCCGAACAGCGGCTTCGGCATAAACGTTGCCACTTTGCCGTACTGGTGAGCGGTGTTGTGCACGATATATTTATATTTAAGCAGATTGTCTGCCGTCTTGGTCAGCGTATCGAAACGGAAGTTGATCTCGGCTTGGCCGGCAGTCGCCACTTCGTGATGATGGCGCTCGATGCGAAGGCCCGCTTCTGCCATCAACCGGCACATTTCACTGCGGATATCTTGCTGCTTATCCATCGGTGCGACCGGAACGTATCCGCCTTTGACCGGCACTTTGAAGCCCAGGTTGCCGCCTTCTTCCTTGCGGCCGGAGTTCCATGCCGCTTCCTCGGAATCCACCTCGAAGTACGATTTGTTCATGCCGTTTTCGAAACGGACATCGTCAAAAATAAAGAATTCGGATTCCGGTGCGAAAAACGCCGTCGTGCCTACACCGGACTTCTGCAAATATTCTTCAGCCTTCTGGGCGATCGAACGCGGGTCGCGGTCATAACGTTCGCCGTCCGGCGTATGGATGTCACACATAATGATCAACGTAGGATGTGCGGTGAAAGGATCTACGTAAGCCGTCTCGGTATCCGGCATCATAACCATGTCAGATTCTGCGATTCCGCGGAAACCCGGGATGGAAGAACCGTCAAAAGCGACTCCGTTTTGGAAAGTAGCTTCGTCCACCTCGCTCGCCGGCAAGCTGATGTGTTGAGCTTTTCCCGACAATCCGATAAACCGGAAATCGACCCATTCGATATTTTTTTCCTTAATCAGATGGAGCACATTTTGGACAGACATGTTAAAAGCCTCCCTATTTCCGAACATTCTCCGCATTTCCACCGGTCATTGTTCAAGTTTTGGATTGTTTATGGTCCTTATTATACGACTCGACAAAAACAGCGTCAATACTTATGTAAGGTATTTTTTAATCTCATGTCAGGTATGTTTACATCGAAAGCGTTTCCGTTCACATTTTCGTCAAACTCCAAAAATGTTTAACGGGGCCGGATTAGCGTCCATACCGTTTGAGCAGCTTTTGCATCCACTATATGAATGGTAGTGACGCTGCTTACATACGGTTTGAACCGAGTGGGGGTGACAACGCTGAAGCGGAGATGGACAGCCAGAAGCTGTTATTATTGCGCTGTATCGGACGGCTGCCGGAGAGTGTATACGAACAAGGATGCAAGCCCTTCGTTCCAGGCGAACCGGATTCGCGACCCGAGGCGGGTCTCTTACATCAGTTTATACGTGAACGGGGTCATCCAGCCGGATTGCATGTATACGGTCCGGGACGGCAAGCTTACGTTTCTAAGCAAGGAGCTTCCTCCGGAAGGCGCCCCGATCGTGCTTCAGTTCATACGGATAACGGGCAAATCAAGCAAAAAAAGAAAACGCCGCACATCAAAGCGCAGCCCCATACGCAAACGTAAACTTCGGAAAGGGGGTGAACCTATGCCAGCCAGCCTGATCAAACTGTCAATTACCGCCACTTCCAGCCAGCCGACGTTATCCGGAGGCGATGTCGACACGACTGTCACCGCCTCCTCCTCCCAATATGTCGCCCTGGCTTCCGCCGGAACGCTGGACGATACGACCTTGACCATACTTGCCACCGCTTTTGTGGATGACACCGGTACGTCGGTTACTGCCTTCCCCGACAACCTCGGCTACTACAACTTGTATATCAACGGTGTGCTGCAGCAAAACGGACTCTCGACGATTACGACCAGCCAGATCGAGATTGCGGACGGAGACCAGATCAGTTCCACCTCTCCGGTCGTCGTTCAATTCGTAGCTTCTGCGGCCGATTCCACTCTGACGCCGCCGACCGCCTCCGCTCCAATTATTACGGTCAATACGTGATTGCTTCCGTATGCAGGCAGCGCAGAAAAAACCTCCAATCCACAGTCGTACCGTGGTATTGGAGGTTTCTTGTTATTCGGGCCGCTATTAAGCGTGAATCGGTTCTTTTTTCGTTTCGAACGTTTTGCCGCACAGCGGTGCCAGCTTCTCAAGATCCTGAAGCAGTTTCGCGAATTGATCCGGGAACAGCGACTGTACGCCGTCTCCTGTCATCGAATTGTCCGGATCGGTATGCATCTCGACGATCAAGCCGTCTGCGCCTGCCGCTACCGAAGCTTTGCACATCGTCTCGACCAGCTCGCGGCGTCCGGTGCCGTGGCTCGGGTCGGAAATGACCGGAAGATGGCTGAGCTGCTGCAATACCGGAATCGCGGTCAGATCGAGCGTGTTCCGGGTGTACGTCTCAAACGTGCGGATGCCGCGCTCGCAAAGCATCACGTTCGGGTTGCCGCCTGCGAGAATGTATTCCGCTGCGTTCAGGAACTCGTCGTAAGTGGCGCTGAATCCGCGCTTCAGCAGCACCGGCGTCTGGATCGTGCCCAGCTTGCGAAGCAAGTCGAAGTTTTGCATATTGCGTGTTCCGACCTGGAGAATGTCCGCGTGTTCTGCGCATACATCGACATATTCGGGAGTCATTACCTCGGTGATCGTCAGCAGCCCGTGCTTCCGTCCTGCTTCCGCCATCATCTCGAGTCCTTCCACGCCCACGCCTTGGAAGCTGTAAGGACCGGTTCTCGGCTTGAACGCGCCGCCGCGCAGCACTTGACCGCCTGCCGCCTTCACGAGACGGGCGATCTCGTCGATCTGCTCCGGCGTCTCCACCGCGCAAGGTCCGCCCATCACGACGAGCTCGCCGCCGCCGATGCGTACGCCTTTCATCTCGATGACCGTATTGTCCGGATGGAAATCGCGGCTCGCCAGCTTGTAGGACTTGGAGATCTTGATGACGTTGTCGATTCCGGACATTTGGCGGAGCTGTTCAGCGAGCTTCGGGTCGGCTTTGCCGATAATGCCGATAACGGTCTGGTCCGTTCCTTTGGATACGTGTGCTTGCACGCCGTGCTTCTCGATATGCTGGACAATCTCGGCGATGCGCTCGTCGGAAACTTTGTTGGATGCAATTGCGATCATAATAAATCCCTCTCCCCTGGTTGTCTTTGTGTCCGTCCGAAATGCCGGATTCGGCAAGCTTATTCGCACTTAGACGCTTCAACGCGTATTCGCTTTTAAGCTTTTATGCTTTTAATCGTTAAAGCAACTATACAAGATAAACAGGCTTTCCGTCAACCCCCTTTTTCCCGGAGCGTTTATTCTTCAAAGGGTAAATGACTTTGTGCGCAGAATTCGCATCCCAGCTCAGCTATTCACTTCAAGAGCTCCCTTCTTCCTCTTGCACATTCTACCGATGGACTACTTGAAAGAGGTTGTTTCCTTTACGCCAAACGGAAACGAGACTTCTCCGACCGCTTACTTTCAACCGGTCTGAAGCATGTTAGGAATGCCGCTTCCGCGAAGGTAGAGACGAATTCATATAATTGCGCACAAATTCAAAAAACTTATCAACATGTGAATGGATTTTTGTTGAAAAATGGAGCGAATCGGCCACTTATCCCCGGAATTATTCACTTGTCCACATTACGTCCACAGTTTTCACTTCATTTATCCACAGAATCCGTCGTTTCATCTTCACCTTCTAGCAACTATCGTCGTCGTCTTACGCAGAAGGGAGTAACGGCAGGGTCTCTGCGCAGCCACCATCGCACGAAAGAATCGGTATCGGAATCAGAACGGATTCTCAATAAGAAAAGCTTCTAAACGCAGCGTATTCGAACTCTTGTATGGTTTTCCACTTTCGGTTCGATAACGATGCCCAGATTCGTTACGTCTGGAATAACGTCGTTTTTCAGCCATAAGCACGATCCGATTCGTTAGTCATCGAACCTGAGTAGTATACGTTCTCTAATCTAACGCCAAGTGAGGAAACCCCTTCCCCTTCATAATTAGCGCGGTAAAGAACTTAAACTTTCTGGCAGAGAACAAGAACTCTAACGGACACACCGGTCGTTATTACGGTGAATTTCGATCCATTTGTTTTCTAACGGACATGGATGCAACTATTTGCTGGGAAATGTTACTTTTAGAGGCGGTTCGGAGTAAATAAGCGCTGTGGTGACCGTTACATTTAAAAAAACTGTTTTTTAGCGAAATAACCTCCACCATGAGGCTGTCGATTCATTGAGTAGAGGTGTTAGAAAGGCCGTTCCAAGTGAAAAGTTACCTTCTTCTGCTCAGACAGGTTGTCCGGAATCCCTTGATTGAATAAGGATTGTAAGGTAGGGGATTCCAGACAAAACTCGCCAGAAGGTAATCTTTTCCCTTTCCACTTGGTTGTCCACATTGAATCGACAGCCTCACCATGTCCGTCAGAGCATGGTTTAGCTTACATTAGGGGCTCATCTTCGCTTTAATACGGTGAAGAACATAATATTCTGATCTCATCAAAAAAACGCCGTCAGCACAAGTCTTCGGCGTTTTTGCATTCAATTCTATCCAAAACAAGTTAACGATTCGTTTCCTTCAACACCAGCGCAAGCTGATCCCGGCGCATCTTACGCCGCTCGGTACGCTTCCTGGCGAATAACTCCAGCACATATTTGAGCGGCATATACAGCACTGCCGCCAATATCGCCCCGTCGACGATCCCCCCGGCGATCAGCTTCGCGTTGACGGCCAGCGCCTTGCCGATCCAATGTGGCAGCACGGCAAGCCATTCGTCGAACCGGTCCGGTACCAGAAGTCCGCCGACCTTCGCATTCAGGAAAGCGACCGGAATGTAGATGATTTTACCGAATACAAAGCCGATCAAAGCTGCGGCGAGACTAGCCCGAAGCAAGTAAACGAGCGGGAAGATGAGGAAAAACGCAAGCCCGAACGTAGGCAGCGTGAACATCTCTATCGCGAGGCCGATCGAGAACCCCATGGCCACGATCGCGGCCCCGCCTTTTGCGCGCGTCAGCAGCAAGTACTGGTACTTGAACCAGCGGCCCAGTCCCCGAACATACTTGCGCAGAAACGTATTGTTATCGGTTGTTGTTCGACGCTTGACTTGCTCCGGCACGGCTCATCATCCTATTCTTTGGTGTTTACTTTGACCGGCGGCAGCAGCTTGCTCTTATTGATCGTCCGCTTGATTTCCCATGTCTCGGGAGCTTCCGGATCGAACTGTTCCAGATACGTAATGACTTCCTTCGTAATCGGGGTTGGCGTCGAAGCGCCCGAGGTTACGCCGACTTTGCGAATGCCGAGCAGCCATTCCTTCTGGATCTCCGATACGTCGGATACCCGGTACGCTTTCGTTCCGGCAATTTCCTCCGATACTTGCGCGAGCCGGTTGGAGTTGTTGCTGCGCGGGTCGCCGACGACGATGACGAGGTCGGCCTCCTTCGCCTGCTCCGCGACCGCCTCCTGGCGAACCTGGGTAGCGAGACAAATTTCGTTGTGAATCTCGGCCTGCGGAAATTTCCCGATCAGCCGGCTCATGATGTGACGGATGTCCCACTGGCTCATCGTCGTCTGGTTCGTAATGATGATCCGGTCGGCGCTAAGCTCAAGCCGGTCGATTTCCTCTTCCTTCTCGATCAGATGCACATGCTCCGGAGCGATGCCGATCGCGCCTTCCGGCTCGGGATGCCCTTTTTTGCCGATATAAATAATCTTGTACCCCTGCTCCGTCTTCTCGCGAATCAGGTCATGCGTCTTCGTGACGTCGGGACAAGTCGCATCGACGACGGTTAATCCTTTCTCTCTAGCGCGGCGGCGTACTTCGGGCGATACTCCGTGAGCGGTAAAAATAACCGTACCTTTATCGATTTGGTCCAATATTTCAAGACGGTTCTCCCCATCAAGCGTAATGATACCGTCGTCCTCAAAAGCTTCGGTTACATGACTATTATGCACAATCATACCCAATATATAGATCGGCCGGGGCAAATCGAGGTTGCGGGCCGTCTGACGGGCCAGCACCATGGCGTCTACGACACCGTAACAATAGCCTCTCGGAGATATTTTCAACACTTCCATCAGTCATCGCCTGCTTTCGCACCGGATAGTCCGGGAAGTCAAATATTCCATCTATTATATCGCATTCATTCCGTAGAGGGAAGTGAACCGAGCAGCGGCAGCCAGACGACAAATGTGGTCCCTTCGTCCTTGCGCGTCTTCACCTCGATCGACCCGCCGTGTTGATCGATAATCCATTTGGCGATCGAGAGGCCGAGGCCGGTGCCGGCCTTCTTGCCGCGGGACGGATCGGCCCGGTAAAACCGTTCGAAAATATGCGGGATCTCGTCCTTATCCATTCCGATTCCCGTATCGCTGATCCGGAGTCCGACTTGCCCGCCCATCCGCAAAGCATCAAGTTCGACCTTGCCTTCATCAGTATATTTGAACGCATTCTCAATCAGGATAAACATCAGCTGCTGCAAATAATCTTTGTTGCCGCTTACGGCGGCGCCCTCCAGCGGCTCCAGATCGCCGATCACCCACTCCGCGGTGCGCGGCAAAAACTGCGCCCGGCGGATGACCTCGTCCACTAGCGGCTTTAGCTCGACCGTTTCCCGGTTCATCGAAAACCCCGCATCGGCCCGCGCCAGGGACAGCATATCGTTGACGAGCCGGCTCATCCGCTCCGCCTCTGAGGCGATGTCGTGCATCGCTTCCAGCGAAAGCTCCACGCTTTCCTCTCCGGCCGGTCGGGCCGGAAGATCGCCATCCGGTCTCCTGCCCTCAATCGCCGGCAACGCCTTCCACATTTTCTCAAGAAAATCGACATTGCCGCGAATCGTCGTAAGCGGCGTACGCAGCTCATGCGAAGCGTCCGACACGAACCGCCGCTGCGCCCGGTAAGCGTCATCCAGCTCCGAATACATAATCTGGATACGCGACAACATGCCGTTAATCGTATCCGTCAGCCGGCCGATCTCATCCTTCGGCCCGTTATAGTCGATCCGCTTGTCCAAGTCGGCGCTTTTCTCGATCGCGTTCGCGGCGGTGATGACGTTTTCGATCGGCTTCAGCGCCTTGCGGGACAAAAACCAGCCGGCCGAAGCAGCGAGAAAAATGGCCATTAACCCAACAAAAATAAGGATAAGCTTCAGATTATTCAAAAACTGCTCCACATCATCGACTTGGGTCGCCACCTGCAAAACACCTACCAAAGAGCCTTCGAGCACAAGCGGACTATAATACATTAGCAACTTGAATTGGCCGATTTGGATCATCTGGTACGACCCTTTGCCTTGCAGTGCCAAATTGATGTTTTCTTCTGAATAAGGCAAGTTGCTGTTCAAATTGCTCGATCGTTTGACTTGGCCCTGGATAGATATGCTCTGCATGTAAATACCGGAAGACTTGAATTCGCGAAGATCCGGCAAGCTGTAAAGGAAACCGAATCCACGGATTTCCCGATTCACTTCTTGGGCCTGAATGACCAATTCGTTTCGCAAGTCGGTTCGCATTTTATAGGACAAAAACGTATACAGGGCAACCCCGAATACGAGAATAGTAGCAGCCAATATACCCGAATACCAAAGCGTCAACCGCAGACGTATCGACATCCGTCATTCCCCTCTCAGCACGTAGCCCGCTCCCCGAACCGTCTGAATGATCCGCTTCTCCCCGTGCTCCTCCAGCTTTTGGCGCAGCAGGGCGATGTATACCTCAAGCACGTTCGACTCGCCGCTGTAGTCGTAGCCCCATATTTTCTCCATAATCGTATCCCGCGACAGCACCCGCTTCGGATTTTGCATGAACAGATGCAGCAGCTCGAACTCCTTGGTCGTCAGCTCGACGAGCCGCTCCGCGCGGAATACCTCCCGGGTGTCCAGATCCAGCAAAATATCATCGTACTGGATTCGATTCGTCCGCTGTTCCTCAGCCCCTCCGCGGCGGCGCAGCAAGGAACGGACCCGGGCCAGCAGCTCCTCCAGGGCAAACGGCTTCACCAGATAATCATCGGCGCCGAGATCGAGCCCCTTCACCCGGTCGGCAATCTCGTCCTTCGCCGTCAGCATCAGAATCGGCACCTGACTCCCGCCCTCGCGTACGCGGCGGCATACTTCCCATCCGTCCATATGCGGCATCATCACGTCCAGGATGAGCAGATTCGGCTCCAGAGCCAGCATCTGCTTCAGTCCTTCCGCCCCGTTGTTCGCCGTTACGACCGAATACCCTTCGAACGCAAGCGACCGGCGCAGCATCGATGTAATTTTATCGTCATCGTCTATAACCAAAATATGCTCTCTCAAGCGGCTCACCCTCCTGCCCATCCAATAGCTTCTTATCCTTCTATCGTATAATACGCCCGAATACGAACGCAAACGGCCGCATCAAAAAAAGGAAAGCAGCGGAACGTTCGTTCGTCCCGACCTGCTTCCCCTCGCATCGCCCGCGTATCCGGGATTATTTGTTCATGTCGCCGAGCGTCACGGCGGTCGTCAGTTTCGATCCGCTCCGCACGATCGTCATCGTCACTTTATCGCCGACTTTCATGCTTTTGATTTTCTCCCGGAATTTCTCGACGTTTTGAACCTTCTCGCCGTTGATGTCGATAATGACGTCGCCCGGTTGAATATCCGCTTTCTCGGCAGGTCCGCCTTGCGTAATGGAGCCTACGATGACGCCGTCCGTATTTTCAAGCTTGAATTCCTGCACCCAGTTCGGCTGAATGTCCTGGATGCCGACGCCGACATAAGGAATCGGAATTTTCACGTTGTTTTTCAAGTTCTCCAGCACCGAGGTGACCGTGCTGGTCGGAATGGCGAAGCCGATTCCTTGCGCCTGGGCGCTGACCGCCGTGTTGATCCCGACAACTTGCCCTTTCAGATTGAGCAGAGGGCCACCGGAGTTGCCCGGGTTGATCGAAGCGTCGGTTTGCAGCAAATGTTTGTATTCGCGCGTACCCTGGCTGTCCGGGATATCGATCGGGCGTTCCTTCGCGCTCAGCACGCCTACGGTTACCGTATGGTCGAAGCCGTACGGGTTGCCGATCGCCACGACCCATTCGCCTACGGCGATATCATCGGAGCTGCCCATTTCCAGGAAGCTGAAGTCTTTGCCGTCCTTCTTCTCGATCTTGAGCACGGCCAGGTCCAGACTGTATTCCGACCCGAGCAGCTTCGCTTTAAACGGCTCGCTGTAGCCTTGAACCTCGACTTCGATTTCGTCGGCCCCGTTCAGGACATGCTCGTTCGTCAAAATATAGCCTTCCTTGTCGAAAATAAAGCCGGAGCCCATTCCTGCGGACTGGCGCTGATTGCCGTTATTATTAGGCTGCTGTTGACGCTGGCCATCCCCGAAGAAGAAGTTGAAAATATCGTTGTTCGTGCTGCTTCTCGAACGATTGCTCGCTTTGACGTACGTGTTGATCTTAACGACAGCCGGGCTCGCATAGTTGACGATCTCGGAGATGTTCCCCGGCCGTACGACCGAATCGAGCGCTGCGGTAGTCGCTCCTCCGTTGCCGCCGCTTCCGTTCGCTTTGTTCACGATACCAGAACCACTGCCATTCACGGTCGGGATCGCCCCGGAGCCGCCGAACAGATCCATTTTGTCGGATGCGAACATCAGACCCCCTACAAGTACGGCTCCAGCCATAAAAGCCGAGAAGTACGACTTGAAGGAAGATTTTTTCTTGGCGTTATTGTACTCCCACTGGTTTTGCGACGGAGCGACGGACTGCATGTGGCGGTCCTGTTCGGGCGAATAACCGAAGTACGGACGCACCGGGCGCGGCGCCGTTATCTCCACCTGCGACGTTCCCCGCTCGGATGAAGCGGTCGTCGTCTCTCCCTGCTCTTCGGGAATCGATTTGAAAGGTCCGTACGAATAGTAGTACGAAGGCTTCTCGGTTTTATGATCGTTCTGCCCGTCGTCATGGGCGCTGCGGTTAGGGGTATCGTCCTGCGGCTTGAAGAAGTCGCTGTAATCGCGTTTGTTGTTGTCCATTGTAGATCTCCTCCTCCGGATTCGTTCTCCCTGGCGGTTAACGTGTGGTGCTGTTCCTTATGTCTATATATTGCACCCGCAACCTTAAACGAACCTTAAAACAAACTAAAAGGAATCTAAAAAAGCCGTGTACCCTAGGGATCTTGTCACAACGAGAAACGATAAACCTGAAAACGCCGAAAAGGGGCTATACCAGCCCCTGTTCCACCTCGCGAAGCAGCTCCTTCGCTTGAGTCACCCAATGTTCTTCCACGCTCGCGTCCTTGTCGACCGGGTCCTGAAACTGGTCGATCAGCGCCCCGTATGTACGCGGGACCGCTTCCGAATCGAGTCCTTCGTTGTAAATATGTTTCAGCACAAACGGCGTGCCCATCAAAATCATCGTCCCCGGATTGGAGGTCTCTGCGCCTTCCAGACGGCCGCGGGTCACCTCGAACGGCAAGCGCAGCCATACTTTGTGCTCTTCGTCCAGCGCCCGGTCGAAGCATCCCTGCGTGTAATCCCAGTTGCCTCCGAGCGTAAATTGAAACTGCTGGACATGGTCCCTGACATGATCGAAATGGTCCGTACGGCTCTCAAGAGCGGATGGTATCGGCTTCATGGCTGGCTCCTTCGCTTTTTCCAATAGCTTGGGCCAAACCGGCAAAATTTATCCCTTCTTCCATCTAAGCGTCGGGATTGCCGCTCCATCCTTTCCGGTGGGCATAGATGGCCAGCTGCGTACGGTCCTCCACCTCGCACTTCATAAGGAGGTTGCTGACATGCGTTTTTACCGTTTTGATGCTGATGTGCAGCTCCTCGGAAATATCTTTGTTCGACTTGCCGTCCGCGATGAGCAGCAACACTTCCTTCTCCCGGCTGGTCAGCCCTTCGCCGTTGTCTTGTCCGGACTGGGTCGATCTTTGGCGCAATCCCCGGGTCAGCGCCTGGGACACCTCGGCATTCATCACTTGCAGGCCGCGCAGCGAACTGCGGACGACGTGTGCGAGCTCGTCGGAGGAAACGGTCTTCAGCACGTAGGTAACCGCACCGGCTTCTACGGCCTGAAGCACTTTCTCATCCTCCAGGAAGCTGGTCAGCAAGATAACTTTAATCGCCGGATAAAGCCGGGTGACTTCCCGTGTCGT
The DNA here is from genome assembly GCF_058135425.1 of Paenibacillus sp. MAH-35. Lineage (NCBI taxonomy): Bacteria > Bacillati > Bacillota > Bacilli > Caryophanales > Paenibacillaceae > Paenibacillus > Paenibacillus sp. MAH-35. The sequence goes on from NZ_JBYUPU010000002.1 coordinate 299,821, forward strand.
TTCAACTCCGTCCATAATCGGCATCATCAGATCCATCAGGATCAGATCGGGCAGATTTTCCTCGCTTGTCTCCTTCAGCCTCGTCAGTGCGTCTCTGCCGTTCGCCGCTTCGCCGGTAATAACGAAATCGCCCTCCAGCGATAAATACGTCTTCAATCCGAGCCTTACCATATCGTGATCGTCGACAATCATAATTTTCATCTGGTCCGTCATTCCGATTGCTCCTGTTCCGTTTCAGATTGCCCGCCGCCGGATTCATCCTCATCCATAAATTTAGGGATGCTGATCTTGATCCGGGTTCCGGCCCCGCTCTTGCTCCAGATGTCCATCTCTCCTCCCAGCTTCTGCGCCCGCTCCCGCATCGTCGACAGTCCGTAGGAGTTCATGCGGATCGAATCGCTGGAGAAACCTTGGCCGTCATCGTTCATCTGCAGCACGTACTGATTGCCGTTATCGTGAAGCGCCAGCTCGACGTGGCGCGCCGACGCGTGCTTGACCACATTGGCCATCCCTTCCTGGACGATCAGGAACAGCTGGTGCTCGATGCCGTCGGAGAGCGGCCCGTCCAGCCGGATATCGATGCTGCCCTGCAGCCCGTTTTGCCTGCAATAATCGGGAAACCATTTGTCGAGCGCTTCGGACAGCCGTTTGCCCTCCAGCTCGATCGGCCTCAGCTGGGCGATCATCCCCCGGAGCTGCTTCTGCGTCAAATTCGACATCGTAACCAGCTGCTCCAGAATTGGCGCCACCGATTCGGTCTGCCCGCGCTGCACCATCTTGGCGAGCGAAGAGGCGGACATATGGATCGCGAACATTTGCTGGCTGACCGTATCGTGCAAATCCCGGGCAAGCCGCTTCCGTTCCTCGATCACCGCCGCCTCGTTCGACTCCGCCTGGAGCATCACGTTTTCTTCTCCGACCTTCTGCAGCAGCTTGACCCTCTTCTCGAGCGATGAAGCCATCACGTTAAAATCATTGTATATACGGTCGAACGGATCCATGCCCAGAGGACGGATCCTTTCTCCCAAGTTGCCGCTGGCCAGTTGCAGGATGGCCAGATGCAGCGTATCGATTTTGCGCTGATACCGGGTGACGATCATATAACAGATCGCTATGCCCGACGCTACCAGCAATAACACGTATTCAACCCAAATATTGTTGTCCGAGAGCGCATCGCGCCACAGGAGCCAGCCTGCGCCCATTCCGCCCGTTACGATCGCGAGCGCCGCCAGAAAATAACTTAACAACTGCCATTTGATATTGCTCGATCTGCTTAACCGATTCATCCGACCCGCTTCACCCTCACATCTCCGACGAATGTGCTGACGTTGATCCGAATCCGCTTCTCGGCATCCCGATATTGGACCGTTTCTTCGTTCATATTGCGGAACAGCCCGCCTTCGCGGCGGTTGAACACGCTCATATCCCCGATAAAGGCCGAGATCCGGACGCTGACGCCCACCTGCACGTCATTGGGCACGAACACTTTTACGTCGCCGACAAAGGCGGATATGTTGATCGTCGTATCGCCGAACGGAATGTCCGCACGCGTCAGGTCGATCACGGTATCTCCTACGAAATGGGAGATGTTAAGCGGCTTCAGTTGCCAATAATCGCTTCCGATATGGATGTCGCCGATAAAATTGTGACGGTTGTCGACCCCTTTGCCGGAGCAGCTGTAGTCGTGGTGGCCGAAGTTTTCTTTCCACTCGTGTTTCCACTCATGCTTCCAATCCCGCTTCTGCTGTCTCCAGTCCCGTCTGGCTCTGCGCCGCTCATCGCGGTCGTCGGACCAGGCCGGCGGAGGAGGCGGGGGCGGAGGGGCGAACGACGGATCGGCATGTTCGCGCGGCTCGTTCATCCGGGGATCGGGAGCATCCTGTTGATCCAGACTGGAGTACGGCTGCCAGTCTTTGGGCGTGTAGGGCGGCTCCTGCTGCGGCTCGCGTCTGCGGAACAAGATCCGGAGTCCCACCAGAATCAGAATGACGGGAATCGCAAACTTGATCAGATCGGAGATGCCGAAGCCGGGAATCCATCCGAAATTGTTGTTCAGGAATACGAGTCCCAGGGCGATCATGAACAGTCCCCATATGAACCCTCCTCCGCCGCCCCGATGGAGGCTGCGCTGCGAAAGAATGCCACTCAGTCCGATAAAGATCAGCACCAACGGCCAGAAATGCGAAATGATGTATCCCAGGTCCATATCGATAATGTCGATCTGGTTCAGCAGAAACAAAACGCCGATCCCGATCAGCACGAAACCGCCGATCGCCTTGCTCCAAAAGTCGCTTCTCATGATACATTCCTCCATGCTTTGGGTTTGTCACCCTTTTCCGTACTTTCATTGTATGAGAATTCGAGCGGGAAATATAGAGTCGGCGGATTGAAATCGTTCTCGGTCTCGAGACGGATATGATACTTGGCGAAGGTCGTGTTGCGGCGGGGGATTGATGGCTAACGTCGATCTGGAATAAGAAACAAAAAAAGGCCGTCCCCGGATCGCTAGATCTCGGGGACAACCTTTTGCTGTCGTATGTTTACTCGCGGTTTGCGTTTGCGTTCGCGTTGTTTTTTGCGTTTTTGTTGTTAGCGCGCGCAGTTACTTCTTCAGCAAACTCAGCGTTATTGTTTTGCTGATTTTGCTGGTTTTGTTGGTTGTTTCTGTTGTTTTTCGCCATGTCCACTCACCTCCACGTATTGTATTATTTGATGGAGGGGCAGAAATTATGTAAGGGATCAGCCGAAGTCCTAAACCTCAGTCCGGCTTCAGCATCGGGTCGTTCAGCATCGCCCTCAGCTGCTCCTTGCCGCGGTGGATGCGGGCTTTGACGGTGCCGAGCGGCAAATCCATCCGCTCCGCGATCTCCTTGTCTTTCAAATCGTAATAAAATTTGTATGTTAAAATTTGTCTCGTCTTCTCCTCCAGCTTGGCAATTTCCTCGAAAATAATGTTGCGCAGCACCCGGTCTTCAACCCCTTCGGATGAAGCCAGGACCATCCCGTCCTCCTCCGGCGAACAAAGCGAAACGGCAACTTTACGCTTGATCATGTTATAGGCGGTGTTGGTTGCGATTACTTTGGCCCACTGCATCAGCTTATCCCGGTCGCGCAGCGTGTCGAGCTTGCGCAAAATTTTGACCCAAGATTCCTGAACGGCATCCATCGCTTCTGACTTGTTGCGCATAATCGAATACGTTACGATGAACATCTGCTTGTAAACATCCATCAGCAATGCATCTTGCTGCTCCTTGCTGCTTTGGTCCGTTTGAATCAAGCTCGTCCACATCAGGATCATCTCCTATAGAAAAAAAGGAATAGTCCAGCAGCGATGAATGCGCTTTCCGTATGGAACATTTTAGCATATTATAGGTAAAAATAAAAGAAACGAATATCCCGTTTTCGACACGCGGAGTATCCGTTTCTTCTAAATCTTGCATTATAAGGCAATAGAACTCACTTTTCGAGTGGAAACCTCGGACCAGATGTCGTTCCATTGCTGTAAAGTTTCTTCCCGGACGCGTCCTTCGCCCCGTTTGACGACAAATACGTTAACCGTTTTTTTGCCCCATTCTTTGTAAATCTGATCTTTCGTCTTGTAATACAAGTCGATCTTAAAGCCTTTGATCGCAGAGCCGGTGTCGGCTACGATGCCATATCCGTATCCGGGGATGTACAGAATCGTTCCCAAGGGGAACACCTTCGGATCGGCGGCGATCGTCGACAGCACGCCCTGCTGCACCTTGACGCCGGAGTACGTAATGCCGTATTGCGGATGTCCGGGACGTTTGCCGGTCGATTCGACTCCGGCGTAATAGCCGGTAGCTACAACCTCAACCGTCTCCAGAAACTGGGACGGATCGGCGTGAAGCATCGGGAACTGTTTATTTTTTTCGATCAGCTCTTGCCGGGACTTGAGCTTCGACAATCGTTCGATAACCGTGTCGCTGGAAGACGCGGAAGCGGAAGCCGCCGCTGTTTGCGCCGGGTCATCCGGCTGGCCGGTCTGTTCCTCCGGCGGCGCTGCGGCGCCGATGCCGGCTGATAAGCTGGCCCGGGCTGCTGCGGACCGGGCGTATCCGCCGTCCGACCGGCTTTCCATCGTCCCTCCTACTGCCAGCAGCAGCGCCATCAGCAGCGCCGCCCAAAATCGTCTGGACAGTCGTACTTTCGATGATAACATGATATGGGTTACCTCCCCTTACAAAGAAGAGGATGCCCCGATCCGGATCAGCCTATGCGAAAAATCCGTTTCCGTTATCTTTTGTGCAGCACATCCTCCTGGATCATGCCGGGAACAACATCAGCCGGGAAGCAGCCGAGGTCGCTTCCGTCCCGCTTGCGGACCGAGACTGTAACGTCGCGTTCCTCGTTCTCGCCTACGACGAGCATGTAAGGGATTTTCTGAAGCTGGGCCTCCCGGATCTTGTAACCCAACTTCTCGCCGCGCAAGTCCGACTCGGCCCGAATGCCCGCCGACCGCATCCGCTGCACCGTCTCCCCAGCATAATCGTTATATTTATCCGACACCGGAATAACGACCGCCTGCACCGGCGACAGCCACACCGGGAAAGCTCCGGCGTAATGCTCCGTCAATATGCCAATGAACCGGTCCATCGAGCCGTACACCGCACGGTGAATGACGACAGGGCGAATCTTGCGGTTCGATTCGTCCACATAAGTGAGGTCGAACTTCTCCGGCATTTGAAAATCGAGCTGGATCGTCGCACACTGCCAGCTCCGCTTAATCGCGTCGCGGACATGGAAATCGATCTTCGGCCCGTAAAAAGCGCCGTCGCCTTCATTCAGCCGGTATGGGACGTTCCGCTTATCCAGAACGCTGCGGAGCGCCGACTCCGCCTGCTCCCAGAGTTCCTCCGAGCCCATGGACTGCTCGGGTCTCGTGGACAGCTCCATCGTATATTCAAAACCGAACGCTTGATACATATGGCCGATCAGATCGATCACCTTCCCGATCTCGTCTTCGATCTGGTCCGGCCGGGCGAAAATATGGGCATCGTCTTGACAAAACGTTCTCACCCGCATCATACCGCTCAAACTGCCGGAAAACTCGTGCCGGTGCACTTGGCCGAACTCGGACATCCGGATCGGCAAATCCCGGTACGAATGCATCGCGCCTTTGTAGATGATCATATGACCCGGGCAGTTCATCGGCTTCAAGGCGAACGTCGTATCGTCAACTTCGCAGAAGTACATATTGTCGCGGTAATGGTCCCAGTGTCCCGACTCTTCCCACATCCGCCGGTTCATCATAAACGGAGTGCGCACCTCTTCATAACCGTGCTCCGCCTGCAGGCGCCGCGAATACTGCTCCAGCTCGTTGCGGATCACCGCCCCCTTCGGCATATAAAACGGCATGCCCGGAGCTTCCTCGGAAAACATAAACAGACCGAGCTCTTTGCCAAGCTTGCGGTGATCCCGCTTCTTCGCCTCTTCGAGCATCGCAAGGTGCTCATCCAATTGTTCCTGTTTCGGGAACGACGTTCCGTAAATACGCTGCAGCATCTTGTTGTTCGCGTCTCCGCGCCAGTATGCGCCCGCCACGCTTTGCAGCTTGAACGCCTTGATCCGCCCCGTAGATGGCAAGTGCGGCCCCCGGCACAGGTCGATAAACTCCCCTTGGGCATACACCGTGATGACCGCGTCTTCCGGAAGATCGCGGATCAGCTCCAGCTTCAGCTGGTCCTCCAGCTCGCCGAATATTCGCAGCGCTTCTTCCCGGCTTACTTCCCTGCGCTCGATCGGCAAGTTTTCCCGGACGATGCTCGCCATCTCCGCTTCGATCTTCCCGAGAGCGTCTGAGGACAACGGTTCGGCCAGATCGACATCGTAATAAAAGCCGTCCTGGATAACCGGGCCGATCCCCAGCTTGACTTCCTTGTTCCCGTAGATCCGCTTGAGCGCCTGCGCCATCAGATGCGCCGTACTGTGACGATAGACCTCGAGTCCTTCGGCACTATCCAGCGCAATAATCTCAACCTTCGCGCTGCTTTCAAGCCTGCAGCTCAAATCCACTAATTTGCCGTCTACTTTACCGGCAACTGCAAGCTTCTTTAAGGAAGAGCTGATCGACCCGGCCACTTCAGCGACAGTCGTACCGGGCGCATACTCCCTTACAGACCCGTCCGGCAATTCCACTTGAATCGACATTTGATATTCCTCCTATTGGTTTATGAGAACAAAAAAACACGCCCATCCCTCGGAAAGGGACGAGCGCGTGTCTCGTGGTTCCACCCTAAGTTCGTACCGCCGCTTCCTTCACCGGCAAGCGTGCGTTACCTTACGGCATCCGGTAACGGGGATGAGGCGGCTGCAGCTAATGAGACGGGGCCCTAAAGAGCGGTCCGTCCGTTGGCCATAGCGGCTGCAAAGCGGTAAATGTCCGGCTGCGGCTTGAGGGGCTCTCACCTGTTCCCCTCTCTCTGGGAAGCTTTGCCGGCATTCATGTCTTTGGTCATTGCCTGTATTATTAAGTGCGTGAACAACCTCATTAAGCTTTTTTGCTGCGAATTTCTTCGGTGATCATAGCGACTACGGCATCGGTCGCATGAGCCCCGATATCGCCTTCGCCGCGCTTGCGTACGGAGAGCGTTCCGTTGTTCACTTCATTCTCGCCGACAACGAGCATATAAGGCGTCTTCTCGAGCTGCGCCTCGCGGATTTTGTAACCGAGCTTCTCGTTGCGCAGATCCGCTTCGGCGCGGACGCCGGCGGCAAGCAGACGCTCAACCGTTTGCTTCGCGTAGTCGTCGAATTTGTCGGATACCGGGATGACCACGGCCTGAACCGGGGACAGCCAGGTCGGCAGTGCGCCTACGAAGTTTTCCAGGAGGAACGCCGTCATTCGCTCCATCGTGCTCACGATCCCGCGGTGAATGACAACCGGACGGTGCTTGTTGCCGTCTTCGCCGACATATTCGAGGCCGAACCGCTCCGGCAGCAGGAAATCAAGCTGCGCGGTCGACAGCGTTTCTTCCTTTTTAAGCGCGGTGCGGATCTGCACGTCGAGCTTCGGTCCGTAAAACGCCGCTTCGCCTTCCGCTTCGAAGTAAGGAAGGTTCATCTCCTCGACGACTTCCTTCAGCATGCGCTGGGACATTTCCCACATCGCGTCGTCCGGGAAATATTTCTCGGTGTCGTTCGGATCTCGGTACGACAGACGGAAGCGGTAGTCTTTGATGCCGAAGTCTTCGTACACTTGACGGATCAGGCCGATGACGCGCGCAAACTCTTCCTTGATCTGATCCGGACGGCAGAAGATGTGGGCGTCGTTCAGCGTCATGGCGCGTACGCGGTGAAGACCGGTCAGGGCGCCCGACATCTCGTAGCGGTGCATCGTGCCCAGCTCGGCTACGCGGATCGGCAGATCGCGGTAGCTTCTCAGATCGCTTTTGTAAATCATCATATGGTGCGGGCAGTTCATCGGACGAAGGACGAGCTCCTCGTTGTCCAGCTCCATTTTCGGGAACATATCTTCCTGATAGTGCTCCCAGTGGCCCGATATTTTGTACAATTCGACGCTGCCGAGCACCGGCGTATACACATGGTCGTAACCAAGCGACTCTTCCAGATCGACGATGTACCGTTCGATCAGACGGCGGAGCTTCGCGCCTTTGGGCAGCCACAGCGGCAATCCTTGGCCGACTTCCTTGGAGAACGTAAACATCTTCAAATCTTTGCCGATCCGGCGATGGTCGCGTTTCTTCGCTTCCTCGAGCAATACGAGATGCTCGTCCAGCTGCGCCTTTTTCGGAAATGCGGTCCCGTAGATGCGCTGAAGCATTTTGTTTTTGGAATCTCCGCGCCAGTAAGCGCCTGCTACGCTGAGCAGCTTAAACGCCTTGATCCGTCCGGTCGAAGGTAAGTGCGGCCCCCGACACAAATCGAAAAACTCGCCCTGATCGTAAATCGTAATGACCGAATCCTGGGGCAGATCGCGGATAAGCTCCAGCTTCAGCGGGTCTTCCATCTCTTCGAAGATGCGGATCGCTTCTTCGCGGCTTACTTCGCGGCGGACGATCGGCAAGTTCTCCTGGGTGATCTTCTCCATTTCCTTCTCGATCTTCTCCAGATCTTCCGAGGAGACCGGCTGCTCCAGATCGATATCGTAGTAAAAGCCGTCTTCGATAACCGGACCGATGCCGAGCTTCACGCCCTTATCGCCGTATATCCGCTTAAGCGCCTGCGCCATCAAGTGCGCCGTACTGTGGCGGTACACTTCGAGTCCGTCGTCGGAATCGAGCGTCACGATTTCTATTTTCGCATCGCCTTCCAGCTTGTGGTTCAAGTCGACGACTTTGCCGTCCACTTTACCGGCTACCGCGTTTTTTTTCAGTCCAGAGCTGATCGATCCCGCTACGTCTTCGATGGTGCTCCCGGCTGCGTATTCCCGGACCGCTCCGTCCGGCAAGGTGATCTTGATCGACATTTTCGTTTTCCTCCTGCTTGTGCCCGGTTAGGGACCGGTTGTTGGACTTGGCGAAACAACAAAAAACACGCTGATCCCGCAAGGGACGAGCGTGTTTGTTCTCGTGGTTCCACCCTAATTCGCTTCGCTGCCGGTCTTGGCAGACGAAACCTTATGGCATCCGGTAACGGGGATGAGACGCTGGATTCTACTGCCGCGCCTGTCGCGGGTTCGAGCCAAAGCTGCAAAGGGGTAAATCCGCTGGTCGAACAGAAGGAGATTGCAGCGCGAGTCTCCTCTCTCTGGACAGTCTTGCAGGGATTCATGTCTTTGGTCATTGCTTCTATCGGTTTTATATGCACTCATGATACAAGATCTGTACCGGTGTGTCAATGGCCGCCAATCCGGAACGCTCCGCGTCCCGGTTACGGATAAGACTGGTCTTTGTTCATTCCGCTCAGGACAGTTCCGCACACTTTGCAATACGTGCACACCATCGCCCGGTTCTCAAAGATTTGCATAATCGTCTTGACAATCTGCTCTTCCGGCTCCCGGGTATGAATGACGATTTTTTGTGGCGATACCGAGATGAGCGTGCTCACGATCATATCCTCGAAATTAATCTCCTTGTCGATGAGTTCCATGGTGAACCCTTCGAACTCGGAAGTATTGATCGGTTTCATCTGCTCGTTGTACATCGTAAAGTCGCTGCCGCCGTGATGCATCAGATGAGCGACCGGAATTTTCGTTTCCTGAATGTATACAAAATATTTCAGCAGCGAAATAAACTCCTGATACTGCATATCCATAATGTATTCGTCAATCGCGTACTCCGCCACCTCGCGGAGCTCGCTGGTATAGTCGGCCAGCCGGAACCGGATGAAGCCGAGCAGATGCAGCCGGTTATGCTCTTCCAGATAGGCGAACAAAGCATCGGCTATTTTATGCTGCGTCCGCTGCCGCGGCTTGGGCAGACTTTCGCTTGGCTCGGGCTCGCCCAGCAGCTGCTTGCAATATTGCTCGATGGACGTTATTTCTTCCTCTTCGGTATATCGGTACGGTCCCGTGATGATCTCGCGCAGCAGACGCGGCTCCATCTCGTCCAAAATATAGGAGGCCAGCGTATCGGCTGCCATCCGGAATACCGCCGTTCCCGACTCGTCGAGGCAGAATTCGGGCAGCTCCGCCACGCACCGCAGCGTCGTATGCGTCTTGAACGTATCGCATTCGATCCGCACCGGATGACCCTTCCTATGTAAATCCCGGGCGGCAAACGACAGCTTGACGTACAGCTTGTCGATGTAGGACGCCCAATCTTTCGATAGCGTAACGGCAAACAGCTCCACCTGACTCACTCCCTTCTTGCGACCGGTAATACGAACAGCTTCGTACCCGAAGCCTTACATACAGCGGCCGATCCAATACGGCTTTCTAAAAGTATATGGCTGGAGCAAAGGAGATATACAAACAACAATTTGGCACCTGAACAGCGGTTATCTGATGATCCGACGAATTGATGACCACAAGCGGACGAAACAGTGTATAATGTAGGAAATATGCCTTAGGGAGGATATCAGGATGTCGCAAGCGGAACTCGCAGTGGACGCCAAAGCGGCGTTGGGAGAAGGACCGAGCTGGGACGAGCGTAACGGCTGCCTGTACTGGGTCAATATCGAAGAAAAAACGTTGCATACATACGATGTAGCCGCGCAAAAAACGGTCGCATCCATATCGGTTCCTTCCAGAATCGGTGCGGTCGTGCCGCGCAGATCGGGCGGGACGGTCATCGTTTTGGAGGACGGATTTTACGCCTGCGATCCGGCAACCGGAGAACTGATTTTTCTCGGCAATCCGGAAGGTCGCAAGCCGAACACCCGGTTCAACGACGGGAAATGCGACGCCGCCGGACGATTCTGGGCCGGCACGATGTCGTTGGACGGAACGCCCGGACAAGGCGCCCTGTATTGCCTGGAACCGGATCTGACGATCCGTACCGTACTGGAAAACGTATCGTGCTCGAACGGACTTGCCTGGAGCCCGGACAACCGCACGATGTATTATATCGACTCCCCTACGAAAAAAGTGATGGCCTACGACTATGACCTGGCCACCGGAGAGATCAGCAATCCCCGGGTAGTCGTGGAAGTAACGGAACCGGGCGCCGTCCCGGACGGGATGACCTGCGACGAGGAAGGGATGATCTGGGTCGCCCTGTGGGGAGGATACGGCATCCGCAGATGGAACCCCGCCACAGGCGAGCTTTTGCTGAAAGTGGACGTCCCGGCCGAGCAATCCAGCTCGTGTTCGTTCGCCGGTCCCGATCTGGATGAGCTGTACATCACCTCCGCAAGAACCGGCATTTCAGAGACAAGTCTGGCGACTCAGCCGCTCGCTGGCGGACTTTTCGTCTACCGGTCCGCTGTTAAAGGTTTGCCTACCTACGGATTCGGCGGTTAAGTATACCTGCAAGCTCCGGCTAACGGAATTACGTTCCGGGCCGGGGCTCTTTTTTGCGGGTAAATGCCTTGCAGAATGATTCAATATAGCCGGATCGTATAAAAAAATCCCCCACATCGAGATATCACGAAGCGGGACGATTCGTTATTCTGATTAGGGAATTGCTATCGATTAGGACCTAATAGAACCTACACAAGGGGGAAGCCCGATGCCGGTCAAAACTCCGCGTATCGTTATCGTCGGAAGCTTAAATATGGACCTCGTCATTTCTATGGAACAAATGCCGAAGGTCGGGGAAACCGTTCAAGCCCAAAGTATTCACTATATTCCCGGGGGCAAAGGCGCCAATCAAGCCGTCGGTTGTTCCCGCCTGGGCGCTCAGATCGACATGATCGGTGCCGTAGGCGGCGATCCGTTCGGCGATCAGATTATCGGTCAAATGAAACGCCATGGAGTGAATACGGAGCATATCTCTGTATTGGAAGGCGTATCTACGGGTACGGCCACTATTTTCCATACCCATCAAGATAATTGTATCGCCATCGTAGCCGGAGCTAACGAACATTGCTCAGCGGATCAAGTCTCCTCCTGCGAATCGCTTATCCGGCAAGCCGATCTGCTGCTCGTCCAGCTGGAAATTCCACTGGAGAGTGTACGTCAAGCACTCACGATCGCCCGTTCCGCAGGAGTAAAGACGGTGCTGAACCCTGCTCCGGCCAAACCGCTGCCGGATGAGCTGCTTCGGCTGGTCGATCTATTGACGCCCAACGAGACCGAATTTGCCGCTCTGAGTGGCGTAGAGCCCGATTCGGAAGCCGCCTGGCAGCAAAGCATGACCGATTGGGAACGGCGTCATGGCCATAAGCTCGTTGTCACCCGCGGAGCGGCAGGAAGCTCGTATGTGGACGACAGCGGCTCTCTTGTGACGGTTCCGGCTTTAACTGTTCCAGTCGTCGATACGACCGGCGCAGGCGATTCGTTTAACGCCGCCTTAAGCTACGGACTCGCTCTCGGATGGACGCTCCATCAAGCCGTCTCCTTTGCGGGCAAATCCGCTTCGCTGTCGGTTACGAAGTTCGGCGCGCAGGACGGCATGCCGACGTTGGACGAGGTTATGGGAGCGGGACGGTAGTCACTCCCGGCCGGCGTATTCTGGACTATGCCGATCGTTCGATTATATGCGGATCGTCGGAAAAAGCGACAATGCAGCGATAATAAGACGAAAATGCGATATACAGCCGTACCGGTGCCAGTTACATTCAATGTAGCTGGCATCGTCCGTTTGCACGGACGTAGCGGAAAGCCCTGTCTGCTCAAGAAGTTCGCAAAAACGGTAAAGGGAAAGGAGGAAAAAGAAGTCGCGAATCGTCCCCGGTTATTGTACGATAGGGACAATTACAAGCCAGGCGAACGACTTTGCAGCACAGATTTTGAGCATCCTTCGGGATATTCAACGATCGGAAGGGGCTTATTCCATGAGAAGCAGAAGGCACATCGCGGCAGCGATCGCTATCGCATCTGTCCTGACCGTTGGATCAGGCTGCCGGCAAGAGTCCCCGGTCAAACTGGAAGACGTTATTACCTCACCCGGACCGGTGTCCGGCGGAAAACCCGTTCTCCGTGTGGCGACCAACGACAATTACTTTACGGGCAACAGCTATACGGATCAGTTGCCGGTATGGCAGGAAATCGAGAAACAGACCGGCGTTCAAATTGATTGGGAAGTGCTTCCCAGAGAACAATTCGGCGATTCGATCCGGTTGAGGCTGTCGAAAGGCACCGATTTGCCGGATATTTTCTACATCCCGGATAGCGATCCGGTCACATTGGCCGGCAAGGGGACGGTCGTTCCGCTGGACGATCTGATCGCTGCACATGCTCCCAACATAGCCGCCTTCTTGCGGGATAATCCGGAAATCGACAAAAAGCTGCGGCTTGCGGACGGAAAACTGTATGCGCTTGCATCCGTGGTGACCGGTGTCGCCTACACCGATCCGTACGGACTGATGATCCGCAAAGATTGGCTGGACCGGCTTGGGCTGCAGGAACCGTCCACCCTGGACGAATGGTACGCCGTCTTGAAAGCGTTTAAGGAGAACGACCCGAACGGCAACGGTCTTCAGGACGAAATACCGCTACTGCCGGATTTGGGGCTGAAAGGGTTGAAGCTGTTCGGAAGCGCCGTCGGCGGCCATCTGTTTTATAGCGACGGGTTCTACCCGGATGCGGACGGCACCGTGAAGTATGAGTGGCTGGAGCCGGAAACGAAAGAACTGGTGGAATGGTGGCGCAAGTTATATGCCGAGGGGTTGCTGGCGCCGGACTTTTTGACGAGATCGATGGATTCGTTTCTGTCCGAGGTATCGGCGGGACGTGTAGGCGCGCTTAACGGCTTCCTGAATCTGCGGCCCAAATACGAGCTCGGCAATCGCCAGGCGGGCGATCCGCATGCGGAATGGGTGATGACCGCGCCGCCTAAGGCAAAGGACGGCAGCGGATTTTATGAGATATACGGTCCGGTCAGCTCCTGGTTCGGCATATCGAGCAGCAGCCCGAATCAGGAACTCGCGATCCGCTGGCTCGATTACATCTATGCGAGCGAGGAAGGCAGCCGGATCGTTAATTTCGGAGTCGAAGGGCTCAGCTATACGATGGCGGACGGCAAGCCGCGGTTTACCGAATATGCGACCAACCATCCGGGCGGGCTGGACTTGACCCGGCTGCTCCGATCGTTAGGGGCGATGCCGACGCTGCCGTGGATTCGCGCAGACAAGGGACCGTTGTCGCTTCAGCCGCAGGCGATGCTCGAATCCGATCCGGTCGGCGCGGGGCAGGCCAAGAAAGTGAAGCCCTATCTGATCCCGGCCATATCGCTGACGCTTCCCACTCCCGAGGAGAAAGAGACGGACGGGCTGTACGGCGCCCCGCTGCGCGCCTATGTCGAATCGGCTTTGGCCCGTTTCATTACCGGACCGGAGAAGATCGACTGGGAGCGGTTCAACGCTACGGTTGCCTCACTGGGTCTGGATCGCGTTCTGGAGGCGAAGCAGCGGCAGTACGACCGCTACAGGGGCGCCCCGGCGCCGTAAGCGCCGTGGACAATGCCCGACCCGCAGGCTGACGGCTGCCGATTCCAGGCAGAAGCGGCAGCCGCGAGCTGGGAGCCGCGCCCGGGTACCATCGGCGCTTACCCTTGGCCGATCCGGTCTTGCAGCGCGATCCGGCGGTATTCGCCCGGCGTAACGCCATATATTTTCTTGAACATGCGGATAAATGAATTGACGTTCCGGTAACCGATCTCCCCCGCCACTTCGCCAATCCGGACGTCTTCGCCGGAGCTAAGCAGCTCCTTGGCTTTGCTCATCCGGAGCGCGTTCAAGTAATCGGTGAAGGTCATGCCGGTTTTGTCCCGGAAATAGGTGGATAAATAACTGCGCGACATTTGCAGCTGATCGGCGACCGTCTCCAGCGACAGATCCTGACGGTAGTGCGTCATGATGTATTCCAGAACGAAGTCTTTCACCGGGTCCTGGCGCGCTTTCTTTTCCTGGACCAGCATGCAGGCTTCCTCGGTCATATCCGCGAGCAGGCGCTCCAGCTGGCCGATTCCGGTACACTTCCCGATCCGGTCGAAGGGCGAATGACGCTCCATGAAAATTTTCGTATCGAGCTGATAAAACAGCAGCGTTTTCTCGATCTTGGACGATATTTCTTGTGCGAACAAAGCGAACCGATGCGCGCTCGCATGTTTCTCCTCCAGCCTGCGCATGCATTTGCCGAGCAGTTCGAAGACGCGGTCCCGCTCGCCGGCCTGCAGTTGGATCGACAGTTCCTGATCGTCTGCCGGAGCGATCAGCAAATCGGGGACGGCAGACGAACGTTTCGTGACGATCTGCGTCTCGCAGGCCAGCCGCCGTTCCAGAAGCATGAGGCAGGCCTGCTCATACGCCGATGCGAATTCACCGGGACGGCATGACAACGGGGGAACCGCTATCGTCATCAGGAAAAACGTCTGGTCCCGGTCCGCGATATGCTTGAGGCGGTTCAATACGTTCAGAATCTCGCCGGTATCCACTTCGCCGCTCACGAGGGTAAGCACCTGGTCGCGTTCCACTTGCAGCGTGGTCGATTCCGCGAAGCCTTCGCCGAGCTGCAGAGCGATCAGCTCCCGGATATAATAGAACGCCTTCTCGCGTTCTTCGGCGGACAGCCCGTCGAACCGGTCCGTGAATGTAAGCCGAAATAGGATCAGCCGGAACGGTTTATCAGTGTCGATCAGCTCGTTCAAGCTTTGCTGATGCATGTTTTTCACCTTGCTCAAGTAGCCGTACGATTTGAGCAGATCGTTCTTCTGATCGAGATCGGTGCGGATTTCACGCTCGGAGCGCACGATATCGGATATTTTATCGCTAATCCAATCCAGCTCGCGAATATTGGTCTTCGATGGCTGCGGAGAGCCCGATTTCTGAAAGCCGGAGATCATCTTGCGGATCGGACTGTTGAACTTGAGACTGAGCACGACCGCCAGGAAAAATCCGATAAGAAGCGCGCTCCCCAGAACGGAAACGAGCACTACGTTAAGCCGGGACACTTGACCCGCGATATGAGCGAACGGAACGATATTGATATAGGTGAAGCCGGTATCGGCGCCTTTTCTGTAAAACAAGTAGTTATCGCCGCTCTTCACGTGCCCTTCTCCGGAGCTGAAAGACTGCGCAAGCGTATTCATCTCCCACGGCGCACCGTGCTGAAACAGCGGCTGGCCGTCCGGGCCCAGAATGAGGAACTGATTGTTCGGAGAGACATGGAACCGTTCGAACAGCTTTCCTGCGTCGAGAAAAGCAACAATCGCATACGATCCGGATTTCATCAGGATGGGAAACAGCATCCCTTTATCGGAGATGCCGTTGATCGGCGAAGTGGAATAAAAGCCGGCCGCAGGGTACAAGCGGAACGCAGAACTGCCGCTCTTCCATTGTTGCACCCAGAAATCCGCACCGTAACGATCGCTCGCGTATTGCTTCGTGAACAGATCCGGCATGCCACCGGTCCCGTTTTTCTCCAGAAAGTAAGACCGGTCGGGATTGTAGATGACAATATTGTTCAGAAACAACAGCGGATTGCCGGTTAGCGTTTTCATTTGCTCGATCGCCTGGGCCGCCAGCGTGTAGTCGTAGACGTCCGGACTTTTGCCCAAAGCCGTAACGGGCCGGCTCATGCCGAGCTGCATCAGATTAAACTCGATCAGGTTGAAATGCTTCTCGTAGCTGTCGACCGATTTGGCCAAGCCCAGCATATTGTAGCTGACGATATCCCGGTGAACGTTCGTTTTGAAAAAAGTGAACGAGAACAGATTAAACGAAAGCAGCAGCACGATCAGCAGCAGGAAGGAAGAAAGCAGTCTGACAAATAAGGAATTCCACTTCAGCGACAGCGGAACGAAGAGGTTTATCATAAGCGTTCCTCCTAGCGGTATTCAAGCGATGCAGTAATCGATTTCCATTCTATTTTATTATAGGGTCCGGGCCCGATGCCGGTCAACGGCTGAAATGGGACCTCCCGAACGAATTCATTCGACGACAACGATAAGGGGTGCCAGTCATGAGTAAAAAGGGTTGGACGACAGCAATCAGCGTTCTGGTAGGAGCAGGTCTGATGACCGCGTGCGGAGGCAATACGACGAGCGAAGGCAACGGGAACGGCGGCAAGGAGACGGCCAAACCGCCTGTCGAAGAACAAGTTAGCCAAGAGCCTGTCGAGCTTGTCATTCAAGATCAGGGCGGAGCTTCGGAGGAAGTATTCAACCAGTCGTACGGCGCTTTCATTAAGCAAAAATTCCCCAACTATACGATCAAATACATTCAGGCGGCGAAAGGCACGACCCTGCAAGATCTCATCGTAGCCGGTCAGCACGTGGATATTATTATCGCAGGCATTAACGGCATGCCGGACCCGCTGTTCGGGCTTGATATGAAGCTCGATATGACCGAGCTGATCAAGAAACACGGCGTCGATCTGACCAAGTTCGATTCGACGCTGATCGACGGGATCAAGACGATGGGCGACGGCAAACTGTACTTCCTGCCGGTGACGAATCTGGTTCAGGTGATGTTTTACAACAAAGGCATCTTCGACAAGTTCGGCATTCCGTATCCGAAAGACGGCATGACGTGGGACGAGGTCGGCGAGCTGAACCGGAAACTGACCCGCAGCGAAGGCGGCGTCTCCTATATGGGGTACTCGGCATCCCCCGCCCATATTCTCAATATGAGCCAGTATTCGATGCCGCTCTACGACCCGCAGAGCAAGAAACCGATGCTGACCGACGAACGGTGGCGGCTGGCGCTGGAGACGTATTTCCTGAATCAGGCGACTTCCGGCTACAAGGAATGGGCCACAGCGAAGAAAAAGGTGCCGTATTACACCGAGATGACAGCCTCGCAAGAGCTGGCGATGATGGTGTTCAACTCGCAGTTTCCGTTCGACGGCCCTCAGCACGTCAAGGACATCGATTGGGACCTCGTCTCGCTTCCGGTCCTGAAAGACAAGCCGAAACTGGGCTCGCAGGCGAATCCGAAAACCTTCGCGATCACGAAAACGTCGAAAAATAAAGACGCTGCGATGGAAGTCATTAAATATATGACGTCGGCCGAGATGCAGATGAACTTCTCCAAGCAAGGTTATATGACTGTACTGAATGACGATACGATCAAAAAAGCAATCGGCACGGAAAGCCAGCACAAAGGGAAAAACTGGGGCGCCGTCTATTACAACAACTTGGCTCCGATGGCGTACAAAAGCATCTACGATACGAAAATATTGTCGTTCCTGACTCCGAATGTGCTGAAGCTCGTCACGGGCGAGACCGACCTGAACAGCGCGATTCGCAGCGCCCAGGAGCAAGCGGAGAAATATGTGGAGAGCGAGATGAAGAAATAAGTGCGGGGAGGCCCCAATATGAATCGAAACTTATTTTCGGTTACGCGTGGCAAGGAAGAAAAGAACCGATTGCTGCATGGGAGGAATTCCGATGAACGTAAACGACTTGGAACATGGTAAGCTGGGCATCTACGATGTCAAAGATCAGTTGAAGCGGCATGTTTACAGCCGTTCGGCGGAAGCTTTCGCAGCGGGGGACCGGGCCCGGGACGAGGTTGTTACCCTGGAGCAGCTGGAACGGCGCAAAAGCAGGATGAGGAGCGCGTTTATTCAATCGCTTGGCGGCCTTCCGCCGAGCGATTGCCCGCTCGATCCGATCCTTACCGGTACTTTACAGCGCGACGGCTATACGATCGACAAGGTAATATTCCAGTCGAGGCCTAACCATTGGGTGACGGCAAACTTGTACATTCCTGCGGGAACCGGCGCGCCTTCCGCGGCGGTGCTGCACTTGTGCGGGCACAACCCTATGGCCAAGCAGGGCGACGTGTATCAGATCGTCTCGCAGCATCTCGTCCGCGCCGGTCTGATCGTACTGACGATCGATCCGATCGGCCAGGGCGAGCGGCTCAGCTATTACGACCGCGATACGAGCGACACCAGGGTTGCCGCCTCCACGCGAGAGCACGAATACGCCGGCAGGCAAAGCTTGCCGCTCGGCGACTGCTCGGCCCGCTACTTCCTTCACGACGCGATGCGCGCGGTCGATTATCTCTGCACGCGGCCGGAGGTCGATCCGGCGAAAATCGGCGTCACCGGCTGCTCCGGAGGCGGGATGCAGACAAGCATGATGATGCTGTGCGACCCCCGCATCGCGGCTGCTGCGCCCGCTGCCTTCATTATGAATCGCGAATCCTATATGTACGCGGGACAGGCGCAAGACGCGGAGCAAATATGGCCAGGCCTTACGAAGCTTGGCTTCGATCACGAAGACCTGCTGATGGCTATGGCGCCGCGACCCGCGCTCGTCTTGGCGGCGGAGTACGATTTCTTCCCGATCGAAGGAACCCGCAGGACGGTTGAGCGTACGAGACGGTTTTGGGACATGTACGGCAGCTGCGGAGAAGCGGGTCTGGAATATTTCGAAGACGCCTGCGTCCATACGTATTCGCCTCCTATGGCGAAAGCGGCGGCTGTTTTTTTCAGCAAACATCTGTTGGGCAAGCCGCCCGTTTGCTCGTGGGAAGGGATACAACCGATTTCCCCGGAGCTGCTTGGGTGCACGAAAAGCGGGCAACTGCGCGGCGACAGAGGCGATGCGCACGCCATCCATGAGGCGAACTGCGGCCGGCTTGCCCTTCTGGAAGAAGCTTCAACCGCGATGCCGGAGCCGGCAAGGAAGGAGCGGGCGCTCGTCTGGCTGCGCGAGCGGGTATACGGCGGGCGCTCGCCCTGTCCGCTTAATCCGCGAAGAGCCGTACTCGGCAAGCTGGACGAGGAGCTCAGCGTCGAACGTATCCTGTGGTGGAGCCAGACGTCGTTATTCAATCATGGGTTGCTATTCCGTTCAAGCGAATGCGCGGGGCCGGCATCGTCTGTCACGATCGGCCTGTGGGCGCGCGGTACGAAAAGCATCGGGCCGCGTCTTCGCTGGATTCGCGAAACGTGCAAGGCCGGCCGGGCGGTATTCGTCCTCGACGTATCCGGCGATGGAGCGGTTATGCCGAACGGCGTTACGGCGGCCGGCGGCATGCACGATTTTTTCGGCACGGTCCATAAGTTTGTCACCGATCTGTATTGGCTGGATGACAGCTTGGCCGCACTGCGGACGTTCGACGTCGTGCGCGCCCTCGATCTTGTTGAGTCGCTCAGCGGCGGAGAGAATCCCGACATCCGGCTGTATGCGGACGGACGGTTCGGCATGTACGCAGCATTGGCCGCGATCCTGGACGACCGGTTGAAGCAGGTCGAAACTGTGAACGGGATAAGCAGCATCGCCGACTTCGTTCGTTCGCGTGAGTACGATCCGTTGGACAGCGAAGGCATCATCCTGCCCGGCATCCTCCGGTATTTCGACATGCCGGATATAGAACGATGGCGGTCCGGGCGACACTGAGCTTAATGATGAGCAAATGGATGTCCGGATTATGGTGTGGAGTTATTTTGATACTTCTAACGGCGGCGGTTCCATCTTCACCGATCCAAGGAACTCTTTTTCCGAGTATTGTTACAATCCACAACGGAAGTGAGGTAAAATCTATTGATGTCACCGGAGATAATGGTCTGATCAATTACAATAATAAAGCCTATATCCCACTAAGACTTTTTACTGAAGAAATGGGTGCATCGATCCAATATGAGCCTGGGTCGGAATCGACGAATTGGATGCAAAAAATCGATATTTATCAAGGAAAGACTACGATCGAGTGGAAGCTAAAAAAAAATGGGAGAACTGGTATCTAATTGCGCTCCAAGTGTCCCGTTATTTATTTCGCCCGGGGGTGGTTATCAAAATGATCAATCTTTCTTTGCACAAATCCACAACAATATGAAAGAAGATATATCGGTTAGTCCAATTGAACTTACTTTTCAAGTTCGGTCAATGGACAGCAATGAGGTTGTATATAGTCGGACTTTGCCGCATTTTTCGGGGGTAATTCCAAGTTCGTTTGCTTTTATAGCATCATTTACATGGGACCACACTGGAACAGACGGTAAGGAAGTATCGCCAGGGGATTATTTTATTGAACTCGTGCGTCCTTCCACGTTAAATTACCAACTTCTCGACAACAACGAGCAAAAGTCAGTGAAAATTGAAAGGATGGGCGGGTGCAATTTAGGTATTATGGAGTGACGTTCAAATGATTCGGATGACTACAGGTTATATTGTGGAGATTGTTGGTTATCCCAACACTTTCCGGTCTATATTAGGTGAAGACACTGATACAATTAAGGTAGAGGTGTCTTTATATGTTTATATCCCCCATGCTCTTAGAAACTGCATGCTCTCCCTTCAACAGCCCGGATCATATTTATGAGCCGAAGATCGATGGTCACCGGCTTATTTTGTCGCGCCAAGACAATGCGACTCGGCTCTATACACGCCACAACAACGAATGTACGCGACAATACCCGGAATTGTGCGACATCGTGCAGGACGACATTATCCTAGACGGCGAAGTCGCTTGCGTGAATCGCGAGTCTGGGCTGATCGACTTCGAAACGGTCATGGAGCGCTTCGCTGCACAAAAGGCTAATAAGATACTACGCTTGACTGCTACACAGCCAGCGAACTACATGGTGTTCGACATCCTTCGGTACAAGGGTGAGGATTTACACGGCTGGCCCTTGATGAGGCGCAAGGAACTGCTCGCTGGAGTAGATTTTGGGAATCCACGAATCAGCGTTGTGCCTTACATTGAGCTTGAGGGCGAAAGGTTATTCCAGGAGATCGTATCGAGGCAAATGGAGGGGATTGTCGCTAAACGTAAGGAATCCGTATATGTAGCTGGGCAGCGAAGCCCGAGCTGGCAGAAGATCATTAACTGGACGTATGTAGATGTGGTCTTGACTGGCTGGCGTAAAGATGAATTTGGTTGGCTTGTTGGAGTGTACGATGGTGAGAGCATGATTCAGCATGTAGGATTAGTAGAGTTGGGGGTAACCCCGAAACAACGAAAGGCCTTTTATAAGGTTATGCAGCCATATGTGGTCGGGGAAGATCGGCACAACGTTTATGTAAATCCGTTGATTAAAGCGAAAGTAAAAATCCGAAACTGGACAAGAAAAGGACTCCTTAGGAGTCCAGTTTTTGTGGATTTCATTGTGTAATTTGGTAATTCGTGTGATATTCGTAATATAAACAAGGATTTTATTATTATCCTTATCTATATTATCCGCTTATCCATACTAATCCATGCAAGTGGATTAATGATAGACAAACGTTGTAGTTACTATTGTAGATTACAGGGTAAATACACCATTAAGTGTAGTACATGAGGCTGTCGATTCATTGTGTAGAAGTGTTAAGAAGGTAATCTTTTCCCTTTCCACTTGGTTGTCCACATTGAATCGACAGCCTAGTACATGCCCGTTAATCGTATGAAATATTTACCTCAACTCCAAACCTAGTTCTGCATCACAAAATCGTTCTCAACCTTCGCATTCGCATCGTCGAACACGCGCAAAATCTCATACTTCGTATTGCGCTGCGCCGGGATTTTGCCTGCTTGGCGGATCAGGTCGAGCGTCGAGCCGATGTTGACCTTGTGCGTCGTGCCTGCGGCCGATACGACGTTCTCCTCGATCATCGTGCTGCCGAAATCGTTGCAGCCGAAATGGAGCGACTGCTTGCCGACCTCCGGCCCCATCGTTACCCACGACGATTGGAAGTTCGGGATGTTGTCGAGCATCAGGCGGCTGATCGCCACGTTTTTCAAGTACGCGTCGGCTCCCAGCTTCTCGGCTTTCAGGTTCGTGTTGTCCGGCTGGAACGTCCACGAGATGAACGCCAGGAAGCCCGGCGACGGGTATTTATTATTAATGCATTCGTCCTGGGCTTCGCGGACGCGCAGCATGTGCAGCACGCGCTCTTCCATCGATTCCCCGAATCCGATGACCATCGTAGCCGTCGTGTTCATCCCGATCTTGTGCGCCGTCCTCATGACGTCCATCCATTCGGTCCAACTGCCCTTCAGACGGCTGATCTTGCGGCGCGTCCGGTCGTCCAGAATCTCCGCTCCGCCGCCCGGCAGCGAGTCGAGGCCGGCTTCGTGAATTTGTCGGACGACATCCTCCAGCGACAAGCCTTCGGAAACCTCCTTCATCTTCCAGATCTCGGCCGGAGAGAAGGAATGCATCGTAATATCCGGAAACCGTTTCTTGATTTCCTTTAAAATATTCGTATAATAGCTGAACGGCAAATTCGGATTCGTGCCGCCCTGCATCAATATTTCCGTTCCCCCGACATCGATCGTCTCCTGAATTTTCTGGAAGATCGTCTCGTCCGGCAGGACGTAGCCTTCCTTGGAGCCAGGCGCCCGGTAAAACGCGCAAAACCGGCAGTATACATCGCAAATGTTCGTATAGTTAACGTTCCGCCCGATCACAAACGTCGCAACCGGATCCGGATGAAATCTCAGCATGATCTGGTTGGCGGCCGCGCCCATCTTCTCGATCTCGTCGGAGTCGTACAGCGCGAGCCCATCCTCCAAATCCAGTCGTCCCCCCGCCAGCACTTTGTCTAATATGCGGTCGATCCGGCTCATCCTAATCACTCCTTCGCATGTAATTCTATCGTACCATATCGCCCACCGGAAAAACAGAATGAAACTTGGCAATTCATCGACAGGTGCGGACGCAAAAACGCGGCTTACGACGCAAAGAAGCCGTCCCGGATCGGGACGGCCTCCTTGCATGGGTTATGGGTTTGGATAGCTTTGCAAAGCACGTTTCGAATCAAAACACACTTTTTTTATTTGAACGGCTTCAATTGCTTGTCAGCCGGTCTTACTGAGTTGACTTGGTCGACATACGCTTGGAAGATCTCTTTTCCTTTGTACTTGGTCATCAGTTCTTCCCGGTATTTCGGCCAGTTCGATGCGTCCTTGTCGTCCATTAGAGAAACCATTTGCAGACGAGCCATTTCTTTACGATAGTCGCCGATATTCATGCCTTGAGGCGGAGCCAGAGTTACAGGCTCTCCCTTATGCTTCGGAATCTCTTGAACGAACTTGAGTACGGCACGGTCGCGGTCGGATACGCGCGGATCGATGATCTCGAGGCCATGAACGGTCGGATCGTCGAAGTTCGTGAAGAATCTCCAGATGTCCAGGAAGTTGCCGTTTTTCGTAACGTCGGCTTCGTAAGCGGCCGGGTCGATCGTAATTTTCTTGCCTTCTTTCTTATAGTGCTTGCCTTCTTGACCGTAGTGAGTCATCAGGTAGCCTTCTTCGCTGGCGAGCCAGTCGAGAATTTGAACGGAGCGTTGAACTTTTTCCGGGTTTTTGTCGGCTACAGCTTTCGAGAACAGGAACGGGCTTGCTCCCCCTGGGGTACCTTGCTTCCAGCCGTACGGCTGATCCTTGAACGGGAAGATCGGCTGCCAATCGGCTTTCGGGTCGATCAGCTTCGTACGCGCTTGAATGCTTGTAGGAACGGAGTCCAGAGCGATATTGCGGTCGGTTGCGAACACTACGCCGACTTTGCCTTGAGCCGCTTTGTCGAAATGCTGAGGCGTTTTGTTAACGAACCAGTCCGGATCGACTACGCCTGCTGCGATCATTTCTTTAATATCCGTAATAACCTGCTGTACCTTCGCATCGCTTTGCACTTCTACGAATTCCAGGTTCTTCTCGTCGATCATAAAGTCGGCTACAAGTCCGTTTTTGATCCAAGCCGGGAAGTCAAGCGGAATCCGGTTGCCGGCAGCAGCCGCGCTGAATCCGTACGTATCCTTCTTGCCGTTGCCGTCCGGATCTTCGTGCGAAAACTTCTTCATCGCCGTCATCAGCTCGTCATACGACTTTGGAAGCTGCAGGCCGAACTTGTCGAGCCAGTCTTTCCGGATATAGAACGAACCATACGTCCCGCGTTGGAACGGCATTGGCGAACGGGAATGCGTGATGCCCTTCAACTGGTAGTTTTTAATTTCGTCTTCCGTAATCCATTTGAAATAGTTGGGCATCGTTTGCTTGGTTACAAATTTGCTCTGATCTGCCAGCAATCCGTCAACCGCGAACTTTTGGCTCGCTGCACCGTTAGCCAGGAACATGTCCGGATGATCTCCGCCGGTCATGATTACGTTGATTTTCGTATCATAGTCTGTACCGAACGGCAAATATTCTACTTTCAAATTGACATTGAACTTCTCTTCGATCGTCTTCTTGACGAAGTCTTTATCGGCCGAAGGCAAGTTCGCCGTTGCAGGCGCGAACAGGAACCAACGAAGATCCAGCTTCTGATTGTTAGTCGCGTTGCCAGCCGATGCGTTATCCCCGCCGGCAGCAGGCTTCTGCTCTTCTTTCGCACCGCAAGCGGTAAGTACCATCGTGCTGGCGATTACGACCGCCCCTAATACTTTCAAAGTTTTCATGGAATGGAATTCCTCCTCCGATATGATGCCGCAGCAGCTCCGGTATTTTGTAAAAAACGTTGGCGACTGATCCCCTTCATCGTGCCCATTCATTCAAATTCAGACGGTTTCCGGCCGTTAGGCCCATTCCGTGATCGACGGTCTCGCCTCACCTCCTGAATAGAATTCTCCACTAGTTTCCTTGGCATTCGGCCAGCAAACGCTTCCACTTGAATTGTAAGGCGATGACAGGATCAAGATCAATTCCTGTCACGCTGGGAAAACTAGGCAATGACGTGAAGGTTCTGCAGGTTCACTTCGCCTTCGAGCGGCTGATCGGCGATAAAGCGCCGAATTTCTTCGACGGCGTGTCTCGCCATACGCTGCTTGCCATTGTTGACCGCGCCAGCGATATGCGGGATCAAGATGACGTTCGGCAGCTTGCGGAACGGGTGGTCCAGACTCGGCGGCTCCGGTTCGGTGACGTCGATGCATGCCGTGAATCGCCCTTTGGCCAGTTCGGCCGCCAACTCGTATTCGTGAACGAGGCTCCCGCGTGCGGTGTTAATCAGAACCGCATCGTCTTTCATAATCGAGAACGCCTTCGCATTGAACATATGGTTCGTCTCCGGGATCGACGGAGCATGGATTGAGATGACGTCGGATACTGCCAGCAGCTCTTCGAATTCGACCTTGCGGCAGCCCAGTTCTACGGCTTCCTGGACGGAGACGATCGGATCGTACAGGACGATATCGACCTCGAACTGTTGAAGCAGACGAATATAATGCCTTCCGGCTTTACCGGCGCCTACGACGCCGATCGTAATATCGAACATTTCCCGGATATGCTCCTTGCCTTCCTCCCAAGTCCCTTCCCGGGTGCTTTGGGATAGCTCCCACATCCGCTTGAGTGATGTGATCGTAAGCGCGAGCGCGGTTTCCGCTACGCCGACTCCGAGCGCATCATTGGCGCTGCTAACACGTATGCCGCGTTCGATCAGCTCCGGGGTTACAATTCCTTTCACGGTACCGGCCGCATGAGCTACCAGCTTCAGACGTCCAGCGTCTCGCAGAACATCGGCATCAAAGGCGGGGCATCCCCAGGACGTGATCGCAAAGTCCGCATCGCGGATCAATTCGGCAACTCGTTCCTTCGAGGGCGCGCCGGGAAGCGTATTGACGACGAGTTCTCCCATTTGGCGAAGCTGGTTCAAGTATTTGTCGGTTACAATACTTTCCCAGATGTCGGCACCGGGCAACAAGGCAATTCGATTCATGCTGTTCCCGCTTTCTAATGTCGTTTTTGACTCACAACTAACTCTGAATAACTTCATAATAACGGATCAAAAACGACTTTGTCAAGAAATAAATCGCTTCCAAGTGCTGATTGTAACTTATGCGTAACTCACAAAATTCGAATTAGAAGTTAGAATGTGTCTCTTATTATTCCGATTGTTTTAGTGAATGCGGACTGTCGAACGTTGTCGCCTGGCGCTTTACGCCGCTTTTGGCCCGCAAAAAAACCGGCCTGATCGAGGACCGGTTGTTTATGCTTCCTGCCGTTTTTTTCGGCGCAGCTCTTCCAGGGCTACGTCAATTTTGGCGCAAGCCGCCTGCTCGGATTCGAGTCCCGACCAGTACAGCTTCATCTCGTTGATGATCGTCACCAGCATCTCGAACGTTACGTTCAGATCGGTGTACATCCTGTAGGTCGGCACAATATCGCGGTGCATCGGATACCTGATCGGCCGGTACATCGTCTCCGGTCCCATCCACTCGGCGGCAGGCTTCAAGGCCGGGATGCTGAGAGTCCGCTGGCGGATCGACAGCTGGGCCTGGTAAGAGGTCATAAAGTCGATAAAGGTCTGGGCCGCTTCCTTCTGCTCGGACTTGACGTTGATCCCGAGACCGATCGAGACGAGCAGCGTTTTCGGATTTTCGAAGGATGGAACCGGAGCGATGTCGTATTCGAAGTCGGCTTTCCTCAGCTCGTTCAAGCCGAAATAGGTCGTCATGATCATCGACACCTTCTGCTGCAGGAACAGCTTCTCCGCATCTGCCTCCTCGTAGAAAAACGGAAGGTTCGTCTGACTGAGCAGCGTATCCCGGCACAGCCGAAGCGCCTCCATCCAAGGCGAGCCGTACAGCCGGATCGGTTCGTCTTCGGGCGGCAGCCGCATCCCGCTCTGGAGCAGAAATACCGGCCAACGGTTGCAGGACAGCAGGAAGAAGTAAAATCCGTAACGTTCGCTGGGAACCGACAGCTTCGCCGCGGCTTGCTTCAAATCGTCCCAGGTCCAGCTGCTGTCGGGCTCGTGCAGATGGTTTTCCTGAAAATGCTTCCGGTTATAGCACAATACGACCGGGGAGAACAGGAACGGCTGCACGGATTGCCGTCCTTCATGGGTAAACGCTTTGTTCAGATACGGGTAGATGTCGCCGCTGGGCCGCTGGTCTTCCAGCAAATGCAAGGCGTCATGCTCGATCATCTCATTAAAATTCGGAATATTCACCGTGACGACGTCCATAATCCCGCTCTCAAGCGATTGGCGGATACTCACATAATGTTCCAGCATCATCGGCTGAACCCGGATACGCGGATACAGCTTGTGGAATTTGGAGATCAGGGTGCCCAGATCGGCTTCTTCGATCGTCGTCTGGTGGCAGCCGAAACGAATCGTTACGGAGTTGCCGTCCGATACGCCGGCGATCCGGTTGCCGACCTTCGGAATTTTCTCGATCAGGCCTTCGGACACGAGAGCGTCGAGACATTGGCGAACCGATTTGTTGCTGATGCAGTACACTTTGCCGAGCTCCCGCTCCGACGGCAAAAAATCGCCCACGTTCAGTTTGCCGGATACGATATCGTCGCGGATCGTTCGCACCATATCGTCCATCCGTTTCGAAAGCGTGGCCCGGCTAGGCCTACTCGCCATACCCACCCCATCCTTTCCAATTATTTACATAAATCCTAAAAAGAAAAACCCCGTCTCCATGAAGTTAGGCTTGCCGAGTACGCCTCCCATGGAATCCGGGGACTATGCCGTTGCCCTGTCGGACGTTAAGGTCAGGCGCTGCTCACTTGACGCTGGGTCATGATTTTCTCCTTCAGCCGCTGCAGGTGAAGCTGCTCCGAATCGTGCTGAAGCGGAGCCGGCTTGGCAAAATAGTAGCCTTGTCCCATCCCAACCCTATGCTTGAACAGAACGTGAGCTTCTTCCTGCCGCTCTACGCCCTCCGCTATAACTTGACAGTTAATATGCTCCGCCATGTACAGGATCGTACGCAGCATCACTTGCTTGACAGCCACCGTATCGATGTCGCGGATCAGCGAACGGTCGATCTTGATCATATCAGGAATAATCTCAGAAATCGACTGTAAACTGGAAAACCCCGTTCCCGCGTCGTCCACGGCAAACCGGAATCCGAGCGCCCGGTACTCCCGCACCAGGCCGGAGAGATGGTCGTAGTCCTGAACTTTATACCGTTCGGTAATCTCCAGCACGATCTGTCCGGGCCGGACTGCCGGATACTGTTCCAGCGTGAGCAGCAGAGCGTCCAGAAAGGCGCGCTGGCCCAGCGAGACGGCCGTAATGTTCAGAAAAACCGTTTCCTTCAGCGCTCTGCGCGTCAGTTCCTGAAACACCTTTTTGAACACAAGCTGCTCCAGCCTGGGAAGAAATCCGGCCTGATGGGCGTACTCAAACAGATCGCCCGGGGAATGAAAAGGCGTATCGTGCGGTCCGCGCGTCAAAAACTCCCACCCGGAGACTTCGCCGTTCTCCAAATTCATAATCGGCTGCGCCAGCACGTGAATATTCTCATCGCGGGTCAGCGCGATCAGTTGCAGACGGGTGGCGCCGTAATCTTCCGGCAGACGTCCGCTCGCGGCCGAAGATGCGTATTGGTAGGCCGTCGACACAGCCGTTTCCGTATCGGGGATATCCGGGGAAAGTAACATGCAGCCCGCTACCAGACGAATCCGTCCGTTCCAGGCGCCGTCCGCCGCGTACAGCGAACCGATCCGGTGCTCCAGTTCCAGCCGGAACTGCCGGGTTGTTTTAAGCAAGCTGTCTTGCTGAACCGAATCCGGCAGCTGGACGAACAGCAGAAACTCGTCATGCCAATGCTTCGCGCCGATCATATCCGATTCCCGGAAAAACAGCGGCAGAACGGTAATCATCGTGTGCTGGACGGCTTGCTGTAAAGTGCGGAACCACTCGGTGGATACCGTCTCCAGAATCGACAGGGCGCCTTCGAGCTTCACGAGGATCAGCGCACACCTTTTGTTTTTGCGGCGGGCTCCGCTTACCAGCGACAATACCGGGTCCCTGACGGTGAATGACGGGGGGAAATATTTCAACAGCCGGTCGGGCAGCGGCAGACGGAGTGCGGCTTTGAGATGCTGCTTAACATTGTGCACGAAGGCCATGGGAACCCCCAAATGGTTGATCGCAAAATACCGGTCTATGGGTACAATACTGACATATTACCACACAATTTCGGCGAAATACAGGCCGTAACCGGACCAAAAAAGGAGCCCGATCCACGGGCCCCTCCGGTTTACAATTTACACAAGCTCGGCCTGAGCCGCATCGAACGCGTTCGACAAATCCCCGATCAAGTCGTCCACATGCTCGATACCCACGGAGAAACGGAGAAGCCGGTCGTCCACGCCGACTTGTCTGCGGATTTCTTCGGGAATGTCCGCATGGGTCTGCACGGCCGGGTATGTCATCAGCGACTCGACTCCGCCCAGACTTTCCGCGAAAGCGATCAGCTGGATATGGCGCAAAATCGGCTCGATCGTCCGGGCATCTTTCATCCGGAACGAGAAAATGCCGGTATTGCCGCTGGACTGTCTGCTTTGAACTTCATAGCCGGGATGCGACGGCAAAGCCGGGTAGTACACCTGCTCGACCATCGGATGAGCCTGCAAAAACTCGGCGATCTTCGTCGCGTTGTATTGATGACGCTCCATCCGGAGCGCCAGCGTCTTCATGCCGCGCATAAGCAGCCACGAATCCTGCGGGTTGAGCACCGCCCCGATCGAGTTATGCAGGAACGCCACTTGCTCGGACAGCTCCTTGCCCTTGGTGACGATCAGACCGGCCAGCACGTCATTGTGCCCGCCCAAATATTTGGTCGCGCTGTGCACGATAATATCCGCCCCAAGCTCGATCGGCCGCTGGAAAAACGGGGTAAGCAGCGTATTGTCGACGATCGCGACATACCCTTTCGCTTTTGCCCAGCCGCACACTTTCTCCAGATCTGTAATCATCATAAGCGGATTGGTCGGGGTCTCGATCAGCACCGCCTTCGTATTCGGCCGGCTGGCGCTTTCCAGCGCATCCAGATCGTTCGTATCCACATAGGTGGCGGATACGCCGAACCGTCCCATCACCTTCTCGATGAGCCGGTATGTACCTCCGTACAGGTCAAGCGATACAATCAGATGGTCGCCTTGGCTGAACAAGGCGAATACGGTTTGTAGCGCGGCCATCCCGCTGGAACAGGCAAAGCCGACGTCTCCCTGCTCCAGCTCCGCGATCGCTTGCTCCAGCACGGCCCGGGTCGGGTTTTTCGAACGCGAGTAGTCAAAGCCCGTGCTTTGTCCCAGACGCGGGTGGCGGAACGCGGTCGCCTGATAAATCGGGAAGCTGACGGCACCGGTTCCAGGCTCCGACAACGAGCCGATTTGAGCCAAAACGCTTTCTATTTTCATACTCTATTATCCTCCTAGGCATAATGGGAATTATGGGCAAAAGAGAGGCGGTTCCGGAGGATCCCAGTTCCGTCTCGTTCGCGCCCGTCTGTTGCGGCATAGCTATATGGCAAGCCGGCGAGGCTTACTTCCTTGGTAGTTCAGTCCGTTCGGTCCGCTCTCGGCTTAGGCCCGGGAAGCTATCCGTTCCTCGTCCGAATGGCGGCCTTGGAGCGCGCTCAGGTCATACGGCGTTTCCTGGTACACGTAGTAGTTGAGCCAGTTCGAGAACAGCAGGTTGGCATGAGCTCTCCAAGTAACCAGCGGTTCGCGCGTCGGATCGTCTTTCGGGAAATAGTTTCTAGGCACCTCGATCTCCAGCCCTTTGGCCACGTCGCGGTCATACTCCCATTTTAACGTACAGGAGTCGTATTCGGAATGGCCCGTTACAAAAATATGTTTGCCGTCTTTGGTCGCGACCAGATAAATGCCCGCTTCCTCCGATTCGGACAAAATATCCAGCTCCGGCACCTTCTCGATATCTTCCTTGCGCACTTCCGTATGGCGCGATTGGGGGACGAAAAACAGCTCGTCGAAGCCGCGCAGCAGCTTCACATGTTTCGTGCTGGTCGTGTGCGGGAATACCCCGAACACCTTGTGGTCGACCGGATATTTCGGCACCCCGAAATGGTGGTACAGTCCGGCTTGCGAAGCCCAACAAATATACATGGTCGAAGTGACGTTCGTCTTGGTCCATTCCATAATTTGCTGCAGTTCGGACCAGTAGTTCACGTCTTCGAAATCAAGCTGCTCGACCGGTGCGCCGGTAATAATCATGCCGTCGAAGTAGTCGCCCTTGACGTCGTCGAACGTTTTGTAAAACGTCTCGAGATGCTCGGCGCTCGTATTTTTGGATGTATGGGTTTTCGGATGCAGCAGAACGAATTCGACCTGGAGCGGCGTGTTGCCGATCAACCGCAAGATTTGCGTTTCGGTCGTCTCCTTCGTCGGCATCAGATTGAGTATCGCTATTTTCAATGGCCGGATGTCCTGCTGAAACGCCACGCTTTCGTCCATCACGAATATGTTCTCCTCGATCAGCACTTCTTTAGCCGGCAGATGGTCAGGTATTTTGATGGGCATTCCGATCACTCCTTCATGAATAGTAAGTAACTTCCGATCGAGAGACGGGTGAACGAAGCAGCAACGGTCGATGCTGTGCGAAAGATCCGGATCATCGGTAAAAGCGTAATTCCTCGCCATCCGGCTTGGCAAAGATTGCTTTCCCGCAACGATAAAAAGGCCTTTCTTCGTGATGAAGAAAGGCCACCGTTTCGCAAGTGCTCGCATGTCCTCTCTCATCTCCCAGAAACATCAAACATGTTCCCGCAAGAATTAGCACCGTGCGTCCCCGTCTGCTGACGGATCTGTCGGTTGCCGGGCTTCATAGGGCTGGTCCCTCCACCTACTCTTGATAAGAGTTTCAAAGCTATTTGGTTATGGTTACATAGTACTAATGTATCCGATCGCACGCATTTCGTCAAGACGTTCTTGCTAATCCCCCAACCGCGGAAGCAGCTGACACCCAGGTACGGCGAAGCACCGCCTCCGATCCGGCGCCATACACTGTAAAAGCTCAAGGCGGCAAGTCTGGAGCCAGCCTTAGAAAGCCGGTTCGATCACTGTCCTCCGGCCGGCTTGCACAAAAAGCGTCCGTTCCCGCACGTTGCATCTTGTGCCTTGGACGCCCATAGCGTTATACTAGACAAGGATTCCCCGACGGAATCCAATTACCGCCAAAGGGGTGAACGACGCATGGACGTGGACCGACCCGGACCGACAACGAATCAACTGAATAGCTCGAAGCGGCAGTCGGCTCTTGCGCCGATGTGTCGATTGCTTCGGTAGACGCCCGGACCGTTTCCGGACGTACCCCTGTCGCTTCCGAGCAGCTAAAGCAGTTCGTTTGCTGCGTCTTGTTGGCCATTTCTGAGAATTAACGGCCTGCATTGCCGGCAATCGTCTTTATTTGGCATGGCGTCCGCAGCGGACGCGGAAAGTGCTGCTTCTTCTGCAGCCTGCTCCCGCCCGCACCTGCGACCGATGTCTTTTTGACGTTTTCAGGCAAGCTGCATGGTGACAACCCGCAAACCGGGGAACACTGCTAATGGGGTGAGACAGATGAAGGTACGTCTGGTGCAAAACGGATTGTTTACTCAAATTGAAGATATCGCTACAGCCTTGATCCCGCCGGCTAACGGCTTTTATTGGATCGATGCTAACGTCGAGGATCTGGAAATTCTCCAGCCGCTCTTTCAACTGCACGATCTGGCCGTCGAAGACAGCTTGATCGAAGAAGAGCAGCGGCCCAAAATCGAATTGTACGACTCGCACTATTTTATCGTTATAAACAGCATCCGGTATGACGATGAGGAAATTTTTCTGCGCGCCTTGAACATCTACTTGTTCAAACATGCCATCATCACCGTCACCCGGCAAAAAATAAACGAAATCCGCTCGATCAAGCCGGTCTTATGGGAGGAGGAAGTTAATTCGCCCGACCGCTTCCTGTATCATCTGGTCGATATGGTCGTCGACAACTATTTTATCGTCGGAGACCGGATCGAAGCGAAGATCGAATCGCTTGAGGAAGATATCCTCATGCATACGAAAAAAACGCATCTGAACGAAATTATCGGACTGCGAAGCGAAATATTATGGCTCAAAAAAATGCTCGCTCCGCAAAGGGACGTCATCTGGGCGCTGAACCGCAAAGAGCTTCGCCTGATCGACGACCAACTGCAGAAATATTTCGGGGATATCCACGAAAACGCCGTAAAAATCACCGAGACGTTCGAGACATTCCGCGATCTGATGGGCAACTTGCGAGAAGCTTACCAGTCGAGCCTGTCCAACCGGGCGAACGAAATCATGCGGATTTTCACGGCGCTGACGACGATCTTTATGCCGTTAACAATTATTACCGGTATATATGGGATGAACTTCGAGTACATGCCCGAGTTGAAATCGCCTTATGCTTATTACATCGTGCTGGCAGGTATGCTGGCCGTCGGCTCGTCGATGGTTTTCATTTTCAAGAAGAAGGACTGGTTCTGAACGTCCTTCCCGCTGTCAGCAGGCAGCGAAAGCAGGAAACAAGACCGCCCGGGGCCCGTTTTGAGGACCGGACGGTTTTTTTTAATAAGTAAGCCGCTTCATTTTCATTCAGGCGGTCTGTTCGGCTGCGGCTTCCTCCTCCTTGACAGCGCCGCTCTTCGTCTTCCGATACCGGAGCCGGAGCAGGCGAAGCCACTCGTAAGCCCGGCTGAGCGCTTCGTCATCCAGCGACTTCTCATCGTACAGACGCTTCAGCACCGGCCGCAAGTAACGGTCGCCCGAAGAATCGAACAGCTGCCATGCTTGTTCCACGACGTCCACCGGCACGGCGGCAAGCTCGGCTTCGATCAGCGGCTCCAGCTCATACCCTTCCTTATCCAGATCCTCGATCCGGGTCATCAGCTCCCTCCGGCTTAAGGAGACGAGCGGCTCCAGCTCGCTTAACGTTTTCCCTTCGGCTACGGATTGCAGCAGCGTTTGCTTCAATTCCTTCTTCGCTTGTTCCCCTTTTCTCCGCTCCTCCTGGCGCTCCTGCATCCACTGCTCCACTTCCTGAACGCCAATCGCCTCATCGACCCAGTCCAACGGGAAAGAGATAGTGCGAGCCAATCCGACAGTCAGCGCAAGCACGTGCTCTCCGTACATGGCCGACTTTTGTTCGCCGAAACCCGGGATCTGCTGCAGCTCCTCCGCCGTCTGCGGAAGGAACGCGCTGATCATCGCCAGCATCCGGTTGGACGCCACGATGAAGGCCGATTTCCCTTCGCTGGCCGCCTGCTTGCTCCGCCACTTGCGAAGCGACTCGTATAGTTCAGGGTCGGAGTGTCTCTCTCCGTACAGCTCCAGCTTGCGAACAAAGACCGAACGTCCGCCGTACGTCTGCTGACGCCCCTCATCGGGCTCGATCAGCGGACGGTATCCGTCGCGCCGCTTCTCCCCGATCCGTCTCCGGAACTCGCCGATCATCTCGTCCCATGCCATCCCGGTATACCAGCTTTCCTGGAACGGGATCGTCTGGTCTCCCTTCTCATGCCACCATACCCGCCACTCCCCGAACTCCTCCGCGATCGACACTTGTGCGCTTACGATGCCTTCCAGCTCCGTTACTTTCTCAAAGCTGTTCAAAAAAACGAGGTTCATCCCAGTTCCCCCTTCATTATACGGCAAAACAAAAAGCACCCCTTCCACGTAAAAGTAGAAGAGGTGCTTCCTCCGGCCGTCTATTCGATTCACTTTCATATTACCATATTCACCCTAATTTTACAAGAGTGTCATTCGGCAAATGATGGCATTTGTCTGCAAATATAGTACAATGAACGTTATTGGAAATACTGGAGGTCGCACAATGAAAAAATGGGCCGGCCGGCGATTGTCCGGTTTAACACCTGCGCAATTTATCATCGTTTGTTACTTGGCTGCGACGGTCGTCTCCACCTTGCTTCTGATGCTGCCGATCAGCTTGAAGCCGGGAGTCCGCTTATCGCCCATGGACGCTTTATTCACGGCCGCAAGCGGGATCAGCGTCACCGGGCTGACCGTAGTAAGCACAGCCGATACGTTCAGCACATTCGGCACCTTCGTCCTTATGGCCATCCTGCAGTTCGGCGGAATCGGCATCATGACACTGGGCACATTTCTATATATCATCCTGGGCCGGAGCATTACGCTGACCCACCGGAGGCTGATCATGCTCGACCAGAACCGGTACAATCTGGCGGGGCTCGTCCAGCTTATGCAAGCGGTTCTGATGCTGGCTCTGATGTTCGAAGCGGTGGGCACGGTCATTCTGGGCATCTATTTCCGCCTGGCCGGTTATACCGAGGGCTGGGTCCATTCCTTTTACGTAGGATTGTTCCACTCCGTCTCCTCGTATACGAACGCCGGCTTCGATCTGTTCGGCGATTCGATGAAATCGTTCAGCGACGACTACTTCGTACAAGCGATTACGATGCTGCTGCTCTTTCTCGGGGCGATCGGTTTCCCGGTGCTGATCGAGTTTCGGGAATATTTGATCCGGCGCAAAGGATTCCGGTTCTCGCTGTATACGAAAGTGACCGTGTCGATGTTCCTGATCCTGATCGTCGCCGGGGCGGCCGGCATCTGGATTATCGAGAGCAGCGTTTCCTTCGTCGGCATGGCCTGGCACGAGAAGCTGTTTTACTCGCTGTTTAATTCCGTTTCGACGCGAAGCGGAGGTCTCGCTACGATGGATGTGACTGAATTCGCTACCCCGACCCAGTTTCTGCTGTCCATCCTGATGTTCATCGGGGCGAGCCCTTCGAGCGTCGGGGGAGGCATTCGGACGACGACGTTCGCCGTCATCCTGCTTACGCTGTTTACGTACGCGCTCGGACGCAACGAGGTGCGGGTATTCAAGCGGTCGATCGGTCAGGACGACGTGACGAAAAGCTTCGTCGTCTTTAGCGCCGGCACGATGCTCGTCATCGGCAGTATTATGATTCTCGATGCGCTGGAGCGTCAGCATTTTTCGCTGAACAAAATTATTTTCGAAATCTGTTCCGCCTTCGGAACGTCCGGTCTGTCTACCGGGATTACGTCGGAATTGTCGAATCCGGGCAAGCTGCTGATCGCGCTGCTTATGTTTATCGGGCGGATCGGCATCCTCATCCTGCTGTACATGTTCCGTTCCAAGAAACCGAAGGAGAAGTACCGGTATCCGAAAGAGGATCTCATTATCGGCTAATCAGGGCGTGAGCGGGAAACGGCGTAACCCGCGCGGCAAGGCGCGGCCGTTTGTCGCAATCCAATCAAGCGGGAGTGCGCGGATTGGGCGGCAGTTTGCTAAATCAAGCGTCAGCAAAAGGCAGCAAGCGGGAGCAGGCAGCCATTCGGCAGAATCTGGCGGGACGAGCCTGGTGCGGTGCAGTTGGAGATCCTGCCGCTGCCGGGGATTTTGGGACGAGCCTTGGAGGGACAGGCCGGCTCGTCTTTTTTTGCCGGAAGGTGGGGGTTCATGTATAATCGAAGTACGACAAATACGATAACGGAGGTCCGCATGTCCGCGAACTCATTCGATTTCTTATACGACCATTCCGAGGAAACCAAAACCCGGTTCGTCTGCTTCATCTCGCCTTCGATGCAGCGCTTCGATCTGGCCATTACGACGACCAGCCGATTCTACGGCAAACAGCTCATCACCGATATCCAGTCCGGCAAAACGGCGATCATCGGCCCCGACGATCTGGACGAACCCGGTTACTTGGAGCATATCTACAAGCTGTCCGAGGAGGACGCGGAAGACCTTCGCGATTTCCTCGTGGAAGTGGTCGGGATGATCAACTTTACCGATATCTAGGTTGAAGTCGCAGCAACTGGCCTAGAGGCACTAGCTCGGCAAAAGAACCGGGGCCTCCCCCGGGCATGCTGGATAAAGAAGGCCGGACGGCAGAAGCGGAAACGTTGCTGCTTCCGGCCTTCTTTGCGATCCGGTGCGAAGACCGGGTGTGCGGGGCGCTGGGGGCGCGACAGGCGGGATGTGATGTGTGGGACGAGGTGACTGATGCGCGGAGTGCGGTATGTCCGGTGATCGGTGGTGGGGGCTGGGGCACGACGTGCGGTGTGTGATGTGCGGGGACAGGGTCTGGGTGCGCGTGATACGGTACGGGATGTGCAGGGGGCAGGGTCTTGGTGCGCGGCGGGCGGTGCTTGGTGTGCGGGGCACGGTGTGCACGTCTGATGATCGGCGCGGCGGGGGCGATGTGCGGCAGGGCTTGCGCTGCGATACATCTGACCAAGTAACGAGGCTGTCGATTCATTGTGTAGAAGTGTTAGCAGGCCGTTCCAAGTGAAAAGTTACCTTCTTCTGCTCAAACAGGTTGTCCGGAATCCCTCGATTTAATAAGGATGTAAGGTAGGGGATTCCAGACAAAACTCGCCAGAAGGTAATCTTTTCCCTTTCCACTTGGTTTTGTCCACATTGAATCGACAGCCTCCCAAACATCCGCTAATTCGGGTTTGGCGGCAGACCCACCCGCCGACAGCCGCTCCCGCTCTTATCCCAACAATACGCAGCACTATCGGCCAGCCGACAGCCAACTGCCTGAGCCACCCGTCCCCCAAGCACATAAAAAGCACCCTCCCGAGGCACACTGGAAGTAACCTGTGTACGAGGAGGGATTTGTTATGTCCGAAGAAGATAACAAGCCGGTCGAGAACGGATTCGTTACGGAGCGTCCGCGTCAATACCGGGATCTGGCCACTGTCGAATCGCAGCGCAACGATCTGAGCGCCGAGGAGTTTCCCGAAGGTCCATACGGGGCCGATCTGCTGACCGAATCGCTGGGCAAAAGCTCGCCTTGGCGCAGAGACCAGCGTACGCAAAGCGCCTTCACGTACGAGAACCGCCTCCTGCACGAAGGGGTGGACCGCGGAGGCTATCCCGGCCAGCATGATACGCATGACGACCCGGCGGCGGACGAATAAACCGCCGTCGGCTTGGTCGCTGAGTGCCTCGTTCCGCTCCCAAACCAGTGGCTAGCTACCGACCCGATCTCGCCCGGTCTGCATCCGCTCTTCGCGCCTTCTACAAATCAAACTGCAGCGGATCGAGACAAGAGATTTCTTTGAACTTCCAATACTCGCCCGTATACGCCCCATTCGGAAAAAAGAACGAATACAGTTTGGCATTCCGCGCCCGCACCTTGACTCGAATAACCTTGCGTTCGAGCTTGCTCAAGTCGGGCTTTCCCTTCCACTCTACTTTGGCGGCGATGCTGTCGCCCGTAAACGGCACACACTCACTCGTCCCGGCTGTAAGCGAGCTGGATGTCCATCGTCCACGCCATCTTCGTAAAGGTTAGTTTGGACATGGCTCCATAACCTCTGGTGGTTAATGGGATTCCTTCAGCTTCTGAAACAAATCTTGGAAAACCCGGTCCCTGTGAATATAATGGACGTAACGGATAAAGTGCCGGGACGCGTCGAAGCTCCAGCGGCAGTCTTCGGACAACAGCGGACTGTGCACCAGATCGCTGGGCAGCCAAGTCTCGTTGATCAGATAAGCGATGGCCGAGATATCCCAGATGACGCGGGAGTAGCCGAAGTGGTTCGGACTGCAGTGCTCGAACGTCTCGTACAGGTACTGGCCGATCGCTCCCTGATCCTTCACGTAGTCCCTTACTTCCGACAGCGTCGTTTGCAGATGGGACGCTACACCTTTGCAGGGAACGAGCACGAGCGGGACGCCGCTGTTCAGGACGATGCGGGACGCGTGCAAGTCCTGGTGCATATTAAACTCCCGGGTGTTCGGCCAATACAGGGCATGACCTCCAAGCCATACGACAACGATTTTACCGATAATACGAGGCTCCATCAGGATGGCGGACGCGACATTCGTGATCGCTCCGATCGCTGCAACATACAGCGGGTCGTCTTCGGAGCTCGCCATCGCCCGTGCCACCAGATCCCGGGCCGCTTCGCTGTCCACCGGAGTTTCCGGACCCGGCAAGTACGCTGTCGATCCGCGATAGA
Source organism: Paenibacillus sp. MAH-35 (assembly GCF_058135425.1). Classification (NCBI taxonomy): domain Bacteria; kingdom Bacillati; phylum Bacillota; class Bacilli; order Caryophanales; family Paenibacillaceae; genus Paenibacillus; species Paenibacillus sp. MAH-35. The sequence goes on from NZ_JBYUPU010000002.1 coordinate 338,968, forward strand.
TCGGGAGTCCGGTCATCTCGGGGAGATGGGACGCGATCTTCAGCAGCTCCTGGTAGCTTTTCTCCATCCCGTCCCCCGGCCCTTCCGACAATACGTTGTGGAACGGCGCTGCGTACATCGCTTCCACCTGCAGCTGATTCGGCGATTTCATCGCGTAGACGACGGCGAACTGGTCATCGATTTCGTTATACGTATCGGTGTCCAGCACCATCCTCACCTTGCGTTTCGGATGAGTCAGCCGCTGCAGCAGCTGCTCTTGAGTCAATTTCGGATAATCGATCAATGTTTTTCCTCCCTTGGTGTTGCCTATACCCTACAACCCACATCCATCTTACACCAGCGGCGGCTTCATAGTTTTTCACGATTCGGCGCATTGTTTATACGATTTGGCTATCTCACCTGGAATCGGAAGGAGGAACGGCCTATGCTCGCACAAATGGATTTTATTTTTCACGGCATGCGGGAGGCGGACAGCTACATGCCGATCCATCGGCATCGGTGCTACGAGCTCGTCTATGATGTGTCGGGTGCAGGCTCGACGCGTCTGGGCGAGGTCGATTACCGGTACAAGCCGAACACCTATACGCTGATCCCTCCGGGTATGCCTCATGACGAGAGAAGGATCGAGGAAACCGAAGTGATCTATATCGGCTTCAGTACCGAGAGCCGGGAGCTTCCCCCGCTCCAGCAGGGATTGTTTCAGGATCACCCGGACCGCGCGCTCCTGAGTCTACTGCACAATATGAGGGGGGAGATGCAGGAGAAGCACGTCTACTTCGCCCAGAAGCTCAATTTGCGGACAAGCGAGATCGTAATCGAACATCTCCGGTCCGTTACGACCGGCGAATTGAACCGTCCCGACGACAATCTGCTGTATGCCCGCACCTTTATGGACGAAAATTTCAATCAGAAAATAACGGTGGAGGAGCTCGCCGATATAGCCGGATACAGCTACCACCACTTCCGTCACCTGTTCAAGAAAAAGTTCGGCGTCTCGCCGGTTCATTATTTGATGAGCAAACGGCTGGAGAAGGCACGCAGCCTGCTGCGGCATACGGAGCTTTCGATCACCTCCGTCGCCATGGAGTGCGGATTCTCAAACGATGCGCAGTTCTGCACGATCTTCAAGCGGGAGATCGGCGAAACTCCCCGCACGTTCCGGCAAAACTGGTATCGGTCTACTTTGCGGAGTTTGGTATGATAGGATGCGCGGATCGGGTGTTGCCCCTTAAGTTGCAAGGCGATAACAACTATCTTAATCTTTGATACCCTGGAGCTGTAAAAAATGGGTCGTCGTTAACTGTACCACCGATATCTAGTAGATTGGACCTGCAACGCCCAGCCAACCCGAGTTGTTTATATGATTTTTCATATAGAATCGTCGAATCAGACGCAAATTGATTCATTTTATATGATTTTTCATACACAAAAGTTCGAATACAGGAGTCAACTCGACTTCTGGTTGTAAAAACCGGTCCGGGTGACAGACCCATACAACAAAAAAAGCAGCTGAGCGAACCTCATCGCCCAACTGCTTTTTTCCGTTCTGCTTCCGAGTTTACCTAAGCATTCCCCGATAGGCCCCCGGAACCGAACCTTCGATCGGGATCGCCCCAATCGTCTTGTTGTAAAATTCGGTCGGACCCGCGCCGCCGATGATCGCATACGCATAGCCTTCGTCATGCAAAGCGTGCATGCACGCCAGCAGCAGCGCTTTGCCTACGCCTTGGCCTCTCATCTCCGGGTCTACGCCGGTCGGGCCGAAGTAGTTTTTGCAGGTCGCTTCGTAGCAGCCAAAGCCGACGACCTTGTCGTCCTTCGTCGCGATAAAGCAGGAAACCGGCGAACGCGAGAACGCCACGTCGACTTCGCTCTCCCAATGCGCCCGGAACGTCTTCAGCACCCACGCCTTGACGATATGCTTCTCCGGGGCCAAACCGCGGCGGATAACGATTCCGGACTCGGCCAGCTGATTGATAATCGTTGTTTTCTCAGGAAGGTCGTACAATTTGACAAGCATATCCGGCATCGGTTTTATTCCTCCTGTGTGATGGAAAATAGCGATTCTGCCAACTCGTAAACTATCTTATCGTAGTGTAGCTTGGAATGAAGCCCGTTGCAAGATCATCTAGCCGATTTGCTGGGCGAGTCCTTTAAACTCCAGCTCCTCGAACTTGGCGCGCAGCCGGTGGAAATCCGGCGCCCAGAGGCACGAGTCGATCGGGCAGCTGACCGGCACGTCGCAGCGGATCGTCGCCAGATCCCGGCACAGGTGCAGCATGTCGAGCGATGCTTCGATTTTGCCCCGGATGCTGGCCGATACAGCCGCGAGATTGGCTAAAATCCCGTCAATATCGCCGTATTCCGCGAGCAGCTTCAGCGCCGTCTTCTCCCCGATCCCTTTGACGCCCGGGTAGTTGTCGCTGGTGTCGCCCGTCAAGCCTTTCAGCTCGATGATCTGCCGCGGCGTCAAGCCCCGCTCTTCGAGAAGCCCGGCCAGATCGTACACCGCATAGTTGGACGCGCCCTTCTTCATAATGATGACGTGAACCCGTTCGGAGACGACCTGCAGCAGGTCGTGATCGCCGGTCAGGACGAAAACATGCGTCTGGTCGTCCGCATAATGCTGAGCCAGCGTCCCGATGCAATCGTCCGCTTCATAACCGTGCAGGCCGACATTCGGTACGCCGAAGCTGTCCACGACTTCCTTCACGAGATCGAATTGCGGAATCAAATCTTCCGGAGGAGCCTCGCGGTTGCCTTTGTACGCCTCGTTATATACCCCTTCATAGGGAAAATTCACTTGAGTGCGATACTTATTAATAAATTACCATATGTATCAAGCGAATAATAGAATGAATTTATCCCACTAAATTATGAATTGGGAATATATATTGAAAAGGATTATGAATGGTGTATAATATTGTAGAGGGCGTAGCCTCGGTGCGAGGCAGCACTCCGCAGAACGAAGTTCGAGGACCTTTTGATTTTAAGACCTATATCTATACCATTACCAGTTAGATTGAATTATTTCAATTAATTTCATATGGAAGTAGCTACGGTCATTTTTACCCTATGGGAGACTTTAGCGGTACAACTTCAGGTCACGCGACGCATGAAGAAAATAAGAACGGAACTCGAAAGAGACCGTCTTTTTTCCTCATGCGTTTTTTGTTCTCTTACTCCTAAATTAATTTGGCAGTTCATTTTATTAAATAAAGGAGAGCAATATATTGAACAAATATTCTTCTTCTACAATAGGTAAGTTTATATACAGGCAAACCAATTTAGATAATTCTAGAGTGTACACTATTGCAACTATTGACCGAAACGGGATAGAAATCCCTCATTCTGTTACCGATTTTTTGCAGAATTATCGAAGCACTACGATGTCCATGGAACGTGAAAGACAGGCAGCTAGTTTAGTTTGTCAATTTTTAAACTATGTACGTGAAAAGACTATCTCACGTGATTCGGATTTTTCTGAACTTTTCGATCAAGGCTTATTTGGACTTAACTTTATTCATGGTTCGCGATTCCTCGATCACCAAGATGACCAAACAAACAACAGAGGCCAACGCGTTAAGAGAGATACTGTCGACAGAAAGGAAAATATCCTCACCCATTTTTATTCATTTTTTCAGAGACAGGGAGTTGTTTCCCAGAATCTTATTATTCCAACTTACCGAAATGAAAAGGGGCATTTGGTGGAAGCATCCCCATTTACAAGAAAAAGAAGTAATGAACAAAAGAGGCCTGCAAGAAAAGGACTCCGGGACTTTGGTGAAAATAGACAACAGATTTTAGTAGAATTTATTGACACAGCGAGAAGTATGAAGTGGGGTAAAACTATCTCACTAGGCTTGGCCACTCAAGCATTCGGCGGTTTGCGGAGAGGAGAAGTTGTCAACTTAACAACAAGCAGTGTAATGCAAATTGGTAAATCGCTTGTTATTAATATCGAGGATCGACAGAGTCACTTGTTTGCACATAAAAAAAATACAGCCAAAGAAGAAGTTAAAAAGGAACGACCACAGGATTTGTTGCCAAGTGAGTACTTAATCAATGTTTATAGGGAACACCTCGCTTGGCTAGAGTCGTTTACTAAAGAAGTAAATCCACTTGTTAAGGATGCATTATTTATCAATCGCTTGGGAAGACCCTTAACTGGTAAAGGATATGAAAATTTGTTTAAGAGAATAGTTGAAAAATACTTGAAGGTACTATTGGCTCAGGAACGCTTTGACGATTACACCTATTTAACCTCTAAGCCCTTTAACACACACACATTACGAGGGGTTTTCACAAATATTTGTTTAGACGATCTTAGCATGAGTGTGCGTGAAACTGCCAATGCTCGTGGAGATGCAGACGATACAACCGTTGCTGATTATTTAGATCAACTAACCGCTAAACAAAAGATGGAACGCGCAATCGGACAACTTGCAAATGCTGTAATAAATGCAGAAGCAAGCAAAGAGTTTATTGAAAAAATGAAAATAAAGGAATTGAGGCAATGATCACACTAGGAGAATTGAATAGAAGACATGGGATCGGAAAAAGAAAGGCTAATCGCCTGATTGAGTTAGGAAAATTGAAGCTTGTTTCACGCTCAACCGATAGACCTCTTCGTACCTATGTGTCTGAAGAATCGGTAGAATCTTTTATCAATGAAAAAGCTGATTTTGAAAAGACTTTCATTCTGTGCAAAAGTATGTTCAACATGCTAGGTTTATCAAGCCTTATCTTTTATAAGTATCTCGAAAATCGTGAGCAATTAAATGTGAATTTTACCCAAGAAGAGGATTTTTTCATAATACACGAGCTACCTGAAAACTATTATGGAATATCTGATCAACGTTATTTCTTCAAACGAAAGGATCTGGAGATTCTACAGCAGGATTACATAACCCTTGCCCAAGCTCAAGAACTTGTTGGACAGAAGGATAATTCCGGTTTTTCAAGCTGGCTTCAAAGAAGGCCACAACTACAAATTTTTTGCTTTGGCGAAATTCAAAGGAACGCAAGGTTCGTTAAGAAAAGTGCACTTCTGGAAGTACACCAAACGTTCAAACCGAGAAGACCTGGACCTCAATACGACAAGGAGAAGTATCTTTCATATAAAGTTTCTATGCACACCTTACAATTATCGGGTCGATACTTTAAAAATCTAATTCAGGATAAGACTCTCGCCCCCTCGAAGAATATTGGGCGTGCATTGTTTTTTGAGAAAGAACAAGTTAATGCCCTAGTAAAACTACAGCAACAAGAATACAAGCGTCTAAGCAAAGATTATATGACTTATCCGAAAATATTAACAGAGTATCCTGATCTTAATCCTGACCAATTACCTGTTACAAAGAGAATTAGAAGGATCGAATTACCTGCTCTCCTTTCGACTATATTTAAAGGAGAAAACGACCAGTTTGGTTTGGGTAAATACCTTTATTTCAAAAGTGATGTAAAAGAATATCACAAGTTTATTACCGTTAAGAATGCCATATATATCGAGGCTAACCATAGCGACCCATTTAGTGAATATATTCGTCGAATAAAAATCAACGATTTGTCTTTTTCAAATAGAAACACTATAACTGAACAATTATGGAAAGAATATGCTGCCGAGTTTCTTCGTTCTAGGCAAAGCCTCGCTTACGATGTGGCAGGTGAAATATGGTGTCTAATTCGTGTTGTAGAAGCATTAACCCAATTATTAGATAAAGAGATCTTTGAATATTCTTCAAAAGAACTTAATTTATTACTGTTGAATAATAAACAGATTGTGAGAAGAGCACGTGAAGAGATGTATCAATTTCTTCTCTTCGTCCACAAAGTTTTTATGCTCAGGCAATCAAAAAGCCCTTTTCAGCTTGAAGCTCTGATCAATCCACGCAAACTTCAACGTGAGAACAGAGAGAAGAAAGTATACAACTATTTTGAATTTGAGTCATTCTTTACATATGTCAATGATCTAATCACCCACAAGAAATCCGCAGTCTCACAAGCACTCAAGCTTGCTGAAAAGAAAAATATGAAACAATATAACGGCTACGATTCAATGTGGCTTTATATGCTGGTACACCTGAATAACGCATGGAGGCACAGTGATTGTCAGCTTATTCCAAGAATAAGTCTGGAAGGAACCGAAATAAAAAATTTGCAGTGGCTATATGACAATGATTTGAGTGACGTGGACGTCAAGAAGATTATTTTCCGGTTAAAATGCACACCTATGATTGTTTCGAAGACTCAAGTGGAAAGAAACTTTTTCTGCGCCTCAGAAGTTGAGCGTCCTTTAGCAACCGCATTAGCTATATGCGAATTGAGAACAGCGGCATTCAACAATGATTCCCTTACGATCATATCGGGAATATGTAATGAGAACGGAAAGATGCTTAAACAAAGAGCATTAAATGCATTTTTCCAAGAATACCGCGATAAGGATACATTTTCTTTCTCTAATAGAGCTATGAACCGGACAGTTATCAGTTTGGTTCAATGTGTACAAGCTTTCTACGGTAACGATAAAGATACAGAATATCTCAGAATTTTACGAAGTCACGCAGACATTGAAACTACGGATATTTATAATCAGATTCCTCAAGAGCGTATGGACGTAATTGCCCTGCATTTATTTGATAGAGATATGTTCGGCCATATACCTGATGTTATTTCTAATCTGTTATTTGGACTACCCGATTCAGAATCTGTTCAGACAAACCGCATTAAGGAAGTCAAAGATAATCTCGGCAGCATTTACAAACTCGAAGAAACAGCAGGATTCTTAAACACGATGCATGATTTTAACATTCAAGCATCAAGAGACTTTATTGAGCAACATGCGGAATACAAGGACATTATCGAAAAATTAATTAAAGAAATGTCTCCAGAAGAGGTCCACTTACTTTATCGCAAAATAGTTACTCGCCAATTGCCGAGTAAGGAAGAACATCATCAGTGTATCGTTTCTGAATCACAGTGTAAATTTCCGGGTAGGGATTGTGGAGGATGCCCGCTATCTATCCCCCACTTTTATGCAATTTCTTCTCTAGTCGAACGAATATTCAGAAAAATACAGTCGATCGAAAATGCATTGTCAGAACAACTACCCGAAGCCGAATTAACACGTTTGGCTAATTGGCTTGAACTGGATTTGGATTTATTGAGATATGCCCAGGATAAGTATGGAAAACAGGAAGTTTCAATGTTCGCCATTGGTCTCAATAAGAAACTACAAGAAATTGGTTCTCTACGTGCTTATCAAACAATAAAACTGACAGAGGTATATTCATGAACCTTACAAAGCTGGCTGCCGCCCAATCAGTAAATATTGACATTGATCTTGAAACGGCAGATATATTCAATCATCAGCAATCAATTAAAGAAGCAAAACTTCTGATGCGAGAATTGAACGAACGTTCTTTTCAAGAAAATACACTCCATAAGCAAATTAACTTTTCGGATGACTACTGGGGATTGTTTAATCCTATTCGTGGTAGTTCTGAAGACATCGACTTCACCTTTATGAGCGAGATGGGATTTTATAGACATATCAAAGCAGATGAACTAAAAATCGCATTAAAATGTTGGGCTCTTGACCGCCTAATAAATGATCGGCTAACTGCCGCCTCGGTGCAGACTTACTTTTTTCATGTTAGAGATACTTTAATTCGTACCCATATTTTTCTTATCAGCGAGGTCGAATCTTATACAGAACATATTAAGAGTTTACCTTTAGCAGATAGTTCTAAGCACCAGATTGTTTCTTCTGTACTCAACTTTTTGTCTTTTTACAATAACTTCCCCACAGTCGATCAATATACAGAAGCACTGTACAGGTTATTAAATAATCTGAAGCCTGAGAGTAAAACTAGAATTATTCCCAGCGGAATAGACATTCTCAGATTTTCAAGCATTGTAGATGATTATTTCAAAGTAGAAGACGCTGATCAGAAAGAATACCTTCATTACTTCCCTCTGCTACTATGGTGGAGGATTACAACAGTTATTCCGCTAAGACCATTTGAGTTTTGCGCTATTTCTCCAAATTGTTTAATTTATGAAGATGAAAAGTGCTATCTTAAGCTTCCCAGACTCAAAGGAGATAACTCGTACAAGCGAAATATAAGAAGAAAGCAAATAATCGATAATATACAAATCCCACCCGACATTGAGGGGTTAATTGTAGAATATGGAGAATTAATCGAAAGATATAACCATGCGACCAGAAAGACCTTAATTTCCCGAAAAGTATATGATTTAACGTTACCGGCTGGCGAAAGTAGTTATAAACGAAAGAGGTCGAATGAATCATTTCTCTCTCCTGACCTTCAATACTTGATAGAGAGGTTTTATTCAAACATTGTCCATCGAAAATATGGCCTCAGTTATTCTCATCTTCCACCGGTGGGTAAGAAATCAAAAGAAAAAGACTATTCTGATCAAAATGCCGACCTCATAAGAGTACGACCCATTGATTCCAGGCACATTGCATTTATTAATATGCTAGCCCAGGGCTGGAGCAAGCCCGAAATTGCTCGATTTGGTGGACATCTGCTTCTGGAGACACAGGCTAATTATCAAAACCACCAAGAATTTTGGATTGAGGTAGAAACGCGCAAATTAATGCAACATTTCATGTTAGGAATGAAAATATCTAAAGTTAATATTAATGAAGATGCCTTTAAGGATAGCTTCACACTATCAGTTCGACTTGACTCAGCATTTAAGAAAAAATTCATACTCCGATCGCCAGCTACGTCGACTAAGAAGCCACTCAAATTGGGATATTGTACTGATCCGAAGCAACTTTGTAGAACTCACTGCTTTCATTGTGACTATTGGAGACTTACTGTCCAAGAGTTTGAAAATAATGCGGAGGAACTAAAAGCTTTTATATCCGAATGTGATCATACCATTGCAGGACTCTTCTCGTTTCTAAAGGACTTGAATCGATTCGTGTTTGAAGAGGAACTTAATCCAGAGATCGCTGAAAAGATTCTTTCTACACAAAAGAAAATCGACGATGAAATTTTTAAACGCGCTTCACTTTTATTTAACATGGAAAGAAGTATGGTGAAATAGATGGCAAATAAAACTAGAATGTATGCTAAGGATGTTATCCAAGAAATAATCTCGTTATACCTGGATGAATATAAGATAAACGGCGAAATTGAGTACAGCAATGTAAGAGATTTTGCATTGGAGTTATATAATAAAAAACACCCTATTTTTACAGAAAAGTTGTATTACCAACTGGTAGACAGTTCCACTGGCGAACTTTCAGAGAAAACCTATAAGAATATCAAACTTAGCGACGACTTCTGGAGAAAGCCACAATACCAAGGTCGACAAATGATTGATGAAGCAAACAAACTTTTGTCCAAAACAGCAGCAAAACCAAGTAAGCGTCAATTAATCATTCCGAACACTGATTATTTAGTTGAAACTAACAAGTCGAATATACATCAACTAAAATTGCAACTAAAACCCCTGGAAGAACAATTACGGTCACATATTCGCTTGATCGAAAAATTAGAAAGGCAAATCAGTGAGCTAGAAAGATTAACATCGTCTCTCAAAGAAGAAAAGCTTGATTTGAAGAAAAAAAATGACGCACTTCAAGATTCGCTTCACAAATTTTTTGAATGGAGCGCCGCTAGTGATATTCCTTTTAAAAATCAGCTAAATACGGGTAAAGGTAGAATGAAACATGTGGAAGCAGCTCTAAGGACAGCATTTTCAGGGGACCCAAGTTCGTTTTTCTCTAGAATAGATAACGAAAGAAACAGTGCACAATCTAATATATCTTCCATACAACAATTTGTTAATAAAAAGGAGTCTGCAAAGACAGGTTATTGTGAGATATATGATTTTGAGTAAATTGGTGGGCTTGCACGTTGTTCAATAGCTGTGCCAGTAGTATGTGCAAGATACTCCAAATCAGAAGAGCGTCTCGTTTCTTATCTTATCCCCAGCCTTCAGCCAGATTTGACCGTCGGCATTGAAACTTTTATCAATACTTTATTAAAAGCGATCGAGAACAAGGTTAACCACTTTCCCGACGATCGCTTTTTCAGTGATCACGCTTAGTCACAATATTTTTATATAGGTGACTGAATACTGCATATTTATTACCAATCTCCTGATCTCTGGTATATACAAATTCGCGTTGAGTAAATTCCATGCTTAAATATAGGATCAGCCATATAGAAGTTCCGGATGATTATTGGAAAAGTCCTAGGATACTTCTAGTTTGAACTTAATATTCTTTGTTATTTTCTCTTACCTCACATTCCATATTACCCCCTTATTCAACCTAATTATCGTTGTTACACTCTATATAGTTGCCAATGAGGGGGATTTACAAGTTTTGGGCGGATGAATATAGTCTGATGGTTCATCGATTCAATACATTCTACTCCGTCGCGAAACATACATTCTACTCCGCAATTAATAAACTGGCCATTTGGTATATGAGCATGAATTCAATCAAATTTTCAAAGAATCCTGTACGCCCTTATTTTCGCTTGAAGAAAATGATCGTAAGGTTTATCTTTGAGCTCCTGTGAAAGCTCATACAAAAGGTCTTGAATAGATTTCTTGCATTCATGTTCTGTCATCACCAATATAATGGCCTTTAACCCCGATACTATGTCCTATCAACCCCGATGCTATGTCCTTTCAACCCCGATGCTATGTCCTTTCAACCCCGATATATTTAGAATGGTATTTGCCGCAGCGAGTGCTTCAGGGTATCCAACCTTATCAAAAGCAGCTCTTTGGTCTCCGTCATTTAATCCAATTGTAACCAAAAAAGCGATCCACCGAGTAAGATTTGAATACTCTCGAGAATCGCTTTTTTTGATAAGGTTCACTTGTTTCACCCGAAACATCCATATTATAGCATGTGTTATTTGGAAAATACACCCTGTTCATTCCAATACCCGAAATACTATCCCTTTTCTTAACCCCACCCCTCAGTAAGATCCAGTTCTCTTTTACAAATATCACATTGAACTTTGATAACCAGCCCAATGCTTGTTGGAATAAATGTATAAGCAAATTTCCCCCCTGTTACATCAGATGCTACGCATGTGTCCCACTCTCTAATCTTAATGACCATTTTCTCAGTTATTTCGAAAATCATTTCCCATTCTCCTTTACAAATAGGTTTGGAATTGAGATTTAGAAGTCACATATACACTCAATAAAGACATACTAGCACCCCAATGCTATTAGTTATTGTGAGAGCCCCAGATTCTTACCGTGAGCGTATTGACCTCCGTCTACATTCTAGAAGTAAACATTCTTCAAATCGTTCACGAATCCCTTTAGAATGTTGTATTGGTTCTAAATCGAAATCTGGTTGAAGATCAATCCCCCATCAGGATGTTTCTCGGATGCTTTCCGCAGCACACCCAGAATCTGCAGATCGTCTTTGTTAATGCCAGTAAATAATGCTGTTCTAGTAGTCAAAACCCTTGGTATAATTATGAAAAAAATAAGTTAGAAGAATTTGGGTGAGGGAATAATGATTAATCAACTTAGTAATGATAAACTTTCGAAAATGAAACAATTCATTGATCATGAGCTTGAGAACATTAGAAGTACTTACATTCAAACACCAGCACGAATTGTTAGTGACTACAACAACGAAGTGGAAAAAATCAAAGATTATAACGGGCGGCAATTTTTAGAGATGCTGCAGAATGCCGATGATGAGTCGGAAATTGCCATAGATAAGACAGCATACATCGAGTTGACAGACACTCAACTTATAATCGCTAATAACGGTAATCCGTTTTCTGAGGGCGGCGTTCAATCGCTTCTCTATTCATATCTCAGTCCGAAATCTACTCAACAGAATAAGATTGGCCACAAAGGCACTGGTTTCCGATCAGTACTCAGTTGGGCAAATAGCATTTACATAAAAAGTGAAGGTTTATCCATAGAATTCTCACGTACTAATGCAGTAACGTACTTAGAGCAACTAATTAAAGATCACCCTTCGATTCAAACTCTGCTTACAGAGAAGTCAAATGAGAGTCACCCAATAGCTACTTTGCTCACTCCCAAATGGAGAACGGATTATTATCATACTTATAATAGGTATGATACTTATATAGTGCTGTCTATCAAGGAAGAAACAAAAAAGGATATTCAGGAGCAAATCGATGAACTAGATATGGAGGTCTTGCTTTTCCTACAACATTTAGAACACATTGTTGTCAGAAGTTCCGGTCGCCAGATCGTAATGTCCAAGACAGTGCAAAGTGATCAGCAAGTCAAAATTAGCTTAGAGGAAGATGGAAAGGTAATCCGCGAAAAAACATGGAACCTTCGTAAACGAGCAGGAGTATTTGAGCAGAAAAACTTCGAGGTGAAGATCGCCTTTACCGACACGTTAGATGATGATACACATTTACTCTATTCGTTCTTTAAAACCAATGTCAGACTACCCTTTCCTGCAATCATGCATGGGACTTTTGAATTGACCGGAAACCGGAATTATCTAACAGAGTCACCCGCGAACGCATATGTTTTAGATGAATTAATCCAATTAATGATTGATACTGCTCTTGAGATCGCCAATAGATCATCAAACGTTTCTTGGGAAGCATTAAAGCTTCTTACTTTCGAGGAAAACATGGATCAAAATCTGATAAATATGGAGTTTGATCAAAAACTGCTTGAAAAGATCAAACAGAATAAGCTATTCCCCGTAATCAGTGGAACATACTATTCTTATGATCAGATGCCCTTTTATTTTCGTAATCCGTATGCTGATTTCCTCCCAAGCGACCATTTTCCAGGTCTTACCATACACACCAAAGAAATAAAGGTTATCAAGCTCCTTTCAAAACTAAAACTATTCACGTATGATCATAATTTTATGTTCACTGCAATAAACAAAGTTTCGAAACAATGGGATGTGAATAACCGAGCTAGATGCATCTATTATTTAATGCAAGATTACAGGGACCAGTTAAAAAGTCTCGAGTATAGGCAGTTACTTTGCATTTTTATCGATCAGAACGGCGATGAAATTAGCTCTGATGCCGAACTCTTTCTCCCTCCGGAGAATCGAAATATGAATGTGCCCAGTTTTGTCTCAATCCAATTCATGCATGATGGGTTATATAAAGCTTTACAACGGGTCTGCAACGTTCAAGGCGCAAGAGCACTAACAAATGCACTTAACATATTTAATGTGCAAGAATATAACTTAGAAAGCGTCCTGCGTAGAACCATCACCCAGACCCGGGAATTAGCTGCCAAGGACAAAGCGAATCAAAAGAACTATATTAGCGAACTTCTTCTCTTTCTTTATGATATTTACAAGTCTCGTAAAAACAATGAGGACTTCCCATCTGGCCTTAATGTCCCTTTATTGAACCGTTTAGGCAATATCTATAATGCCAGTGAACTTTACTTCGGTAAGGACTACAACTGTTTTGTTACTGAGCAGCTATTAGAAAATGTAGACAACAACCTTTTTGTAGGATCTCCCAAGAAACTGGGATTGGATCATTATGATAAATCAGAGATAAAATACTATCTAAGTTGGATTGGGGTAGCCGAATTCCCGCGCTTTACAGTCAGGCAGATTACGGATGAGGATTATGAACGAGATATGTTCCGACATATTCCTTACCCGATCTCACTCGAAGGAGAACTTTTCACTCACTTTGAAGATCTATGGAACGTTAAATCTTGGCGAACTGTAATAAACGTAGAAAGCGCCGATAGGTTGGACGAGATATTGGAAAAAGCCCCTTTTGCTTCTATCCTAGTATGGTTGCTTAAAGATCCCCAAGCTCTTAAATTAATTAACGAAGGCAGGGAAATGAATCGAAACGCTCGTGCATCAATACCCATCCAACGCAAGGTTAACTCTCGGTACTTATATGCTAACCAAATCAAATCATACTTTGTATGGAAACTTCAGACTACTAAATGGATCGAGAATGCACAAGGAATTAAGGTCGATACACGGTTCTGTTGTCTGTCAAAGGTTATTGGTTCTGAGTTCTCTCCCTTAATTGAGGTGCCGGCATTTGATGTAAATCAAGGGTTTCTTTCAGCCGCTAACATTCTTTCTGAACAAGTTGAGGCGTTGCTAATGAAGCTCGGTGTTGGTCATGACCTGCGGCATTTCTCTTCAGAGACAATATATACGATACTTTTAAATCTTCCGGTTATTGATCCAAATGGAGCCAAAGCGAGAGGCATATATAAGCAAATCATAATGAACAAATCAAAAGTAGACAAAACTAATCCTTCTTATCTTCAATTCGTTAAAGAAGGGAAGGTTTTAGCAAAGAAGAATGGAAAGAAATTATACTACCCTGTCTCGGAAGCATATTATGTGGAGAATCGTACCTACTGTGAAGAAATCATGAAACATTTCCCGTTACTAGATCTTGAGCGCAGATCGGGAAACCAACAGGTCTTATCAGTATTAGGTGTAAAGCCTCTCGTTGGACTTCGCTTTAAGTTGGCTGATAAACCGTTACTCCACCCACTACATGATAAATTTCAGCCGGACTTTGAAGAGTTCAAGCCATTCGTTTACGCCTACCGCCTCGACAAGGATAATAAACATATCGAACTTGATCGAATTAAGAAATTAAGTATTTTTTTGTGCACGGATATCCGTGCTTCTTTTACCCATCATAGTCAAGCGCATTCCTTCTTTATTAAGGATTATGAATATATAACAACAGATAATAGCTATCAGATTTACCTAAAACTACCCTTTGATGAACATGAAAACATGCAAGATCTTCGTGATGATTTTAAATTCAACGAAGTTATTGCTGAAATCATCGCTGGCGTACTTAGAGTAGAAGAGAACCGCAAGGACTATAGAGAACTGTATTCTAAAAAAACGGTGCAACGAGAAGAACTGCTAAGAAGGGAATTAGATGACGAGCAACTCGTGAAACTTCTCAAAGCGCGTAATTTATTAGGTATAACTACAGACCCAACACGTAATTTTTGGTTGGCTGTACTTAGGGCACTTGATGTAAATATTAGCACTTTAGATATCGAACGAGAGGAAAATTTCTTTTACTCAATTGCATCCGCAACGAAGCTTGACCCTGAGTTTATTCATCCATTTTGGACTGGAATTGACTATGAGGAGCCAAGTTCTGTGCACAGTGCACCACTATTGATTCGATTGTTCCAAACTGTTGGGATTGACACTCACGACTTTAATACATTTACTACTACCGAGGCTAATCTGAAGAGTTACTACCTCACAACACTTGACAGCTTAAAGATGGAGCATCGCAGTGGTTTTCTTTCATTATTACACAGACGCCTTTTGCAAGGTACTGTTCAAGAGCAGCAACGTTTTATCGAGTTAAGAGATCACTACTCATACTGGGGAGCATTCAATATACATAACTCAGTTAGCTTTGATGCTTACTCAGCTTTTGAAAATTTCTTAAAAGAACAGTGCCAAATTGATCTAACCGAGCTTAAATCGATTGAAGAAATGGATCTCCAAGCAGAATATTATCGTAACCGCGAGGGGTTATGGGAACAATTACGTCAACACGGCGTTACCCAAGTTCAATTTGAAGCTTTTGCAGAGAAAAGGGAGCAGGCTAGCCTTCTGTATTTCGGCAAAGTAACGGAGCTCGTAAATAACTATCTCACGTCAAACTCATCGCCTCATCGCGGCGTTTCAACCCAGGATGTACCTGGTTCAGACAATAAAGGTGCTTTAAGTACGCCGACGTATGCTAATCTGTTTGAGTCAATGCAGCTTGAAAAACCTAATAGTACTATTAAGACTGTGAAAACAAATCGAATTGAAAAAAACCAAACAGGACCTTCTAATAAAAGAGAACCTAGCAGCCGTGCGATGCCACTACATAACCATGCTAAAAACGATGAAATCGGGTTTCTCGGAGAAGCTTACGTTTACCTAGCCCTTTGTGAAGAATATGGAAAAGAAAATGTGGAATGGGTATCTGAAAACGGTCGCAGAGCCAGAAACAATGAATATGGCAACGATGGCGAAAAACATGATATCCGTTACATAAATAAGAAAGGTCAGTTGAAGTACGTAGAGGTCAAGGCTAGCACTGGTCTAGATAAGCAATTCCATATTAGTAAGGAAGAAGTCGCATTCGGTGAAGAGAAGAAAGATGCCTACGAAATATTTATCGTTCTTAATGTCAATTCTTCGGAACGTGAAATTCTACGCATACCCGGTTTTTTCAAATACAATCGGGAAGAATCCTTTAATCAAAACTCTCGTTTCAACGTCGAAAATCGAAATTTTGTCATACGCTTTAAGGAAGCCGCGGGGAGCGAACGAGGATAGGGCTAGGGCCAACTCAATTATTAGTTGGCCCTTAGAGTGTCGATTAAGTCCTATGGGACTTTTGGCACTCTTTTCTTTCTGAGCAAAATCATTTGATTAAACTTTTTGTACAGCACCAGTATAAATAAGTGCCTCTATATGTCGCTCTAGATTTTCTGGAATGTGCCCCCCTTTCACTAAAACCCCTAGTTCCATGTTTTTTTCCATTGCAGCGGAAGTAAAATTAGCACTAGTAATAAATGAGAGCTTGCCATCAGCAACACCACATTTTGCATGGACTGCCCCTACTGCTTGATCGTTCTTTTTCCATACATAAACATTTGCTGTCGAGATTGTTTTTTTCATAACTCCCACGGAATCGAAACTTACTGTTCCTCCATGCTCAGTAGAAGATTCTAAAATAAAATTGATACTAACCCCTCTGTCAGCTGCCTTACTTAATTCACGAACAATTGATTCGACTTTATGAGCAACGTAACTGACAATATATAGTTTCTTTGTCGCAGACCTAATTACTTGACACAATACTTGCTCAGTATGTCTAACAGGTACAATCCCGGTGGATGGGCCTGTCCAAACTAATTCTGATGAACTCTTCATATTGTGCATACTTGAAGTGTAAGATGAACTACGTAGTGCTATAGATAACTCAGCAGGCTTGACATGACTAGAATTCTGCCAAGCACGTTCAAATCTTTGAATCAACATGCTGTCAACATTAGGTCCAAAGCTAGATTTCGACTTCGAGAAATCTTTAAACGAACCTAATGTTTCAATTTTTGTCGCAATAGCATCAATCCGCTCTGGATGAAGTTTCATCCCTAGCTCTGCAACAATCCGAAAAATTTCATTCATCTATTGTACTTCCCTTTTAAAGAATGCAGCTTCGCTACACTCTAATGTATTAACAAGGAGCGCTCTATCGAGATATCGGTTCCCCCGTTCACAAGAAGTCTCTGCTACAAATGCGCATGCATGACATGATGCAGCATGAAGAGTTCTATCTTGACTTGGGTCATGCTCCGAACACAATGGATCCGATGAGCAAATCTCAGATCTTGACAATGCTTGATCAATAATTCTCCCAAGGTTTTCTGTTTTGCCCAACTCTACAAGCCCTCCTAATGTGCCGTCAGAGTCAGCCGCTGCAGTATACAATAGAACCCCAGCCATTGGCTTTTCCAAATCATCACTCGCGTATATTCGCTCTCTAATACTGGCTGCATTATATCCGCATTCAAGAGCAAGCTCACGAATCAACAGATGCGCGAAAGAATGTAACATCGCGTACCTGATCCCAGGGTATCCGGCATCAGGATCTAATTTCCTTGCATTCCGCCAACCTTGATGTCCCATTTCTAAACTACTATTTCGTTCTTTTACAGTTCCGCGGTTTTCCCAAGCTCTAATCTCATTTTCATCAAACTGTATGAATATCCCTTCGCCATGTACTTCACTTGCTGGTACCCATTCCGGACGTCCGCGACATAAACTTGCCATTGTCGGTTGATCATCAGTATCAATGCTTTCCTCCGGAGCTTCCACTCTTGTGTATCCAAGAAGTGCATTTACTTCTCTTAGTCTCTCTAATAATAATACATTTGATATTTTATTCCGGTATCTCGCTGGAGGGTCTGTTCTATTACTTAAGAATTGTGGCCAATCACTTGGAGGTGATGTTGATGTTAAAACGTTCCACTCTGGAACCTTTATATCCAGTTCCGATACATCCTCCTCAAGAGATTGTCCGTTTTTCTTATTTTGAATTTCCTGCCATACTTCCTGAGGATCATACTCACTTATTCCAGGTAAGCTCCCCCTTCTGGAGAGCGTTCTGATAGTCCCTCTTAATTCATCAAGGCTTTCGACATCGATAAAATCTTCCCAACCATCAGATACAAGTTGATTTAATAGGTTATTTTGAATGGGTATCGCTAGCACTGACAATGTAATGGGGAACCAGCTATTTGTAGCTCCAAGCAATACAGCCCTCGGATCTTCATCACATGATTCATCGTATGTATCAAGATGGGGATGCCGTCCACGACAAGCTGGTAAATTTTCTTGTGCTTCTTTACCAAAGGCATGAACTAGAGATCTTGAGGATTCACATGGGCCATCACATTTTACCCAAAGGTTTTCAGTCTGTAACGATGCACCTGTTTCGAAGAACCTTAATGTCCCTCTACAATCTGATGGACCACCATGTACAAACCAACGCCAAGGGAAATCATCAAGATGTCCATTTCTACAAGCTAGCAAAAAGCGGGCCGGTACGGCATCCGATTTTTTACCCTTCTCACAATTTTCATGAATAAAGTGGGTTTGCTCTGGGCGATAGGGATTTGGCTTTATTCTAAATAAACCTGAATCGTATTCTGCCAACAACCCGCATTTTACACATCTTAACCAGCGTGGGAATGGCCTAACTGGTACACCAATCTTTCCCTCAGCAGACATCGGGTCTGCGTTTTCGTCTCTTAGAAATGGCGGGACACGCAATCGTTCAACTTGCTGCCCCAGTCTGCGTCTTACGGCAGCAAGCAATCTGGCCTCTTCAATAGGTGCACAATTCTCAACATTCCAACGATCCAAACCCATTGTTATTACTGATAAGTTAGGTAAGTCTATTAATGCTCCTGGTCCGTAGGTCCACAATAGCTGAGAAGGTCGGACTGCTCCCACTCGATAAGTACTCATCTTCTATTTCCTCCTTCACCAGTACTATCTCCTTCTTTCAGCCTCCAATTTGGTGGGTCAGGAAGATTTGCTATATCCATGATTAATTGAACACCCGGTTCAACCTCCCGCAAAGACATAGGAACAGTTACATTATCCCATGCAAGTACCCCTGGTTTCTTCAGCAAAGCCACAAGGTCACCCTGACCGTATTCTTTCTCGTATCCTAGTCGTCGACCCGGCCTAGCAGCCTCTCTTGCCCAAATATCAATTCTTTCGGATGACATCTGAAATGCATTATTCATTGCTTCTTCATTCTTCACTTTCCATGCCCTATTCTTTACAATTTGTTTTACATATTCCGCTTCTGGCTTGGTGTGATTATCGAGATGTTGTGCTCCCACATTTGGGTTTAGGACACTGTGATTCATCCGCAAAAGACTTACCATAGTCCCTGTCAATCCTCTATCCAAGGCTCGAGGAGCAAATGGAGTAACTGATTGAGCTTCAACATGTTTATAAAAGGTGGCGTGATAATGCTCGAATGTCTCATAGTGTGAGAGATCCCGAGGCCGAGACCATGTAAGTACAGTACAAACTAAACCAGGGAACAAACGACCTACCCGGCTGGTAGCCTGAATGTATTCAGCGGTACTCTTCGGTTGGCCATTAACGACCATTAAACCAAGACGATTTACGTCGACACCAACCGAAAGCATGTTAGTCGCAAGCACTATGTCTATGGCACGAGTCTCGCCTTTTTCCCATGATGATTTGAACTTCACTTCTAATTGATCAAGTTTCTTAGGAATCTCTTTACTTGATACTCGTGAAGTAAGCTCATCTACATTCTTTACAGATCTTTGACTCAAGCCAGGCCTTTCGACATCGCTCATCTCTACCCGATAGGAACGGGTCTGAACATCGTCTTCAGCAAGCCTTCTCATTCCACCCAATTCCCTAAGAGAATTAAAATATCCAACCACAGTCATATAAGGATCCGCAGCTTGATCAAAGTGATTATAAAGTGATTGCGCCGCGGTAAGCATTGCAACATAAATCCGAATCAATACGGCTGGACGCGAACTTCCCGGTGAACAGATACCCATATAACAGCGACCTGGTTTCTTTTCTACAGACCTTTGAATGGAGAAGAAATTATCTTCTACATTTAGGCCATGTGGCGGAAAAATTGATACTTGGCGCAGAAATACGTTATTCATTTGTTCTTGAGCTTTTCTTACTGTGGCAGTGGATGCAATAACTTTCGGCCGTACCTTTTTACCATTCATTTCCCAAGTGCATGATTCATCGACAACTGTTTCATAAAGTCCTACCATTGTCCCTAAAGGCCCACTAATAAGATGAAATTCATCTTGAATGATTAAGTCAGGCGGTCGAACTGATAACACATTTTTTACGGAAGTAGCTGATAGGTAACCTTTTTTCTTATGATTCCCATTACAATCAGCATCTGGCCATAATAGTCCATGACGCTGGCATTCCTGAGTTACTCGACCAAAGAGGGTTCGAACCTGACCTTTCCAGGCCATCATAGCAAACTTATCTACAGTAGCGATCAACATAGAAGGCGGTTGGCGATATATCTCCTCATCTACAACCAGGACTGGTAGACCTAAGTTTTTAGATTTCACCTGGCTGAAATCACATCGACCATACTTGTCCCCACAGAAAATTAATGTTCTTCCGGTATCAAGATCTACGCGAATATCACGACCAGGCGCAATTTCGGATCCGCACCATGGACAACTAGTAAGTTGAGCAGGAGTTGAGCCACCTCGAAACTTTCCATCACGTTCCTTTTCTATTGCATCATGGCTTTCCTTTGTAGTGTTTGGGGTTACTTTTTGCCCAACCCACAAACCAATGGTAAAAGGTTGTGTCCCCCACATTTTCGTTTCCTTTCGTCGGAGTACCTCCATTGCACAAATTAATGCTGTCGCACGTTGAAACTGCTGCAAGGTTAATAGTCGAAGTGTGTACCTCATAATTACTGCTAGTCCACGGCCTGAATCGAATCCTCCTAGATTACCTTGTAATCTCCGTATAGCCAAGGTAAAGGCAGCCACTCCAAGGTAAGCCTCCGTTTTCCCACCGCCGGTTGGAAACCATAACAAATCAGCATAAGCCTCTAGCGGCTCTGTACGATCACGGTGAGTAGGGTCAGCCAAAGCAGGGATCGACAATAATATAAAAGCCAACTGGAATGGGCGCCAAGATCGATTTTTACGAATATTGATTTCGTCTAGATTCGTAGTCTCGCCGCGCCGCTTTGAAAGTGCATAAATGCTATGAATACGTTGAGTAGCCATTGCTCGATTAGCAAAACGAAACGCATCCAACGCTAGTGAATTTGATTTAAGAACAGCTATGCCCTCTCGCAATCTCTCTAAAATAAGATCGCAGCGATCCATTGCATCTACTCCAGATTCTTCGTACCCTTTTACAGAATTAGCTATTCGTTCTCTTTGCTCATGAATCCATACGCCATAATCATTGGCAAGAATATTCAAGGCACTTTCTAGGTCCTTGCCATCTAATTCAGCCAAAAGCTCCATATCAAGATACCCAGACTCCACCATTTCACGCATTGCCGATCGATCCTCCGGTTCAAGACCAGGCGTTTCAGTGATAGGAACTTCATAGTCAGGTATAACTTTGGTACTGATCTGAACCGCTCTTTCACTACCCCCATCTGCAGGAGTAGCATGTACTGATATACCATGTCCAACAGCAAATTCTACTTGATGACGGTATACCATTTCCAATGATTCACGTTCTTCGTCAAAATCCTCAACTTGAAGGATCGGCCGTCGTCTAAAGATAGCTTTATTTTGGGGCTCTCGCACTAGTAACTCTGGTTGAAATAACCAAGCTTGATCTTGGTTTTGTGCCGGACTGATTTGATTGTTTATTAGGAATAACGTTACCAATCTATCCCCATTTTCAAGTGGGTTACTTATCATGCCTTGAATAACAACATTAGGGCAATCAACATCTATTTGTAATGGCTTAATAGTGCTATCCCTTATTTCAATTATCCTAGTTCCACCCGAAGGTATCCGTTTCCACGCACGAAGAGGCTTTCCAGTCTTTCCATTAATCTTATTACTTTCTGCACGCTCATATCTTCCCCAACTAGCAATAAGTTCAACTTCCTTAACAGACCCCTCAATACAGAATGTGAACCCAATTGAAGAAGGAACTAGAGACTGATTAGTTGAGGCATCAATTTCGCCATCTGAATCTTCATTATCGATTCGCCCGCTCGCATTTGACAAGTCGTCTGCTTCTTCTACACGTGTTTCTTGGGGTGCAAGCCTCCCTACAAGATAACGATCACGAACGCTCATACCAACGATTTCTTCCTCAGGGCCACCAGCGGGGCCAAGCAAGTCATCCATAACTGCAATTTGCAATAGATCACGGATATAAGCCTGCTCCTTGGGTGAATTACCAGATATAGTCGGAAAAGAAGCAATCTCTATTCCACACAAATTTTTTAAGTTTTTTTCGAAAACACCCCAATCTAATCTGACGATGAGTTCATCTCTTATAAGGTTCATAGCTATTTCTGCAGATATATTATTGTTATTCGCCCGCATCACACCGTCAAAGAAAATGATCGTTTCCTGTGAAGTAGAACGCTTCCGATAAACTCTTGCGAAAATAATGGTTCTTTCTTCCCCCAGTATTACGATAAACATATCCCCTTGATTTATTCCATTTGTTTCAGACCGACTTATGTTGATAGAAATAGAGAATTCCCGTAAATTTTGGCTTTCGCTAAGCTGTACTACCCAGGCATTAGCTGGTTTTATTTGTGAGGTTTCTGATTTAAATATCTTTCTACTTTCTTCACTCACTCTGCATCCCCCCAAATTATTAGTTCCTTGCTATGAAGTCCAAAAAGAACAGATTAGTCAAAGAGATCAAGCTGATCCTCCAATAGTTTCTTTCTTTTGGTTGTTTTAAAAACGCCTTTCTTAGAAATACTTGATTTCTCCTCTGCTTCTTTTTTATATATCAGATGATTTAGTTCAAGTAATCGTTCATGAACGCTACTACGAACCTTACTCGGAATAGTAAAGCGTATCCCTTGTTTTGTTTCGAAGAATCCATGAGCTATATTAACATCATTCCAACCGTACGCATTAGCAACTATGGTATCCAATTCTATGTGTAATTCTCGCAAGAATACTATATCTTTGTCGGTATTGTTAGGATCATGAAATAGGTTATAAATTTCTGTTAGACCTTCTTTCCTCTTTTTCATTAGTTGACTTCGGTATTCATAATATCTTAAACCGATATCACCTAAGGTATGATTAATTTCTGGGAACGGGAAGGTTTCAAAACAATCAGTTGGATTATATCTATTATCAATTCGTAAAGAAGACCCGTAATATCGTGCCCAATAATCATGAAAAGAACTCTGAAGTATAGCAAAATCTTCAAACTTGTTCGTTGAGAAAACATTTAAGGCATTTGTAAAAACTATCCTTGTGGGCATGAATGAAAAACAAATATGCTTTGAAACAACACAGTTTACTAAAACTTTATCCAATTTTGATATCGAAGTATATAAACCAGTACATGCTTCATTATATAGCCACCAGTTAAGTTTTCTCGCTTTTCGTTTAACCGTCTGTCTGTATGGGAAAACCCTGTCCTCTACTATTTCCATTAACATGGGATACTTACGAGCTTCAACTTCGGTCATATTTGAAAAATTTATTATCATTCGTGTTGGCTTTTGTTCATGATGTCTCAAAAAATCATTTCCGTTCAATAAAGGCCAAACGTGATCAAGGGAAGAAGGACTACTTTGGCTTAACTCCAACAATTCATTATCTGTTAATACAAATCCAAGGCCTCCGGTGTCAACTCCCTTATAGCCTTTTCTACTTTGTTGTGAGAGACGAAAAGGATCAACTTTATTCAGCCTATCATCTAGATAACTAGAAATGTAATCCACTTCTTTTCCATCTAGTCTACAAACACCATTGTACTTTCCTTTATAAATTACTATCTTAGAGATATGAATAACTGCTCTACCTGGCCAAGGCATGTCTGAAATTGCCCAAATTATAGAACTTCCTTCCGAAAGTATCGGAACTAAGCCGGCTGTACGATTATCTGTTTGGCAAATTGAGTTTGTCCCAATTAACCCAAAGCTTCCCACCCCAATTAAGTTGTTTATTCTTCTAAAGAAATGAGTGCAAAGATCTGCATTACCATTTACATCTTCATGGAGACTGAGTAGCCAGTCGCGATATCTTTCGCCAAGTCGGGAACTAATACGACTTCCCCATAGAAAGGGGGGATTACCTACAATTGCATCAAATCCTTTATGTGCAACAAACACCTCTGGGAACTCTAACGGCCAATGAAACGGTTTTCTTTGGAATGTCCCCTCAGTTGACTCAAATGTAAATTCTTTTATTAAATCTTTATAAACTGACATATCTAAATCAGAACTTCCATCTAAATATCCTACTATATTAGTTACAAATGACCCTATCGCAGCTTCAAATTGTGTAGCATTATTCCCCCATCTTAACGCCTCTGCGACCATTGCATCTGCCACAAGTTGAATCACTTCAAGTTTCTTACGAGATTCCTGATTAACTTGAAACATGTATGCAACATCACTAATATCTCTGATTGATACTTTCCGTAACTGTTGGCGTAGTTCAATGGCTTCCTTCAAAGCTTTTTCAACCTTTTGCTGGAATATTTGGATTTGTTGTACGTTAGTCGGAATCAAACTTAAGTTAAATAACTGTTCCAGGTTATGAATCCCCAGTAAACTATCACCATTCCGAAGATTATGGTCTAGAAAACCAAATGGACGACCTTTAGCCATTGTAATTAGCCAAATCGAAAGTTTTGCTAATTCTACAGCCATAGGATTTAAATCAACACCGTATAGACATTTCTCTGCAATCAACCGTTTAGCGATAATCAATCGCTCGTCAGGTTGTGTAGGTATAGGATCAAACATTTCTAATGAATTACGAATTTCACCTTCAATTGTAATGACTTGCCCCTTTTTCTCTGCAATAGACCATGATTCAACTAATCGTTCTGATAGCCATCGACATGCTTGAACTAGAAATGCACCTGAACCCATTGTTGGGTCACATATTTTAAGATTAAGGATGTCTTGAGGTGATTTTATTTCCCATTCCTCTCTCCGTTTACCTTCCAATGGGCCCGTATAAACTATTGATTCTAATGTATTGACTACAATTTCTTCTGTAAGTATGTTTGGGGTATAGTGGGTCCCAGAGTCTCGGCGATCCACTCCAATATTAACTACAAAAGCATTAGCTAGGTACACAATAGGATCATTCCAGGCATCTGTTCGAATCAAGTGCATAAATGGTAAAATTCGTTTTGCTAGTGTGACATCACCTCCGCACACCACAAGCAGTTTACTTGTTAGAGCCTCATCAGTCGACCTGTTAATGGCATTCCTAATAGCGGCCTCGCTACGACCTGTTGCTCCTGTAACTAGTCTTAAGAAATTCCGTTCTCCTTTTGCTAATTCCATTTCAAGTTCACGCAACGATACATTAGGATATTTCGACTTTTGCGAACCAATTAAGCCCAAAGTCACTTCTGGTAATCGTGTGACAGTTTGCTCAAGCAAGCCCTCATATACATGACCTATTTGTTCCACATCTAACGCTCGATATGATAACAGTAACGCTCCACCATGTTGCTGCAGTATTTGTAATGATTCTAACAATAGAAGCACAGTTCTGTTATCAATCGGTAAAGGTTTCGCTTCTGAATCAAGCCATTTGGTTTCTTTTGGCCTACCCTCTAAAAAAGGAAACCTATCTGGGTCAAATAAAGAACTACCTAGAGCCGGCATTCGAAGAGATTCATGGTCAACCCCTCCAAAGACCATACGAAATACAGCTAGTATTCGTGCCCAAGCATCATACCGCCGCTCCAACATTTCAGGCCCATGACGATCAGCCTCTTCCACTAATTGGCTACGTAATGTTGAAATTGCATAGTGTTGATCGTAGTAGTGATCACCTAATAGCAATAAACCTCTTTCTTCTGCGCAGAGCAAGAACACTAGTCTCATCATGACAGTAAGTCCAGCTTCATAGAGTTCGGTCGTGGCTACCTCATGTAACAACTCTCGGTTACGATCTTGATCAGCTTTATCTAGACATTGTATTAACACTTCAACAGCACGACGAACTTGTTCACCTAAGGTATCCGTCACATCATCCTGATATTTCAACGATTCTTCCAATAGAGCATCTAACGTTTCATCCTGAGGACCAAAGCAGCGACGTACTCCTAATAATGACTGGAAAGCCTTTAACGTTATTGGCTCTTGAAACCAAAGTCGTGAATACCACGATACATGACTAGATGTCTCACCCACAGGAGCGTTTATCAATACCCATCTCTCACCGTTGGTAACAAGACCGAGTCTAACACCAAAGGATCTACATAATAAAGTCATTCTCTCAATAACAGAATTTGGCCAACCATCATCATGCTGGATCGTCTCGAGACTGGTTTCTGGAGGAAGGCTTGTGATAAAGCACCTAGGGATTTCATCTTGATTACTCTTAACAATCCACTTAGGCATAAATAGTCCAATTTTCTCCGGAGAGCTTATGCTAAAAGGCAAAGATAACTCAGAGTTTGAAATCAAAGAATAACTATCATATTCTAAAAGTTCAGTAAGTACTGTCCATATCCATTCACTATGAAGCTCGGCTAGCAACGAATCTTGATCGTCAATAGCTTCACGCCATTCATCATAAGCCGAGCGAAGACGTGCTCTTCTTGGTGTTTCTAACGACTCCATTCCTTGCGGAAATACTTTTTCTAAAAGAGGGACCGTTAAAAACGGGCCCGATATTTCTATTAGCGACAGCCACTCTGTATGTCTACTCACACTGTTTCATTCCTTCCAAATTCCGATTCTGGCACAAGAAATACAACCGCGACCGGAAACGTTCGATCAACTATATTTTTATATCTATTTTCTATTGCAACAGCTTCACTTTTTCTCTCATTTGGAATACGTTTGAGTCGCTCCTTAAGTGCATCTATATCTCGACGAAGCTGATTTCTTTGATCCTCTGGCCAAAGTTGCATCTCAATTTGCTGAGGCCCCTGATCTTTCAATTCACTTTTTATGCTCTTCTCCAAGTCATCAAGAACTGTTAAAACATCCTTAATTTCTCCATCTTTCCTTCGGTTTAAGGTTTTTTCTAGATACTTTAATCTATCACGCGATCTAGCCTCAACAGTTGATAAAATAGGTTTTTCTTGACTTTCATATTTTTCTTTAAGCAAATTAAATAACGATTCAGATGGTACCAAAGAAGTCGATTGTTTAATTAATGATTCTAATTTACCCAATTGTGTTATTCTAGAGAATCCACTTCTTCCTAGTTCCCCTCCTGATAATGTTAATTCTTCATGGAGCCGCTGATGATTACCACCGATTATAACTAGTCGCGACCAAACCGTGACAACTGGTGTTATAAAATCCCTGTCAGGAACTGAGCGAAACGATACACGATGGAGTTGCTTAACGTCATCTAATTTCCACAATTCCTCACGTAATAGGCGCAGACTCATCTGGACGAGTTTATGATTCAAATGGGCAAGTACGACATCGTCTCTTCCCTTTGCAACGTTATGGTCAAATGTTATTGGGCGACGTGTACCTGTATGGGGGTGGTTAAGACCAATAGTCGCCCTCCCCCACGATCCAGGTAATATAGGCACCTCAAAAGTTCTCCCATTCGAAATACCCGGTAGAGTAATCGGTTTTAGTCCAGGCTTTTCAGCAATTTCTAAAGCTATTTCCACTGCTCTTTCAATATTTTCAGGTGAGAGATGATACTCCTCTTTTGACTCCATTAGCCGCGCATGAAGGCGAGATATTTTTTCTTCCATCCTTCTTTCAGCAGCAACAAAACGACGGGCTTGAGCTGCTTTAGTCTCTGCGATACTTGTATCCATTGAATTGCGTCTCCCAAGCATCGCTTCTTCTATTTGTGATGCGATAACTGGACCAACTGTACCAAGGTCCTCCCGAATCCTATCAATTTTCAGAACAGCACGCATTAGATATTCGTGGTCACCAGTAACCTCACCAACTCTAATCTTTCCATGTGAACCTTCAGATCTAAAGCCCTTTCCAACTGGATGCCAAATGTATACTTCTTTTTCCTTCTGTCCGTGTCGATCAATTCTCCCGTTACGCTGCTCCATCACGTTCGGATTCCATGGAATCTCGACATGAATAAGATAATTACAATGATTTTGCAAGTCTATACCTTCAGAAGCAGCATCGGTTGCCAAAAGTATCCGAACGGGTGATATATGTGGGTCCGCTTGGAAGGCTGCCTTAACAATTTCTCGTTCATCGGGGAGCATACTCCCATGAAGAAACATAAGCCTATCCCCACCATAACCGTGAGTAGCTAGAATTTGGTGTAACCATGAATGTGTGGCACGATACTCTGTAAATAGTATAACCCGTTTATTATTCAATCTCCCATCATGCTTAAGATGAGTATCCAGCCAACTAAGTATTGCTTTTGCTTTAGAATCCAAACGGTTTTTAAATTTATCAGCCCAGCTAGAAAGGCGATCTAACATTTCAATCTGTCTTACTGTTAAGGGAACTGTAAGCTCACTTGCTACTTCTATCGCCTCATTGTAGAGCTGTTCAGCTTGTGCGTCATCCGAATATTCTTCTTCCGTGCGCATGATCGCCTTTCGAAGAATACGGTTATCTAATGATTCTTTAGCAGGGCTTGTCCACCCTTTATTAAGAGTGTCTCTGTGCTTCTCTAGTGTTGTTGCAAAAGCCATAGGAGAAGAAAATAGTCTCTTTTTAAGTAATGTATGAATGAAATCTGTCCCATACTCATAACGAGTACCACGAACACTATTCGATCTACTAGTCATATATTCTCTCAGTAGTTGATGAATGTTTCTCTCCTCATGCGAGTAGTCAATTTCAAGACACTCTAGCTTTCGAACAGGAAAAACAGGCTGACCTTTACTATCTACAATGTCACTTTTAAGACGGCGAACCATTACCCGTTGAAGTTGCTTTTCATCAGGCATTATTGTTCTCGCAAATCGTTGATCGTCCAATAGCTCAAGTAATGAAGTAAAGGACTCTTGGTATCCGTTATGCGGAGTCGCACTCAGAAATAAGTGATGTGAAAAATGTGGAGATATGGTGCGTATTAGTTTTGTTCGTTGGCTTTCAAGTGCATACTGACTTGAAGCCGATGGCACTATATTATGTGCTTCGTCCACAACCAAAATATCAAATTTGCGTGGATAGGTTATTTGAGGAGAAAGAATGTCCTTGAGCAGACGTAAACCTTCACCACTTTTCATCCAGTCCATAGACGAAATAAGTCGCGGAAAGGAAGTCCATGGATTCGCATGGATTCCGCGCTCGCGGCGGAGTTGTTTAATATATTCAGTATCAACAATTCGAAACTCAAGACCGAATTTTTCCTGCATTTCAGTTTGCCATTTAACCTGAAGGGAAGCAGGGCAAACAATAAAAACAGTCCGCGCTCTATGACGGATTAGAAGCTCTTGTATTACCAATCCAGCTTCAATTGTCTTACCTAAACCTACGTCATCTGCAATTAATAGGTTAACACGAGCCATATCAACAGCCCTTACAAGAGGATCTAATTGATACTCTTCTATTGATATCCCACTACGAAATGGTGCCTGTAGAAAGGACCTATCTGCACTAGTTGCTGCCCCCCACCTCACAGCATCAAGGAATGCTTCGAGCCTTTCGTTAGTATCCCATCCTGTAATCTGAGGAAGACCCGCCTTTTCCACAACTTTTGCACCAGGTTCTACCTGCCAAATGATTTGAAGTTCTTCCCCAAGAGAATCTTCTTCCAAAGAAGCGAGGGTTATTAAATGCTGATGCCTACTTAAATCAGTTGAGAATGAAGACTTCTGAACCTGGCTTACAACCCAGTGACGTCTCCTAACCTCAACAAGTTGACCTGGATCTGGGATACTCTGAAGGTATATATTTTGATTGTTATTTCTGTCATTCATCTAACGCGCCTCCGAACAGCTTAATTTTGTCTCTTATAAGTTACATATGCACATTCCTGTTTCGGAAAGCCCCCCAATTTTCCCTTTCAAATTGAGGATAATCCCCATTTCTCTATGTAAAAAGCCAACCCAGGCGGTCGGCTTTTTACATGGAATCGAACAATGGATGTACAAAATCTTACCACCGTTGAGTGATGATTATGTTTAGTTAAAGTGCTGTACTAAGCCGTAAAATATTGCATAAAATTGGTAAGATGTTGGCATTCTATAAGTACCCAATAAAAATATGTACACGGAGTGATTAAGATGTTTCCATCTACAAAAAACAAAGCATTTATAGGGGCGTTTTGTAGAGGGAGAGAAGCTGCGCGCAATGGACAGCCGCCTGAAACCTGTCCCTACAGTGATCATCGAACAAAAAATGGTTCTGTAACCTTCAGTAGAGCTTTCAAGAAATATTGGATGTTGGGTTACACCGAATTTGCTGCTGATGATTGTTCATCTTTTGAGGTCAAGCCTGTTTCTGAGTCTGCCCGTAATCCCGACTGAATATTTCTCATCAAATCGAAAACTTGTCCAGCCACCTTACTTTTACTCAAATAGCTTTGATAAGCTTTCATAGCATTACTAATCAATTCTGGATAAAGGACTACTCGAGCATCCTGACTCTTAAGTTTAGTGATGTCTTCCTCTCTTTTACGTGAGTCCTCCCATCCCCTTAGAGGCTTGCCTAGTACACATATAAACTCAAGAGGTTCCTTGGTATTGGTTTCATCAAGAATTTTTTGCATTGCACCCCTATATTTATCAATCTGCCTACCCAACTCCCAATAATCCACGATTCGGTCGGGACGTTTTAATTCAATAATCACATGTTTTCCAGAAACGCTTTTATATCTAATATCCAGCCTTGCCCTTTTTTCTTCCTCGGTTAATTCAGCATCCAAAGCTCCAAAGACTTTGTCCATGCGCTGCTCCATATATTCTGAATCCGTTGCTCTTTCCCATGAAGGGTCTAACAGCCATAAATGATTAAAGAGATGTTCCTGGATAACTTTTTCCAAATCATTAGCATCAACACGTTCTTCCAATACCCGTATTACCTCTATTCGTTCTTTAACAATTTGATAATAGAGAGATGCCTCTAAATCATCAAGCCTGCCAAAAACTTCACTTAAAGCTTGTAAATTCTCAACGGATATCTTATCTAAAGCATCAAGATTATCTCGGTACTTTAAACTTTCAAATGCTAGAACAGCATGACTAAACAATGTCCCTCGATCTTCACTCGAATCAACAGTCATCTGATTGATACGCCCAAACAACTTTGTCGCTGAGGCTTTGTAATCAGGAGATAATGTCTTAAACCACTGATTTAAAGCAGGATTCTTTAATGCTTCATCTTTACCTTTTTGATTTCTTAAACTAGACCATCTACTTTGAATTTTCTTAAGCTGTTCTTTCACCCATTCTCTCAGTTCAATATAGCGTGGATCATCTTCTATTATGTGTTGGCGACTACTTGTAGCTATATCCTCTAGGTCATCATCATCCAGAAAATCTGCATGTATCTCTCCGATAATGTAGGAACTGTAAATGCCTGTTTCATTTATTTCTGATAAAATATCTTCCTGTGCAAGTTTATTTCTCACCATAACTACAATTTGGTTTAGACTTTCAGAGCCATCTTTCAAGTCAGAAGTTTCTTTAACCGTACCAATCCATCCAGTAATACTATTACCATTTTTAGTAGTAACATCAGGCAAGTTTTCAGTTGGAACAATACTTCTAGGTAGGTCAACATGACCATATGTCCATATGTTTTCTAATTTGTTAAAGTAATCTCTATCCGCTATGCTGATTGGAGTTTTATTTACGATTACAGAAAAATCATTCTTTTCTCCAATTACACTAAATCTTCTTGCTAATTTTTTCCTTAACGAAGTTTCGAAAACTCGCTTTTGTCTCAAATCACGCAGTATTATTTTCGTTCCGTTAGTCCAGTCAATTACATCTGTGCTAAGTTCGCGAGGATTGTATGTACCGCCAGCTTCCCCAGTTCCCTTTATCTGTTCTTTGAGTTCTGGCAACGACATCTGCAATGCACTTTTCTCTCCATCTCGAATAGAAAACACTTCTATAGTATCAGCAATTGAAAAGAGTGATAACTTACCAATTCCTTTTCGCCCCATTACAGGTCGTTTTAGTTCCTGTGATAACCGTCCTTCTTCTGTTTCCCGACGTGGGTAACCAACTTTAAGAAACTTTTGATTAATATCTGTTTTCGTCATACCATGACCATCATCAAAAATGGTTATTATATTACTTTCCTTATCTATATCAATATCTACTGCCTTAGCATCGGCATCCCACGCATTGGCAACAGTTTCTGCAAGTACTGATGCAATATTACTATACAAATTAATACCAAGATGGTTTAAAACATTAAGGCTGATAGTAATTTTGAATTGATTTGACACCATAATTACCTCCGCCCTTGATTCATTTTGTCCTTTTCTTCGTTCCGTTTCACTTTAATTTGCATTTCGTTTTCTTTCAAATGCGCACGTATACTGAAACCTATTATTTCTCCTAGCTTTACAGGAACCGCATTACCTATTAGACGCCCTACTGTCTTAATTGCTATCGGCTCTCCAG
Source organism: Paenibacillus sp. MAH-35 (assembly GCF_058135425.1). NCBI lineage: Bacteria > Bacillati > Bacillota > Bacilli > Caryophanales > Paenibacillaceae > Paenibacillus > Paenibacillus sp. MAH-35. Next base: position 371,780 of record NZ_JBYUPU010000002.1, read on the forward strand.
GTGAAACAAACTTATATTCTTTAGGAAAACTCTGTAAAACAGCTCCCTCTCTAAGTGAAATTGCTCTATCTTGCTCAGGATGCCCGAATCGTCCATTCCCGAATCCGAAAAACTGAGTTGTCATTGTCGGAGCAGGCTCATCCCATACCATTCGCCCGTATACACTTGGATAACTTTTGCCTGAGCCCTTTTTATGACATTCTGCAACTAAATGCTCCCCCCAGTCCCGCCAAGTGCCACCTGGCCTAGAAGCTTGTATGCGTTCCAAGTTCTTGTCTGATAAAGAAGATGACTGGTGCAGAGGGTCCTTATCATAAATTTCCCCAGCATTAATCGGAGGCAAGTCTCCAATTGCTTCACGAACAGTTTTTGGTGTAATCTCAAAATCATCTGGTTGAAGTAATTGAATATCGCCTAATCTGGAAGCCAAAAGTACCAAACGCCGTCTCTGTTGAGGTAAACCATAGTCTGCACAATTAACAATCTGATAACTAACAAAATAGCCTATATCTTGTAGTTCCTTTACGAAATTACCAAACACTTCTTGTTTTATTAGCTCAGGGACATTTTCCATAGTAACTAGTTCAGGCTCAGTTTCTCTTACTAGTCTTGAAAATTGTAAAAGTAACCACCATCTCTCATCATCTTGATCAGCCTTACGGTTGTAAGTTGAGAATGTTTGACATGGCGCACACCCAGCCAGTAAATTTATACCATTCTTACGGAAATTAGCTTTAATGTCACTTGCCTGTAGCTCTTCAACTGACTTTAATTCAAATTTAGCTTTATTATTTGAGGTATATGGGTAGCTACATGCTGGATCAATATCTACTCCTAGTTTAACATTTATTCCGGAATTCACCAGACCATGCGTCAACCCACCAGCTCCACAGAACAAGTCCACAGCGTATACTGTACGCTTTGATAATTTCTTCTGTTTTAGGCTAGTTGCTGACATTTTACTTCCTCCTTCTTACAGTTACAGCACAATTTTCACACTCAATTATCTATATGAACAATTCGACAAACACAATAAGAACTCCTTTAATACGACAAAACATCGAGCTTTTATGTCGATAAAATATATCAATAGTCAATCTTCAAATATTAACTGCCTCACCGAGTATCTTAACAAGACCGCCAAACTCCAATTCTTCAAATTTCCTTGAGGCAGCATCATGGCGTAGATCCCATAGACAATCACTTAGATTACATTCAATAGGCACATCAATTCGGATTCGAGCCAGATCTCTTGAAAGATGTAACATATCCAAATTTTCTTCGATTTTCTTCTTGATACTTGCCGGAAGTTTTTCAAGGCATTCGAGACAACCTTCTACAGATTTATACTCAGCCAAAAGCTTAAGGGCAGTCTTTTCACCTATACCTTTAACCCCAGGATAATTATCACTCGTATCTCCCATAAACGCCTTTAAATCAATAACCTGCATGGGTGTTAGTTGCTTTGCAGTAAAAAGTGTCTCTAAATCATACACAGTATAATTAGATCGACCCTTATTCATGATTACAACTTTGACCTGTTCTGTTATTAACTGAAGCATGTCGTGGTCTCCAGTTAAAATAAACACTTCAGAGTCACCCTGTAGTTTATTAGCCAAAGTACCAATGCAATCATCTGCCTCGTACCCAGTTATACCAATATTGGGTACACCCATTTCGGCTACTACTTCTTTAACTAAGTCGAATTGCGGTAAAAGTTCAAGTGGAGCTTCCAACCTATTTTGTTTGTATTGGCTATAGCTCTCGGTACGAAAAGTACTACTGCCCATATCCCAACAACAAATTACGTGAGTTGGAGTAAAATTGTTTATTGCATCAAAGAAATATTGTATAAATCCATAAACAGCATTGGTAGGTAATCCGTTACTTGTTTTACGAATGTAGCCGGAATAAGAAGTCGCATAAAAGGCTCTAAAAAGAAGAGCCATCCCATCAACCAATAGCACTTTATTTTGTGATTGCAACCTGGTCCACTCCCATTCTTTATAGATATTGCGATGATTTAGTATTGATTCAACGTCCAGTAATACACTATTGATTGATTCCAGGTTTTCTTTTTTCACAGCTTGAACATCTTAGCCGTTTAAATTCGCTCAGTAGATATTCCCGATCTTTACCAGACTCATTTGATCGAAAACCAAGTAGTGAACAGCTATACTTACGATCTGGATCAGTACTATACAGTGTCTGCATACTTCTTGTATGACTAAGATCCTGTAGAACCTGCAGATACTTGCACCAAGACAAATTCTCAGCAGCATCTGCTTTCAACCACGTTATTTCACGCTCAACGTACTCTTTACGGTCATGTGGCAAACCCATAAAGTCAAATATTTGGCGTAGCAAGACCTGCACATCATCGTCTTTCATGCCAGCCAAATATTCTGTTATTGTTCCTTTCTCTACAATTCGTTCCCTTAGGTTAAACAACGCATTTCCTTCTAAAAAATTACTCAAACTTTTTGTCATATCCGTCACTTCGTACATTTCTGCTTGTTCTTTTGTTTCGCTCGCTATTTTCATTGCTTCCTCGGAATTCCCAAGACCAAGTACACACTCTGCTAATAACAACTTCCCGCGCAATACTTCATGCAAAAATCCCTCGGCTTCAAGATTATTAATACTAGCCTCCAGATCCTGCTTCATTTTCTGAAGAACAGTTTTAGATGAATCATCAGCATCCAATATCAAAGCTCTAAAATGAGCCATAAACTGCATTTGAAGACTTGCCAATGAAAGTTTGGCTGTAGCTTGGAAAGAAACACTAGGCCATCCGGCTTTATCTAATTCGAAAAATCGTTTCATCCACTTAGTTTGTGCTTCAATATGTTCACGCGCCATACGAACACGCTCTTCATTTGGTATCGGAAATCCCAACTTCTCCCTGACGCTTACTAAAGCGAAAGAATGGGATAGTCCTGTTAGCAGTTTGTTGCCTTGAATCTCCCATTCAATTAAGTTTAATTTTGATTTTAGCACTTCGCTATTTTCGTTTAATTTTTTTAGTGATGCTATTGTATCTCGTAATGAACTTTCCGCCGCTTCGTATTTTTCTTGATCTGTTTTATCTATCCAAAAAAAAGCTTCTCTCTGCCGTTCTAAACGCAGTTGTAGTCCAAGAATTGAGTTCTGGGTATCATTTTCAAGATCATTCACCTTTTGCTTATAGTAATCTTGATCAGTAATGCCTAGTAAATAGTTTAAGCTTAAGTGAATAAAATTAGCAGTGGCCCTCATATCGGTAGAGAGATTTTCCAACTTTTTACCCCTTGGTAACCAAGAAAAAGCATCAGCATACTCTCCCTTGTGGAGCTTGATGTAACTCACTATCACACCTAGTTCAGGGTCACTTTTAGCAGATGCCGAAATTTCTAATAACATTCGGTCAATCGTGTAGTAATGTCCTGTATTCGCCAAAGAGATTCCATATTGTTTAATTAATTTAATTGTTTCGTCAGTTGTTCTCAGTTTTCCTGTTGAAAGGTCTAAAGAAGTAGTTACTGTAGAATCGGGCAAAGAAGACGATATATGCTCAGTTAAGTTTCGAAACGCAGTCCCGAGCTTGAAAAGGGTACTGTGTATATTTTCAAAAGCACTTCGATCAAGAACTGAACGAAACCGGTACGAAAACGTATTCTGTGAAGTAGTTTTTATATCTATACCCTCATGATCAGCAGCCTTTGCAATGTCAGTCGCCCACGCCCAATGAAATACGTTTTCATTCTCGACATACACAAAAAAGAGGGAGTTTGGTTGATTCAACAAATAATTCAAAGTCTTAATAGGAACTGGAAAACTTAAAGAGCCATCTGTATTACGATGGCCATTTAAAACGCTTTTCAATTGTGAATGGGCACGGAAGTTAGTTATGGCCTTTCCAGAGAACCGAAGTTCGAGAATACGATCAACTCCATAGTCCCCACCATTCTCTTCCCGAATTAAAAATAAGTCTGCCGGTACCAGATTAGAAAATGCAAGAACTGAGCGTCTTTCTTGATCATGTGTATCTCCACTAACAGGAAGATTGGTCATTTCGCACCTCCGATATGCAACAGAAGCTTTTTTTTCTTGTTGAAATCGCTCGAATATTCCCAAATGAAAATGGGATTAAATCAAATACATTTAAGAAACCTACCGATTCAAATAATCCCATTTTCAATCGGGTATATAAAGGGAATATTGTTCAGTTCGAAATGTAGTACTCCCCATATCCCAGCAGCAGACGACATGTGTCGGGCGGAACCGCTTGACGGCATCCATCAAATATTTGACGAATCCGTGCACGGCATTGGTTGGCAATCCGGCACTTGTCCGCTTAATATAGCCGCTGTACGAGCTGGCATAATAGGCCCGAAACAATAACGCCATTCCGTCGACCAGCAGCACTTTACGATCGGTCATTCTCTCAACTCTCCTTGTCCCACTAGCACTCTCGCCAATTATAGCATACTGGCAGGCAGGGTAAAGGAAACATTGACTGCGCGATCTATAAAGATATGGATTTAGACATTTCCGATAGTAGGATGCCGCTGGAAAACGGTACACGCCTCAAGGTACTTCGTAGAACCGTCGCTTCTGGCTTTGGTACATAAATTCGATTTCCTTCGGCGACAGTGTCTTGCCGAAGACGAAGAAGTGGCCCAACTCGCCCCCGAAATATCCGTTATCGCCGGGGCTACGGCCGATCGAGTCCGCTTGCGAAGGCACTAGTCGCTTGTATGAACGGCTGCGGAAGGAGACGGAACCACCGTCTGACGGCGACAGCTCGACGCCGTCCACATACAGCCGGATCGCATTGCCTGCGAAGTCGAGAATGCCGACGGCATGATGCCATTCCGAATCGCGGACGTACGGGAACGATTTCGTCTGGAAACTGTCGGCGCTGTCGCTTCTGCCGGCAACGCGGATGGCTGTTGCCGTCAAGGTCATTTCCGCGCCTGCGGTTGCGCCGTGAATCCGAGTGCCGAACAGCCACTTCGGGTTCGAATCGGCTACGTTTCCGTCACGGAACCAGCCGGCTATCGTAATAGCAGGGGCGCCGTTCAGCCCGGCGGACGGCTTGTAGCCGAGAGCGGCGTAGTCCATGACGCCGTCCAGTCTCACTCCGCGTTCCGGGTAGCCCGGGATACCGGCACCGCCCATTCGCTTAGCGTCATTGCCGAAGCTGGAAAGATCGGAATGCAGGCCCGTCGACGCTCCATCCAGCGGCCAATAGCCCGCCAGTCCGTCATAGACAAGATGCCGGATTTCGCGCGGGTCGAGGGCTCTGCCGTAAATGCTCATCTCGTCAAGCACCCCTGCGAAAAAACCGCCGCCGAATGGGCTGCTGCCTATCGTGGAAGCATATCCGGGCATTTGCGGCGCGAAGGAGCGGCTGCCGAATACCGGTGTCTTGCCGGACAGCGGCTTCTGCTCTATTCCGTCCAGATACAGCCGGATAACGTTATGCTCATAATCGATCACCCCGGCAGCGTGATGCCACTCTCCGGAGATCGTGAACGGAAAGTCCGCGTACTTATAGTCTTCGTTCGGCGTGCTCCTTCCTCCTACGCGTATCCGGTTTCCGACCATCCATACTTCGGCCCCCGCCGATGTCTGCCCGACAGGGACGCCGAGCAGCCAGTTGCCCGTTTGCCCGGGCGGGGGCAGACTGTCGTTTCGAAACCAGCCTGCGATCGTAACGGCCGGCGCCCCCTGCAAATTCGTCACCAGCGTATTGGGCAAAAGCACATGGTCATCCACGCCGTCGAAATGAAGCCCACCGTTCCGGTAGCCATCCGTCCAAGCCGCCCCCTGAACCGTTCCGTGCGCCTCGTACGTCGAGCTGTCCGTAGCGGCCGTGCCCGTTATATCGTCGAATTTCCAATAGCCGTGCGGCAAATCCAAAGCATACCGCGCATTCTTCAGCCGATGGAACGTGATCCGGTTAGCGTTATGGTACGTGTCGGCGCCGTCATAGGATGTGCGGGCGACGAAGATAATATCGTCGCCGTCCCAGTGCCAATCCGCGTACTGGAAGCCGACCTTTGCGATCGAGTAGGGGACCGGCAGCTGCGAATCGTCACGGATCAGCAGCTTGGCGAAGTTCCAGTGAAGCAGGTCGGACGACGTATACAGCGACAGCCGGTTTCGCTGCTGAACGGCGAACGGGTAACTGTTGTCGTTGACAAGTGCGGCATACAAGCGGCTCTCCGCATCATAGCGTATGGTGAATTTGTGCATGCCGCCGGGAAAATCGATGAATCCTTCGGCAGGATCGAAGCTGATGTTGGCGTTGTCCGAGGATAGATGGATGACAGCCGCCTTATCCACGACGGGTTCGGAATTGAGACGAATCACGTTCAGGATGTCCCCGTTCGGCGCTTGCACCATATTGCCCTCCAGCCATCCGGGCCGGCTGGCCGACCAAGCTGGCGGCAGCCAGGCCGGATTGAAGGCAAGTTCGTTCGTTTTTGTCCAGCTGGCCGCATCAAGCAGGTCGGAGTGCTCGGGGGCGGAGATGACCAGCGCCTTGAAATTTTGCGGCCAAACGTAAGGTTTGTTGCTCTCGAACGCTTTGTACAGGCGGCCATTCGCCCGCAGGACAGGCGTGGGGGCCGTATGGTAAGCCGAGGAGCCGGTGCTGCCGCCCGGAAACAGCAGACCGCTGCTCGCATCGTCAGCCGTCGTCCAGGACGTTCCCCCGTCGTCGCTTTTGCGGATGACGATCGATTCGAGCGGGCCGGACGTCCCGAGCAAATAGACACTTCCCGCGTGCGCAAACAGGCTGGCCCAGTAAATGCCGTCCAACATAACGAGATGCTCCCACGTTCTGCCGTTGTCGGTCGAACGATACACCGACGTTTTGCGATGAGGCGAATTCGGTCCGGAATAATCGTGGGTAACGAGCAAGCTGCCATCGTCCAGCCGCAGCAGACTGGGGGAGCTTAGAAAGATGCGGGTACTTGCTTTCAACTCGTTCACTTCCGACACCAGCATGTTGGCGTAATCAGCCGTTCGGTCTTTCATATCGTTTGCCTCCTTTTGATAGGGAATGGGGTCCGTCCGGGAGACGGATGGATTGGCTGTCAGCCTGTAGAACCATACGGTGCCATACACCAGGATCAACGCAACCAGCGCCGCGAGCACGACCAGTCGAAGGCCCGGTCCCCGTTTCACGGCCTACTTAGCCCTTTCGGATGCGATTGCCTTGTTGGCCGCCTCTTCCGCCTCGCGCAGTACGGTGTTCAGGTCTTTACTACCGAAGATGAATTGGCGCAGCGCCTCGGTGTACGCGTTGGAGGCGACCAGATCATATTTCGTAGTAATATACGGCTCGGCTACGTTGTTGTAATAAAACGCCGGAATGTTTTTGCCGCGGTAGACCGCAGAGTTTGCCAGAAAATTCTGCTTGATATCCTTGCGATCCAGTACCGTCATATTCCCGTTTCGGGTCGCTTCGGCCTGAACCTCCGGCGACAGCAGGTGTGCGATTGCCTGGAACGCTTCTTCCTTGTGCTTGCTCGTCTTTGGAATGACGAAGCCGTTGGCGAATACCCCGATGCCCGTCTTGGGCTTGTCGGCGAAAACGGGGAAGGAAGCGATATCCCAGCCGATGCCTTCTTTGTTGAATTGATCCATCGCCTGACCGATGAAGATGTCGGGTAAAATCGCGACATTACGGTCCTTCGTAAACCGGTTCAACCCATGATACAGCACGCCTGCGGAGGGCGGACGATTGTTCGGTATGCTGAAGATGGTCTGAAAGACGCTAAACATGCTGCGCCAGCCCTCATGCTGCTGGATCAGCGCCTTGCCTGTAGCCGGATCGGTGAAAGGGAGCGACAGCTGGGTTTGCAGCCGGTTGAAATAGCCCATCTGCAAGCCGTAGTAGCGGCTATCCCTCTCAACGACGGTCAGCCTCTTCGCCAGCTCGATATATTGATCCCAGGTCATGCCGTCGACCGGATAGGCCACGCCGAACTTGTCGAACAGGTCTTTGTTATAGTAGGTGGCGAATACGTTTTGCGTTCTCGGCAGACTGTACAACTCCCCGTTCTGTCCAAACTGCTTGAAAAATTGCAATATTTGCGGCGTAATCGCACCAAGGTCGAATTCGTACTTGCGGACCAGCTCGTTCAAATCGGTTGGCACATCCATATCGAGCAGAATCGGCATATTCGTAATACCATCGTCGATAATATCCGGCAACTCCTTCGCGACGATCATCTGATTGAACTGGTTGGCGTCCGTACAGTCGATCTTCTGAAGAGTAATATGCGGATATTTTCGGGAGACAGGACCGGCGAAATCCCGGGCAAAATCGTCGTCGCTTACGGCAAAGCATTTGAAATACATAGTCAAGGTGACCGGCTTTGCCGCTTCATTTGTCTGGACGGATGGATCGTTCGTCCCTTTTCCGGAACTGGAGCAGCCCGTCGCGGCCAGAATCAGCAGGGCGGCAAAGCAGGAAACGAATATGGTTTTTACAAAAGACATTGTTAAGATTCTCCCCTTTACTTTTCAGTTAGCACCATCCTTGCATGAAGAGATCACGGTGCGAACGGTCTGTTCCGCCGCACGGCAACGGAGGACAACGCTTACAGAGCACTTTAAAAACAGTTGAATTGCAGGTAACCGTTCCATATAATCGGAATAAATGGAACGTGATCTTGTAACAAGGGGGGACCGTATGTCCATTCTTACTTTACACACACAGCACATTATGGAGCCTTATGAAGACGCCCGCTTCGCCTTGCCGCCCAGATTCGGTTACTGGTCGATTCCGCATACTCACGATTTCTACGAAATTTTCTTGGTTGCAGCCGGCACCGTCACGCACGTCGTCAACAACATCAGACAGGTGCTTCCGGCGGGGACCATGGCCTTCGTCAGACCGCATGACGTTCACAGCTTCGAGAAAAACGGAAGCGGCGACATTTGCTACATGAACGTCAATTTCCGTGCGAGCACCATCATGCACGCTTTCGATTATCTCGGCTCGGGCTTCAAATCGGAGCGGTTTAATGAGTCCCCGTTGCCTCCGATGCTATCCGTGTCGCCCGAGGATATAGAGCAGACGCTCGGCTTGTACAAACGAACTGTCGCGATGCTCACCCATTCCCCATCCACCGATACGACTCCGGTCCGAGCCTTCCTGATGGAGATGCTGCTCCGTTTCTTCTACCCGCAGATGGAGCAGACGGACATGACAGGGCCGAGATGGCTCTCTGAATTGCTGGAGGAGATGGACAACGAGAACAGTCTTGCCGAAGGACTGACGAGAATGCAGCGATTGTCCCCCGTCAGCACGGAGCATCTGTGCCGCACGATGAAAAAGCACCTCGGTAAGACGCCAACGGAGTGGATCAATGAAAGACGGCTTCGGGCTGCAGCGAGTAGGCTAACGGTCAGCACGGACGAGATCGCCGCGATTTGTTTCGACATCGGCTTCAACTCCCTGAGCTACTTCTATACGTTGTTTTGCAAGCAATACGGAATGTCCCCCAATGTCTACAGAAGAAACAAGCAACAGATATGAACCGCTGAGATTGTTGTAACTGCATCTCCTCCTTTTTACGTGCCCCAGACTTTGCTCATCGCCGCCGCTTATGGCGTAACCGACTGTCTAGGGTCATTATAGTTGTTTCTTCAGCCGCTTTCTTCTGCCGGATTGATTCGGTTTTGCTGCATATTGATATCTCCGATTAGGCCGAATAGGAGTGACAAGCAGGCCTTAACCAAAGACTGCATGACCCTGCGTAAGAGGGAGCTTGTTGTTAATAAGATAGAAAAAAGAGGTACCCTAAAACCATAGTCGGTTGCAGGATACCTCTTTTAGAACTTTAGTCGATTAATTCGGATTTCTGCAGAAGCCGCCGAACGATAACAGCCGCCTCCGCTTTGGAGATAAACGCCTGAGGCGCCAACAGGCCGCCGTCTCTGCCGGTCACGATTCCCGCCTGCAATCCGGCTGTTACCCCGCTTCTCGCCCATTCCGACACATCCTCTGTATCGATAAATGGCTTCAGCAACTGCTCCGGATCGGCGGACGAAACCGATTCGGCTAGACCGGTAAGTTCCATCGCTTTCGCAATTATGACCATCGCTTGTTCCCGGGTGATCTTGTCATCCGGGCGGAACGAACCGTCTTCGAACCCGCTAATCAGATCGTGCCCATATGCCGTCTGAACCGCACCGCTGTACCACGAAGCTGCAGTTACGTCTGTAAAGGATGCGTCATCCTTTCCTTGCTCTATTCCCAGCCCCCGGACCATGATGGCGGCAAACTCCGCACGCGTAATATCTTGATCCGGACGAAACCGGTTGCCGCCGACTCCGCTCACGATCAACCGCGACCCCATATCGTTGACCGCGGCTATCGCCCAATGGTTGGCCGCATCCTCGAACTCCAACGGATTCCAGATCAGCGCATAGGTGCTGTTGGTCAAGCTGCGGATCACCGCATAATACTTGCCGTCCTTCACCACGATTCGGGTAGGCACGTGACGGACCTTTCCATCCGGGCCGATAACGACTGCCGTAGTGATCTTATTCGGGTCGACGCCGTCAGGCAGGGCAATCTGCCGCTCCACATACGCGTCGAAGGACGATACCGGGATCGAACTGTCACCATGTACGGCTCTGATCGTATAGTCGATCGGCGGCAGTACCAGGTGGAAGCCTCCTTGAGCGGCCGCCGCTTCCACAACTTGCAGCATCTCCGCCGCAGGCTCGGAAATTTCGATCTGAATCCGGATATCCTCCATAGCAACCGTCTCCCCGATCTCAGCCGACAGGGCATCGATACCGAGACGTTCCACAGGCAGGATATACGTCGTCCGGCCGGTTCGGATCTCGATTACGGCCTGCCGGTTCGCCAACGTTCTCACCAATTGGCCGTTCAGTTCGCCGATGACTACACCAGGTTTCCCGTCCACGGATAGGGTGATGATCGGCCGTTGTTCCGTCGTCAGCTCGTTCTCCAGACTTTTCGGATCAAGCGTTATCGTTAGAACGGTCTGACCGTTACGGACCGTAGTCTCTACGATACCCGCCTGTTCCGGCTTGCCGTTGACAAGGATCGTCGCTCCCTTCCCTTTCGGCTCCCCGACCGGAGGCGTAACGGATGTAACGGTCTCCTCCTGAGCCGGACTTTCTTCACTAGAAGACGAAGTCGGCACGACAGCATTGGATGCGGCCGAAAGCGTACCTTCACCCGCGCTATTCAATGCCCGTACCGCAAACGTATAGCTCGTATCGTTGGACAAACCCGTGATCGTAATCGGGCTGGAAGCTCCCGTTACGATACGTCCTCCCGGCGATACGATTACCTCATACCCGGTAATGGCACTGCCCCCGTCGTCCGTTGGAGGAGTAAAGGTAAGGGTGGCTTGCCCGTCACCGGCAACAGCCTGAACGCCCGTCGGCGCCGCCGGCGTATCCGGGTTCACCTGCTGGGTGACGGTAAACGTCACATTCGTCATACTGTTCGCCATAACGGTAACCGTTGCCGTATACATGCCTGCCGCCAAACCGTCCTTCGCTTGCACCGTAAAGCTGGTGGACGCTCCGCTATTCAGCGTCGATGCAGGCTGTGTGAGTACAAAATCGCTGCTGTTCCCGCCGCTGAACACCGCACGGAGATTGACCAAATTCGCGTTGCCGGTGTTCTTGATCCCGATCGATTTGCTCTCCTGCGTGCCGGCTGTATAGCCTTGCTTCAATACCGCAGCCGTCTGGTTGCCAATGGCCTCGATCGTATAGGTCGGTAACGCGTTCACTGTGATACCCGCCGTCTTCGAATCGGTCGAACCGGCTGCATTCGTCCATGCCGATCCGTTCCACGTTTGCTTCTGAAAGGCCGCAGTCACGGTATGATTGCCTTCTGATCCGGTCGTATAGGAAGCCAGATAGCGGTTGGCGTTCAAATGGAATGTTCCGGACGTACCGTCCGTCGAGGACCAGCCCGTTGGAATGTAACGTTCGTCGCCGGCCGTCGTTCCCGGCATATCCTGACGATCGCCGGTCGCCTGCAGCATAACCGTCTCTCCTGCCCATACGGTCGTCCGGGAAGCCGTCAAGCTGTTCCCGGCGGCATTCGCCGCTTTCGGAACCGGAATGACCGTGATCTTGACAACGTCGCTCACGGCCGTTTCCGTCTGTCTTCCGGTAGCGCTCGAGTCGGTGTTCGTCACCATTACATAGAAGTAACCTTCCGCACCGCCCGGTGTCGGGACGAGGTAACTGCTGCTTGTCGCACCCAGGACTGGCGCCGCTCCATTCGTATCGTTCACGGAATTGCGGTACCACTGATAGCTGAGCACCCCTTGGCTGACGGTGGCCGCCGCATTCAAGGAGTAGCTGTCGCCCTCGTTTAACGTCCGGCCTTGCGGCTGCGTCGTAATCGTCGGCGCGGCCGCATGCGTCAGCGCGTTAACGGTTACTTTGGCGAGGCCGCTCGTTGCTGTGGACATCTTGTTGCCCGTCGCGGCCGAGTCCGTATTCGTCACGATCACATAGTAATAATCGTCTCCGACCCCGGCCATCGTTTTCGTTAGCGTTGCACTCGTCGCTCCATTTACCGCAAATCCGCCATAAACGGGGGACGTATTCCGGTACCATTGGTAACTTAGCGTTCCTTGGCTGACAGTCGCATACACGCTTAAGGTGACGCTGCCCCCCTCGTTCACCGACTGGTCCTGCGGCTGCGTCGTAATCGTCGGCGCGGCCGCATGCGTCAGCGCGTTAACGGTTACTTTGGCGAGGCCGCTCGTTGCTGTGGACGTCTTGTTGCCCGTCGCGGCCGAGTCCGTATTCGTCACGACCACATAGTAATAATCGTCTCCGACCCCAGCCATCGTTTTCGTAAGCGTTGCACTCGTCGCTCCGTTTACCGCAAATCCGCCATAAACGGGGGACGTATTCCGGTACCATTGGTAACTTAGCGTTCCTTGGCTGACACTCGCATACACGCTTAAGGTGACGCTGCCCCCCTCGTTCACCGACTGGTCCTGCGGCTGCGTCGTAATCGTCGGCGCCGCCGCATGCGTCAGCGCGTTAACGGTAACTTTTACGATGCTACTCGTTACCACAGACGTTTGGTTTACCGTTGCGCTGAAGTCCGTATTCGTCACGACGACGTAGTAATAATCGTCCCCGACTCCCGCCATCGTTTTCGTAAGCGTTGCACTCGTCGCTCCGTTTACCGCAAATCCGCCATAAACGGGGGACGTATTCCGGTACCATTGGTAACTTAGCGTTCCTTGGCTGACAGTCGCATACACGCTTAAGGTGACGCTGCCCCCCTCGTTCACCGACTGGTCCTGCGGCTGTGTGGTAATGACCGGAGCTTCCGCATCAAGCGTTGCCGCATTGGCCAGCGGCAGCGCCCCGGGCATCATATGGAAAACCAATAGCAAAGCCAGGCCCACTACAAATACTTTCTGAAAGCAGTTGCGCATACCATTCCCCCAAGTTCTGAATAGAGCAAGAGAATCCCGTTGATCCGAGCAAGGAGGATAACAGAACAGCCCCGCTCTGAAACGAAAAAAAATGTGAACCCAACAAAACTCATCGAAGCATGAGCGGTTCGCTCTACCCGATGAGTTGGTCTCACAAGCAGCAATTACCGGCCAAACGTCCCACTGGAAGGAGTTCACGAGGAGCAGTTCGGAAAGACTTCCTCAAATCCGACAGGTTGGAAGCGGTCCTCTCCCCTTGGTTCGTTTGACTCAGTTAGTTATTCAGCGATGGAATTGATACCTATTTCACATAGTATAGCAGTATTTTGCGAATAGATAGTGACAGATGTCACGATTTTGTCATATGACAATTTTACATTTTATGTTAAATAATTCTCTCCTATTACATTTGAACAGAATTGGAACAAAGGGGTTGGTTCTGGTTTGGAGTAGGCACAGCCTAGGAGGAAGGGTCAGAAGCTTCCTTGTTGTTCGTGTCGATCCACTCCCGGAGCTGTTTGCGGACTTGATTTTTCTCAAAATTCGAGATTGTTGCAAATTTACTGTTATTTGTAAATTCAGGCTCAAAAAAAACGACCGCCCGATGCTCATCGAACCCTCGTATTTTGTGGATATTCACCAGATTCGTCCGGTCCAGCTTGCGAAATCCGATCGGAACCAGATGCGATTCCAGCGTAATGATTTTCGGAATTAACGGATAGAATGTCCCGTCGATCGTATGAAAAATAACGCTACGATTGTCGCTCTCGACAAAGACAACGTCCTTTATATCCAAATATATGATTTCACCGGCATTCGCGGGATCTTTCGTTACAGGATAGATCATAGATTCGCTCCGTTAAGAGAATTGGCTGCCCGACATGGAGTTGGGCAGCCGATGAAGACTACTATTTCAATTGCTCTGGTACTTCAGGGCGGTGAGTGTGTAGCGGAGATGCCGTTTGTACAAAATAGACCGCGATTCTCTCCAGCACATACGATACTGCTTTAGCCAAATAAGATGTCATGACTTCACCTCCCTTCTTAGTGGCAGCAACAGAATACCCTGAATGAAAAAAACGACTGCTAAAAGGGAAGAACTCCATATATAATTAGACCCAATGATGAGGAGCGAAAGTACTTTCATAATAGGAAAATACTTCTCAGGCATTCGTGCATATCCACGTATATTTGCAGGTGCAAGCAAGACTGCAAGAATAAAACTAATTGATGTAAATACCGGAACCCATAGTCCCGGGATGGTGATGTGAGGAGGGATCGATATTATGCAGGTTGTGACTATCATGCAAACATTAGCCGACTTAAAATGAAAGCCGCCCGATACCGCACGAAGCAGAGTAAAGGCCGTTAAAGAAAGTAACGTACCCAAAAACTGACCTGTTATCCAGCCAATGAGCAAAGAGGCACAGACGGGTATTACAAAATTTATTACAATTGTAAGAGCATATTTGAGTACAGCTTCGTGAGCCGTTTGTTGTTCATTGGCGCTTTTAATCGTCCGTGCAAGCTTTCCGGCCCAAACCTCAATCATGCGAATACTCCTTCTTTCGTGCGAAGTAGAGTAGCACTAACAAAACCACTCCCGACAAAAAGACTGTCTCCACACTTCTTTGGGCAATAAGACTATATGACGCTACTTGAAGATTCCCTAAAATAACCAAAACCAAGAGCCATAAATTAATACCACGAAACTCGACTCGAACGTGTTCAAAATCCGGCACAAATGTAAAGCCCAATCTCCGTTTATAGATAACCCATCCAATGATTAAAGCTGATAGGATGGTTAGGTATTGAAGATAGTAGCCGTTCGGTAAAGCTAGCGTCTCTTCAAATGTGAATCCGGATATCTTCCAAACCAATATGTACAAGCTTTGTAGAAAAGAATAGGCAACATAACCATAGGTAGTCACTATTGCCGCATAAAACAGATGTACGCGGAATATTTGCCAGGTGCATAAAATGACAAGAGGTAATTGGAACGCGGGCGCAACAGGTCTCATATTTAATACATCGAACAAAACATAAGAAAGTAAAGACAACAAAAAAGAACATAAAATTAATTGACCCCAAAATCCGCGGTACGGAAACTTAAACATCGCAAATGTCAGTATAAACAGAGCAAGCCATTCCAATGATGAAAAAAGTAGAAACCGCATAACTTCCATATGGACTGCCCCTATCGGAATCATTTCCCATTGCGCGCATATATCGGAAGGTGTATTCGCTTTCATTATACCACCGGAATCTTCCATTTTTAAAGTTAATTTTTGGTATTTTACTGTCATTTTAATAATAATATTGTCAATATTTTGTCGTTATCACCTCCTTTCCAGCTACAGAACGCCCAAAATGACCGGGTACGAAGTCGCAGTTCGACATGTACCCGATCTCAGGGATATTCGGCTATCTATTTATTTGCTATAAACGACCGGAAAATGCTCCCCGGCCAGTATCTCTCCTGGCTTCACCTCGACGTACTCGTGCATGACATGACCCGCAGCGGGCTCATACCGGGTATGTCCGGGCATGTAGTGCACCGCGATCGCTCTTCGCTTCATCTGCGAGCGGTTATGCGGACTGCCGTGCCAGGTCAGGCAGTGGTGGTAGCCGACCTGTCCCTTCTTGATCTCGAACGGAACGGCTTGGATAACGGCGTCCGTGGGCAGCAGCTCCGGCTGCTTATGGGACGGCTTGAACTCCTTCGTGCTGGCCAGATGCTTCATATGATTGCCCCACTTGTGACTTCCCGGCACCATCCACATGCAGCCGTTCTCGATAACGGCATCGTCGAGCGCAACCCAGGCGCTGACAAGATCCGCAGGCTGGATGATCGGCCACAGCGGATGATCCTGATGCCAGCCCGTCGGGCCTCCGGATACCGGCGGCTTATACTGGACCTGATCGTGCCAGATGCGAACCGTACCGGTTTTGCACAGCTGGGCGATTTCCTCCGTAAGCACCGGATGACAGGCATGCCGGAAAAACAAATCGCTCGCCATCCAGATGTTGACGATCTGGACAACCTTTTCATTGACGCTCATCTTCATGTTGTCGTACAGGGACGTCTTCCCGAGCATGTTGTGGTTCAGGACAGGGCGCCTGACCGTTTTCCCCTCGATGACCAGGTCCAATTCCTCTCGAAGCCGCTCCACCTCGTCGTCGCTTAGAATGACGGCTCCTTTCAAATAACCGTTCGTTTCAAATTCCGCCAGCTGCGCTTCCGTTAACATCGCTTCCCCACCCGCTTTACATCGAATATCCGTACACGCTAAGCTTATAGCAGAACAGCTCCGGTGTATTTGCAACTGTCCCACCGATTATTTGCAATTATTCCATATAGCCGCTAGTGGGGAGGAAACCGCATGAATATCGGGAATCTGTGGGGCACGACCCCAAGCGTCAATTTCGCCTCCAGATCGGTTACCGACTCGGCCCAACAATGGGGACCGCGCCTGATCCCGGACTGCCAGTTTTATTATGTCGTGTCGGGCCGAGCGGATCTGCAGTTGGGACCTGATCCGTATGAGGTGCATCCGGGGGACTGCGTGTTCTACGGCACGGACAGTCCGCATATATTGCGGGCCGACCCGGGAACCGACTATTACAGCCTGCACTTCGCCTGGCATGCCGACTCCCCTTCTCCCGTACACCCGGCGGGCGGTCTGAGGCACGATGCAGCGCTCGATATGTCGGGCAAGGCGCAGGAGTACGGCGTATATGCGGAAGGCTTCGGCCATGTGACCGTGCCTCACCGGTTCACCGTTCCCGGCATGCAGCCTCTGCTGCAGCGGATCGTCAACGAATATACGCAGGAGCAGCCTGGCTATCCGTACGTGCTCCGGGCGCTGCTGATGGAGCTGCTGGCCTTTACAATCCGGCATTTCGCCGACCGCAGCCATACTCCGAGGCGGAGCGGCAAGATCGAAGCCGCACTTGGGGCTATGAGAGACCAGCCCGGCAAAAACTGGTCGGTTGCTGAGCTGGCCGGCCTGTGCGGTTACCACCCGAGCCATTTTGCCAAGCTGTTCAGCTCGGAAATCGGGACCAATCCGAAGTCGTACCTGATCAAGGAGCGGCTCAGGCAAACGAAGCAGGCGCTTCTAAGAGGCGAAAAGCTGGAAGCGCTCGCCGATCGGCTCGGCTATACGAGCGTCCACTATTTGAGCAATCACTTTAAACGGGAGACCGGTCTAACGCCAAGCGAATTTAGGCAGCAGGGGGCGAGTATTGGTACGTGAGGGAGGAGATTGAGGCAAGTCGCCTCGGACAACAAGAGGAGCGGAATCGTCCGGAAATCCGGCGGAGGTTGCGGGGTCCTGACAAGATCGGCACGATACGGTGATCGGATGGCGAGGTATACAGCCGGCGGATACGAAAATCCGGGAACGGCCGGCAAAGTTTCGCCAGAGCGCTGACGAACCGGAGCCGGTACCGGTTTCGGTAACAGGAGCAAGAGCAAGAGCACGAACAAGGTATCAGAACAGGAATCAAAATAGGAACCAGAACAGGAACGGCAGCAACCTGAGCATAGTCGGAGCGGACCTGCCGCTCCGCTCCGGGTTCCATGCTCCAACGAATCTGCCTAAGCCGCAAGCGCGACCCCGATCCTTCCTAAAGTTACCCGAAATGCTCCAGCAGAAAGTCGACCAGTTCGCCGGGGCGCACCGGATCGGCCGTATGGCGAAATACGAACGGAATGCCATACTCGTCATACCGCTGCTTCAGCACGTAACCGTGCATCGGATGGTGAATCACTTCGCCGACAGGCGCTTCCGCCGGAATGCGCGGCAAATCGAACACGAAATCGTAAATCATAACGATCGGGGGCGCCGCCTCTGACATGAAATTAATCGCCGACGCTTCCTCCGCCAGCTTCAGTACGTCCGGACGATACAGCTCGTCGACCGAAGGAATGCCGTAAAACATCGCGATATTCGGCTGAATATGCGGACCTTCGTATATCCCCTCATAAAACCGCTGGTCCTTGGACACTTGCGTGCCGTATCCGATGAAGGCGCACACGGCCGAGGACGTCCGCTCCACCGGATCTTCGCTGTCCGGCTTCGCGAGATTTCCTTTCAGCGCATTCCACAAGGCGATGTGCCCCCCGGCCGACGAACCGGACGAAGCAATCTTATCCGGATCGATCTTCCACTCCGCAGCTTTATTCCGGACGAACTGGATCGCCCGCGTACCGTCCTCCATCGGAGCCGGGAACGGATCGGTCGTAATGAACCGATAATTGCACGTGACAACGGAGATTCCGGCCTCCAGACATTCCTTCATAAGAGCCGTCGATAGAAAAACCGACTTGTCTCCGTGCACGTATCCGCCGCCATGGAAGAAAATCAATACCGGAGTCGGCTTTCCGTCTTCGCGCGATACCAGATACGCATCCAGCACGTTTCTCTCATACGGGCCGTATGCCACGTCCTTGTGCTCTACCACTTTCATAAGTTCGTTCAACCTTTCGCAAATTGATAGGCAGGTTCGGAAGGCAACGGTTGGCATGTTCGAACCTGCTCGTCTGCCGTGCCGTTTACCCCCTATATTATAGCAGAGAAAGGAGATTATTTTCGGAAAAGAGAGAAAAAAAGAACAGCAATTCCTACGGGAAATTGAAGCGGGCAAATCTCACGTTAGTGCATGGGGGAAGCGGGAATAGGTATCTTCGCTTCGGTCGCCCGCCCGGTTTCGGTTGCCGCTTCCGGGTCATAGCGGCAGCAGCCGCCTTCCGGTAAGAGTCACATACTTCCCCCCCTGCAAACGGCTGCTTAACCACGCGAATTAGTAGGGGCATCACCCAGTCACCCAGCGGGAGGTTTGACGCATGGATCGGTTAAGGACCAACTGCTTGGGCTGAGCGTATGGTGAAACAAACCGCTTCCGGAAGTTTTGTTTCCGTTATTTGCTGTTGGCAGCAGAAAATCGACGCATAGCGGAACTTTTTGTTCCGTTATTTGCCGCATAGCCGCCTCTATCCCCCTAAATATCCGAATTAACGGAAACTAAACTTCCGCTATAGTGTGAAAGTTGTATGCGTTCCGGAAATAACGGAAGTCACGCTTCCGCTTTACGATGGATGAACCGGTGATTCCGCGGTCCCAAACCATATGCATCCCTTATCCACCGGCAACTCCAATCCTAAATCTCCATACACCAAAAAAAGGACCCGCTGCGGTCCGTTTCTCTCATCCCTTGTCTGCCTTACAGCTTATCCGCATATTTCGTCAGATCGTCAATCAGCAAATTCGCCGAGCGGATGCCGCCGGACAAGTTCCATATGACCTCTTCCACCTTAAACGCCATGTTGGTTTTGGCGACGTTCAGGTTTTTGTACAGCGGGTCCTTCATCCACTCTACCTGATTTTTCGTGTCGCCCTTCTCATCCGTGTAGTCCGCATTAAAATAGTACATAATGTCCCCGTCCATATCCGCGATCCGTTCCTTCGTGATCACTTCCATGAACTGCTCCTTGTCCTGCGCCGCCGGACGGGCCAAGCCGATATCTTTCAAGATGACGCCTGCGAACGTATCTTTCTGGTAGATGCGGACCGCCTGGGGCTGGAAGCGATCCAGATGAGCGTGCCGAGAGCCATACCGCTGCCCCAGACCGTAATCGCCATAACGATAAACAGGACCGCGCCGGCATTAACACCAAGCACGGACGGCGAAGCGAGCGGGTTTTTGGTCAGCACCTGCATAAGCGCTCCCGCCACGGCGAGACTGGCTCCGACTGCCGCGCCGATCAACGCGGACGGCAGCTTGACAGTCCGGATCATCAGGTGATCGTTAGTCCCATTAAAATGAAATAAAGCCTCCCACCATACAGATAAGCTGAACCGCTGAATGCCCAGCGTCATACTCGCCAGCATGCCGGCAAGCATAAGCGTCAGGAGAGCGAGCAGCACGAGCAGTTTGGCTTTGCGGCTTGTGATTAGGCTTGCCACGCTAGATGAACCCCTCCAACCGCCATTCGGTATTCCGCCTCTCCGTCTCCCGGACAAGCTCAACTAAGTAATTTATGATAAGGATTATCAATCTCATTAACAATATAAAGGAGCGCCGTCCTCATTGCCATATACGCGATTGCCCGTTTTACATGGACGCTATTGCCCGTTGCGCCCTTGGTGCAAAGCCGGAACCAAGCCTGAGGGAGCGCCCCGGGACAGACCGATGTGCCGGCCGATCACGGCCAAGCGGTCCGCACGCAAGCCGTTCCCGAGCGATACATTCCCGTCCAGCCGCAGCCCGGCAGCGGGAAATCCCTCCATTGCCGATCGCATACGGATAAAATAAGGCAACGAAACGGATAAAAGCGGACATGTACAAATCTAAATTTCGCCGTTTATAATGATATTGATTATTATTATCAATTACATATTGCTTGGCATTCGCATTCCTATAGAGATGACTCGATCATCAGCTGGGGTTGCCTTGCTGAACAAGGAGGAAGAAAGAGAATGAGAGCTGTACATCTGATGCTTGCCCTGGTGATGACGCTGGCACTGGCGGCCTGCGGCACATCGTCAACGACAACGAACGGAAGCGCTAGCGGCCCTTCCGCTCAGCCGGAAGCTGCCGCGCCTCAAACGGACGGGGGAGAAAAAACGATTAAGCATGCGATGGGGACCGCAACGCTCAAGAAAAAGCCCGAACGGGTTGTCGTTCTTTTCAACGGCATGACGGATATTACCGCTCATCTGGGCGTAAAACCGGTAGGCTCGGTGCAATCCTGGGAAGAAAAGCCATGGTACAACTATCTCCGAGCCAAAATGGACGGGGTGAAGGATCTCGGGGAAGAAACGCAGCCGAACATCGAAGCGATCATTGGGCTGAAGCCGGATCTGATTATCGGGACGAAAACCCGTCATGAGAAAATTTACCCGCAGCTGAGCAGCATCGCGCCGACGATTATGACCGAAGAGATTTTCGACTGGAAGGCGAATGTGAAATATGCCGCCGACGCGCTGTACATAAAGGAAGAAGGCGACAAAATTCTCGCGGATTGGGATAAGAAGGTTGCTGAATTTAAACAGAAAGCAGGCGACAAGCTGGCGAAGACGGAAGTGTCCATCGTCCGCTTTGAGAGAGACGGCAGCGCCCGCTTCTACGCAACCGGATTTGCCGGCACCATCTTCAAAGAATTGGGCATAGGGCGTCCGAAAGCGCAAATTCTCGAGCCGGGCAAGGCAGTTCTGAATTTGACGACCAAGGAGCAGATGTCGCAGCTGGACGGGGACTACATTTTCGATATTACAAGGCTTAACTCGGAAGAGCCGTCGGTCGAGAAATCGCAAAACGACTGGACCTCGCACCCGCTCTGGAAAAATCTGAAGGGCGTCAAAAACGGCAAGTACTTCAAGGTCGATACGATTACGTGGAACCTGGCGGGAGGCTCGATGGCCGCTCAATCGATGCTGGCCGACCTGTATACATATTTCGACATTAAATAAGGAAATACGTAGAGGAATGAGCGGCAGGATCGTTCATTCCTTTATGAGCGTAGGGAGATCATCAAGATGAACCTTAATCAAACCAACTTATGGAGAGCCGGCTGGCTGTCGGTTTTCGTCCTTATTTTGCTCGGCTGCTTCGTCGCGAGCATTCTTTTTGGCTCCACGCGATACGAATGGTCGGCCGCATGGGCGTCGATTGTTCACTATGATGAGAATGTGAATGAGCAAATTATACTGCGCACGACCAGACTGCCGAGGGCTTGCATTGCGTCTGCCGTCGGAGCCAGTCTGGCGATTGCCGGGGCGCTGATGCAGACACTCACCCGCAATCCGCTGGCTTCGCCAAGCGTGCTGGGGGTGAATGCGGGCGCCTCCTTCCTGGTTGTGCTGGCGGCGGTTACTTTCTCCGTGTCGTCGCTGCAGGTGCTGATGTGGACCGCTTTTATCGGGGCGGCGCTGGGCGCTGTCACGGTTTATATGCTGGGTTCGATCGGGAGGGACGGTCTGACGCCGCTTAAGATCGTACTGGCCGGCGCTGCGATGACGGCGCTGTTCTCCTCCTTCACCCAAGCCGTTCTCGTCTTGAATCAGCAGGGGATCGGTACCGTACTCTTCTGGCTGACGGGGACGATCGCCGGGCGCTCCCCCGATTTCCTCATCACGGTGCTGCCGTATATGGCCGCCGCCTGGGTGGCCGCCTGGCTGATTTCCAAAGATATGAATGTGCTGCAGATGGGGGAAGAAACCGCCAAAGGCCTGGGGCAAAAGACCGTGCTCGTCAAATCCCTGGCAGGCCTCTTCATTGTCGTACTAGCGGGCTGCTCGGTATCGGTTGCGGGTCCGATCGGTTTTATCGGTATTGTCATCCCGCATATTTCGCGGTTTTTCGGCGGCCTGGATCACCGGTGGGTCATTCCGTATTGCGGGGTGCTCGGCGCGATTCTGCTGATGCTGGCTGACATCGGCGCACGGTTTATTGCGATTCCGGAGGAGATGCCGGTCGGGGTGATGACTGCGATCATCGGCGTTCCGTTCTTCGTCTACATCGCGCGGAGGGGGCTGGCCCAATCATGAAGCCATATAACACCGTCCGGTTCAAGGGAGGCGCCGTCTCTTTTCTGGTGCACCGGAAATCTCTTCGTATCACGCTCTTGCTGCTCCTTGCTTGTATCGCCGCAGCGATTATCAGCACCGGGCTCGGGGAAATGGTGATTTCTCCCCTGAATGTCATTCGCAGCCTCTTCGGCATGGGGGCGGAAGACCATACGATGGTGATTCAGAAAATCCGTCTTCCCCGCATTATTGTAGCGATGCTGGTCGGCGCTTCCCTGGCGGCGGCAGGCGCGATTCTGCAAGGCATTATTCGCAATCCGCTGGCTTCGCCGGATATTATCGGCGTCACAGGCGGGGCTTCCGTCGGAGCGGTGACGTTCCTGACGTATTTCCTTGGCACCTTCAGTATCCGCTGGCTGCCGGTTGCGGCGATGCTGGGGGCGGCTGTCGTGTCCGTCATCCTCTACGTTCTCGCCTGGAAAAAAGGGGTTACGCCGGTTCGGCTCGTACTGGTCGGCGTCGGGATGGCCGCTTTGATGTCGGCCGCGACCACCATGATGATCGTGTTCAGTCCGACGAATGATCCGGCGCAGGTGTATCTGTGGCTGACGGGCTCGGTGTATGCCTCGAACTGGGAAAATGTGCTCACCGTGCTGCCCTGGACGGCGGTGCTGCTCCCGCTCGTATTCCTGATGGCCCGGCATGTCAACATCGGACAGCTCGGGGACGATCTCGCGGCCAACGCCGGCAGCGCGGTGGAACGTAATCGCCTGCTTCTGCTGCTGATCAGTGTGGCGCTGGCCGGTTCGGCCGTTTCCGTCGCGGGCGGCATCGGTTTCGTCGGTCTGATCGCGCCGCACATGGCCCGGAAGCTGGTCGGCTCCAGCTTTGAAAACGTGCTGCCCGTCTCCGCCTTGCTCGGCGGTACGGTGGTCGTGCTGGCGGATCTTGTCGGGCGCACGTTGTTCCTGCCGCTTGATATTCCGGTCGGGGTATTCACCTCTGCCGTCGGAGCGCCATTCTTCATTTATTTGCTGTACACGAAACGGAATTCATGATGGGAGCGGTGGCTGTGAATATTCTGGAGACCAAGGAGCTGCTTTTGACTTACGGGGACAAGAGCATTATTGAAGGGCTGAACCTGTCGATTCCAAAAGGCAAAATTACCGTGTTCATCGGCGCGAACGGCTGCGGCAAGTCGACGCTGCTCCGTTCGATGGCCCGCCTGTTAAAACCGGCCAAAGGAGACATTATTCTGGACGGCAAGCTGATCTCCCGCATCCCGACCAAGGAGATTGCCAAAAGCTTGTCGATCCTGCCGCAGGGGCCGATTGCGCCGGAGGGACTGACGGTGTTTCAGCTTGTGAAACAAGGGCGGTATCCGTACCAGAACTGGCTGAAGACGTGGTCGGAGGACGACGAGCGCCATGTACGGGAGGCCATGCGCGTAACCAAAATGGCGGAGCTGGCGGGCAGCGCGGTGGACTCCTTGTCGGGCGGCCAGCGGCAGCGGGCCTGGATTGCAATGACGCTCGCTCAGGGCACGGAGACGATTTTGCTGGATGAGCCGACCACGTATTTGGATATGGCGCATCAAGTGGATATTTTGGATCTGTTGTTTGAGCTGAATGAAAGAGAGCAGCGTACGATCGTCATGGTGCTGCATGACTTGAACCTCGCTTGCCGCTACGCGCATCATCTGGTGGCGGTCAAGGATAAGACCGTCTATGCGCAAGGCAAACCGGAGGACGTGATCCATCCCGAGCTGGTCCGGCATGTGTTCGGCATGGAATGCGAAGTGCTGCACGATCCGTTCTACGGCACACCGCTGTGCATACCGAGAGGAAAGGGGCGGCATACCGACGCCTTCAAGGCGAACGAAGCACAGAGGGCGCAACGCGAAACGAGAGGGGAGATTGCAGATGAGCTTATCCGAATGTAACTGGACTCAAGCCGGTCCGATCGCCAAGATCATTAAGGAAAGAAGAACGATCCGACTGTTTAAGGACGACCCGGTTCCGGACGAATTGCTGCTGGAGCTGTTGAATGTAGCGATTTGGGCGCCGAATCATGAGAACAGACAGCCTTGGCGTTTTCTCTTGTACAAAGGGGAAGGGCGGGCAGCTTTGGCGGATGCGATGCTGCAAACCTACTCGGGCGAAGACCGGGAACGATACGGGAAGCGCAAGCGGGATTATTTTCTGGAGGTGCCCGCTCATCTCGTCGTGGTGCTGAAGGAGGATACGCGTCAAAAGCAGTGGGATGAAGACTACGCGGCCGCCTGCGCGCTCATCCAAAACTTTCAGCTCGCCGCATGGGAACAAGGCGTCGGCGTCGTGTGGAAAACGAATCGTTATAACTATGAAACGAATTTCCGGGAAGCGATCGGCATTTTGCCGGAGGAGAAAATCGTCGGGATTCTGCATATCGGATATCCGGCCATCATTCCTGCCGCACAGAAGCGGACGCCTGCGGAAAATCTGCTGACGATTATCGATAAATAATCGCCTAACCCCTTTTCAAGTCGAGAATGAGCCTTTATAATTTGTGATAACAATTCTCATTCTCACTTTCCCGAGTTGCAAAGGGGGAATTTTTCATGCTTCCGGCTTCCGGCTCCGCATTCGCTTCCGTCTATTTGTCTTCGATCCGCAAACGCCGGTATCACAAACGGAACACGCTGCAAACAAAGACAAGTCCCGGCGAGCTGCTGGTCGTGGTGATGCAGGGCGAAGGCCATCTCTATACCGAGCTTCAAACCGTTCCCCTTAAACCGGGACAATGCATCCGGCTGACACCCGGTCTGACGTTCGAGGTGCTGCAAGAATCGGACGTTCTGGAAGTGTATCTCCTCGCCGTCCGTGAGATGGCCTTTATCCGGCGCAAAGGGGGATGGAGCTGTACGCCCCGGACGACGGTACAACCTTCGAGCAGGCTGTTTTCCGTCATGCTGAGGCCGGTGCCGGATGACATGGAGCGCCTGTACGAGGAGAGCAAACGGTGCGGGGGAGCCGACGCCGAACTGCAGCTGAACTTCCAGCGATTGCTGTACGAATGGAATGAGCAGCTTGGTAAGCAGGAGGCAAGCGGGAAAGCGGCGGTTCCCATTGACCGGACGCTAAGCTATATGCATAAGCATTACGGGGAGAAGATCAAGCTGGAGACGCTGTCGAACCTCGCAGGCCTTACGCCTACCTCGTATTCGAGGAGCTTTAAGAAAGCGAGAAACATGTCCCCCTTTGAATATTTGAACCAAATCCGTATCGATTCGGCCAAGCAGCTGCTGGAGCAGAACGGCTACTCGGTCAAAACGGCCGCCAGCGCTGTCGGCATAGGCAGCGAGTTTTATTTCAGCCGGATGTTCAAAAAAACGGTGGGCTTATCGCCGACGCTGTATATGAAAAGAAGACAGTTGAAGGTTGCATCCGCTTCCTGTTTTCTGTACAAGGATTGCTTGCATTCTTTGGGCATCGAGGACGCCTTTGAGCTGGACGGGTACCTGTGCATGCGAAAAGGCGAAGACGAGCTGCCGGTGGAAGTTCAACTGGAGCAAATGCGGGAATTTCACCCGGATGTCATCCTGGCCGATGCCAGGCACCTGCCCCTCTATGAACGGTTGAAGCGGATCGCGCCTACAGTCGTCCTTCATCCCAGTATGGACTGGCAAAAGGTCTATATGCGGTTAGCCGAATTGGTAGGCAGGGAGACGGAAGCGAGACAGATCTGCCGTCAGCTTGCCGACCGGGTAAAGACGGCGAGGGAACGGCTCGCTCACTCCGTCGGCAATAAAACAATTTCCTTTATCCGGCTGCAGCACGGGATCATTCGGATTCAAGGGAGCGTGGACCATCCCTTGAGCGAGCTGCTGTACGCCAATCTGGGATTGCAGCCGGGCAACTGCGTGCCGCGGAACCAGAGGATCAAGGACGTGACGCTGGACAGCTTGACACCTTTTGAAACGGACTACTTACTGGTCTACCAGGATTCGGCGGCGGACAGCGAGCTGCTTAAGGAAGCAACCTGGCATAACGCCGTGGAGGTTGAACATAGCCATGTCCATTTCATCCCGAACTGGGTCCGTATGAGCTGGTCGCCGAACGGGCAGCACCAGATTATCGACGTGTTGGAGAATGATGCTGCATTCTGCTAGAGGAATCCCTTTCGGCTCGGGTCTTTACGAGCCGATTTTTTTGTGTCTTTACGGTTCTGTTATCGATACTCCAGCTCCGATTCACGCGTGATCCGGGTTAAAAGCGTTTGTTTTGTGTATGTTCCTCCAAGTGACGGAGCCTATCTTCTCACAAACTCCCGGTTGATTCGCAGAGCCGTCCGCTTTATAATTTATGATAATGATTCTCAATCGAGGCTAGGGTTGAGAATCTTCGATTTCACTATGGACCTGCGAAGGAGCCCGCAATGAACGTCTCACATACCGTCTCCTGCACGATGACTTCCGTCAAACGGCACGACTATCCGATCACCCGCGGCGACCTCCGGCGGTCGGCGGCGATGAAACGCCAGTCGTTATTTCAGGAGCTGCTGTATACGCTGCAAGAGGAGATGGACCGGTATGTAAGCTCCGACTGCCCGGCTATTCAGCGCACGGTCGACTATATGGAGCGCAGTTATATGTAGGCGATCGACGTTCGCCAGCTTCCGCAGCTCGCGGGACTGACGCCCCGTTCGTTTTGCCGCGCGTTCAAGCGGACGACCGGTCTGACTCCCGGCGGTTATTTGTCGCAGCTGCGGGTTCGGAAAGCTAAGGAGCTCCTCGCCTGGCCGGACCGTACGCTTAAAGAGGTGGCGCGAAGCGTCGGCTTCCAGGACGAGCTGTATTTCAGCCGTGTCTTCAAAAAAAGCGAAGGCGTGTCCCCGGCGCTTTAAACTGGACCGGCTATATGAACGAGATCGCGTCGATGGTCGGCAAGGAAAACGAAGCTGAGCGGATCTCCCGGCGGATGTCGCGGATCGAAGAGAAAGCGCGGGACGCCCTTCTGCCGTTCACCCGCCAAGGCAAATGGGCGGTCATCCGGGTCATGCCGGACGATCTGCGGCTGTACAGCGGCTCGTCCCACTCGTTTACCGACCTGCTCTACCGGGGACTCGGGTTCGAACCTTGCGAGCTCACTTCCGGCTTCTCCTATAAGCCACATGCGCTGGAGGAGCTGGCCCGGATGGACCCGGAGCGTCTTCTCGTCGTATGGAGCGATCCGGAGGCGGTGGAGAAGCTGAATGATGATCCGCTCTGGCAGGAACTGCGTGCGATGAAGCAGCGGCAGGTCTATATTCCGGACAGCGTCGAATGGGACGCTTGGGGGCCGCTGGGGCGGGAACGTACGATCCGCGCTTGCGTGGACTATTTTGCGAAGCTTGTGTAAGGGAAGAAGCTTTAAATGACGAAACCTCCAACTTCTCCGTTTCTGCAAAGTCGGACGTAAGTGAAGGCTGGGCATGCGCCCGCATCTTCCAAGGCGCACCTTACCCGGACTTTGCAGCGGGATGAAGTTGGAGGTTTGTTTCTGACGATAAGACACTTTACGATCGGAATTGCCGCTTGTTAACCTTGTGAAACAAGTGCCGCTGCCTGGGCTCCCGCTTCCTGCATCGTATTCAGCCACGTCGTCGCCATCAGCATATCACCCAACGTCGTCATATGCACGCCGTCCGTCGTCAGCGCCTTGCCCGTTCCCCGCCGGAGGAAGCCGATAAACGCTTCATGGGTCGGCACCAATACGGCGCCGAACTCGGCGGCCAACCGGTTCACAATAGCTACGTACGGCTGCAGCATCCGGTTGCCTGTCGAGTCGGGAATCTCCTTGATGATCGTAGGCTGCATCAGGATAAGCCGACTATCGCACTTCTCCTTGACTTGCCGAAGCAGCTCGCGGTACACCGCTTCGAACCGGTCCGGCAGTACTTGCTCCGCATCCGGGGAATCGAGCTGCCGCCACACGTCGTTAATGCCGATCGACACCGACAGCCAGTCGGGTTGATGATCAAGCACGTCCAGCGTCCAGCGTTTCTGCAGATCGGTTACCCGGTTGCCGCTCGTCCCCTCGTTGATCACCGTCAAGTTCAGCTCCGGGCAGTTCGTTGCGAAGTAATCGTGGAGCAGCCGCACGTATCCCCCGCCCAGCTTCAGCGGATCGGTTTTTCTTCCTTTATCGGTAATGCTGTCTCCTATAAAGACGATCTTATCGTTGCTGTGAAAATTCATGCGTCTGCCCCTTCCTTCATACCGTTAATGAATGATGCATGAGTATAAGTGGTTGTTCAAAAAGTCCACTTTTGATCACGAAGCAGATCAGGAAGCCCGCTCGACCTCGAATATGGAATTCAGCCGGAACTTCCGGTGCTCACGTAGCTGTCACTACGCTCCTCATTTCCTAGCTTCATCCCATCTTCTCGGTGCTGAAAACCGGACTTTTTGAACTCGCACTATAAGTGCGTCTTAAGCTTTGGCGTAAACCGGACGCGGCAACGAGACATGTTCCCGAATCGCCTGTTCCGTGGCTGCGAGCTGGTTCACCTCAAGCTTGCGTGTCGCCGTAAAGGTTGACGCGTCTTTGCTCCGGCAGGTCAAAGCGATCGGCAGGCCGAGCTGCTGCTGGTAATATTTCGCGTTCACCGGATAGATCTGCAGCTCGATTAACGAAGCGGTGCTTAGAAAAGCTTGAAGCGTTTCGGCTTTTTGCGGTTCGGCGCTCCAATTGCGTGTCAGCCATACGTACAGGTCCGGATGCATATTCGCCATCACGCCGCTGAATCCGGCCGCTCCCAGTCTAAGCGAGGCGAGCAGCGTCGCCGTATTGGCGTTGAACAGTTTCAGGCTGCTGCCTTTGACGGCTCCCAGCTTCGCTTCGATCTCCGTTTCGCTGCACGACGTATCTTTCAGGAACAAAAACCGGCCGGTCGAGGCGCACCAGCTCAGCACCTGAGGGCTCAGAAGCCGTTTGTACGGATACGGGCACTCGTAAAGGCCAAAGCTGACACCCGGAACGTTCTCGAGAATCGTCTGGGCGCGGCTGATCCACACCTCGTCGGACTCCTCTTCCTTGGCAAACCGGTTCGTGACGATCACGAACGCATCGATGCCGGTTGCGGCGATTTGCCTGATTTCCTCGATCTGCCCTTCCAGGTCGTCCGAGACGTGCCCCGAGGCGATTACCGGAACCCGGTTACCCGCTTTCTCCTTGACGAACCGGGCCATCTTCACGCGCTCCTCCAAGCTGAGGAAAAACATCTCGCTCGATTGGCATACCGCAAAAAGCCCGTCTACGCCTTGGCTGATATACCATTCGATCAGCTGCTCCAATCCGTTGTAATCGACTTGCTTGTCTTCCGTGAAAGGGGTGATCATCGTAGGCCATACTCCGTTTGCGATCTCTTTCAATCTCGTCATCTCCGCTACGTTTTATTGGATATCGTTAAGCTTGGAACGCCCGCAGCCGATAATAGGCCGCAGCCCGTCCTGAATACGAGGCATATCGCGCCAGCTTCGGGGGTTAGTATGTTCTTGTATAAAGAACAATGTTCACGTAAATTCGTAAATGTTGCCGACGAAGAGGTGCTTCTGTCCGTCCTGACTGCATTCGGGCCTGTCACCAAGCCTATGTCCCCATTCGCTGTTCATCTTCTGGATTAAACTATACAGTTACTCCATTATCCGGCGATTGAGTTCTCATATACAGAACAACGTTCTTCACAATCTATATTAGCTTTTTTCCATTTGTTTATCAATCCCAAATTTCTAACCATGCCCGGCTGCAGACAACCGTCTGTTGTGTCGGAATGAAGGGAGCGCGTCCTCGTGGAACGCATCTGATCAGTAGCTGAGGGCTAAGGGGAGATGGATGGAGGCGGACAGCGCAGCGGGTCAAAGCGGCTGGGTGACTAAAAAAAGCGGGTTGTCGGGCATCGGCACGCAGCGGATTAGGTGATCTGGTAGTCTGGTGATTTAGTAATCTGGCGATCTGGTGATCTGGTGATCTGGTAGTCTGTAGTCTGTCGTTCGGGCCTCATTTTACTTGGGCGTGATAATTTGCACCTGGTGAGATTCAAATTTACGCTTGTTCCGCGCTCGATCTGCTAGGTCGATACTTCATAATAGACAATACAACCAACCAATCGCTCCTAGTCCCTCATATCAAGTAGACCTACCTTATATATGAAAAGGCTGAGCGTTGAAGGAAAGGCAAGATGGCGTGCCATAATAGTTGCTTGCACGAAGCCAATGCGCGGGGGCAGGACGCATGGAACCTGCATAAACGGCTGCTTTTATGTGAGCCGGGCATGTTCAGCCTCGCTGAAATCGTATCCGTGCTGGCTCTGCAACCAAATAAGAGCTTTTAGTACCCTATATTCGGCTTATGAAGAGGATGGATAGGAATAGAAACGGTTTGTACCTCTTATTTCAACCAACTGGGCGCGTTATCACCATTTTCGCAGATTATTAGAGCTTCTAACATCTCTTATTCATCCGTCCAAGCAGGTTTTGAGCAAAATAGGGTACAAACCACCCTTATCCGCTTCGTGGTTACATGGAACTGCCGGGCCATCGTCGTTATCCTGCTATGCAACTACCCGGCCGGCTATGTGTGCGCTGACGCCGAGAGGTTAGCAAAGAAAGGCTTAAAGGAAGCCGGTTACTGTGCTTTTGGCTTTGGTTTTTTGGGGTTGGGGTTGGGGTTGGGGTTGGGGTTGGGGTTCGAGGTTTGGGGTGCGAGGTTTGGGGTGCAAGGTTTGGGGTGCAAGGTTTGGGGTGCAAGGTTTGGGGTGCAAGGTTTGGGGTGCAAGGTTTGGGGTGCGAGGTTTGGGGTTCAGATTGGAGATTGCGGGTTGGGTTTGGGTTTGAGTTTGGGTTTGGCTCTTGGCTCTTGGCTCTTGGCTCTTGGCTCTTGGCTCTTGGCTCTTGGCTCTTGGCTCTTGGCTCTTGGCTCTTGGCTCTCGGCTCTCGGCTCTCGGCTCTCGGCTCTTGGCTCTTGGCTCTTGGCTCTCGGCTCTCAAATTTCGGCTCCTGGTTCGCACGAAGGAATACATCCTGACTGCCGCCGACCGGCGAAATTCCCGGAATATGCCTGCCGTCTGCTGCGCACAACACCAACAAAGCCTTGCCCCAGCATCAGCTGGAACAAGGCTTGTCCCGCACCGCACACGGCGCCCGTTCATCCGCCCTTAGTCATCCTTGGATGATCCGTACTGGCGATGCCTACTTTTCACGTTCGACACGTTCCGATTCGCTCCATCTTTTCACGCTCGCACATTATGGACGGCCTCCCCGTTCGTGCAAAAAACGACCGATTCGGCGTACCGCCTCCGCGAGCCGATCCTCTTCCTGCACGAGCGCAATTCGGACAAAGCCTTGTCCCTGCTCGCCGAACGCGTCTCCCGGAATAACGACAACGCCTGCGGAAAGCAGCATTTCCCGGGAAATTTGTCGAGATGTCCAGCCTGCCGGAATCGGCGCCCAGATGAACATTGTCGCTTTTGGCTTCGGCACATCCCAGCCTACAGAGCGAAGCCCCTCCACCATAATATCCCGTCGCCGCTCGTAAACGGAAGCGACCTCCCAGCCGGAACCTGAGGCATGGTCGTCGAGCGCCGCAATGCCCGCTTCCTGAACCGCCGCGAACACACCGTAATCGATATTCGACTTCAGCGTGCGCAGCGCCTGTACCGCCTCCTTGTTGCCAACAAGAAAAGCGAGCCGGCAGCCGGCCATGTTGAAGCTTTTCGACATCGAATGGAATTCGACGGCGATATCTTTGGCGCCGGGAACTTCCAACACGCTTCGCGGCCGAAAACCGTCGAACGCCATCTCGGAATACGCCGCATCGTGCACGATCAGCAGATCGCGCCGTCTCGCATACTCGACAAGCTCCTCAAAAAATGCGAAATCCGCCACCGCCGCCAGCGGATTGCCCGGATAATTAAGCAGAATGAACTTGGCGCACGCCGCCGTCTCCTCCGGAATCTCGTTCAGACGCGGGAGAAAGCCGTTGTCCGCGCGAAGCGGCAGCAAATAAGGCGTCACACCGGCGAGCACAAGAGAAGCCGAATAGATCGGGTAACCCGGGTCCGGCACAATCGCCACATCGCCCGGATCGGCGACAGCCATCGCCAGGTGCGCCAAACCGTCCTGGGACCCCATCAGCGTCGTCACTTCCGACTCGGGATCGAGCCGGACCCCGAACCGGTAGTCGTACCATCGGGAGACGGCGCTCCGGAACGCCAGCGACCCTTCCGAGGTCGGATAACCGTAGTTGCCGGGATTCGAGGCCGCCTTCGCCAACGCTTCCATCACTCGCGCGGAGGGAGGCCGGTCCGGGCTGCCGATGCCGAGATCGATAATATCAAGTCCTTTGTCGGCAGCTTCCCTCTTCCATTCCGCTACTTCCGAAAAAATAGCCGACCCGAGTAACTGCAGCCGGCTTGATCCGATTCGTTTCATATTCCCAACCCCTAACGTAGCAGCTGTTGCAACATCCCGCAGTCAGGCCTGCTGTTATTCTGACCCCGTTCTATCGGGCAGATCGTCCCAAATCGAAGAAACGCTCTTTGGCGAAACTTCGCTACAATGATTAATAAGGCAGCCCGAAGAAATCGGACAAGCGCTCGGCTGAATTCTTTATGACGTTTACCGTTTACTTTCTTAACGATTGGAAGAAGCCGCCTTCGGAAGCCATCAAATTTTGCACCAGATCGAGCATAAAGAACAACGCAATCGCCAAAGCACCATATCCGAGGCCGAATTTCCAGCGTACCGCATTCGGCACTTTGTAGTAATTCTCATTCTCGTGAGGCTCGTAGTCGATCTGGTAGCGGAGCACCACCATCTTGGGCGACTGCCGCCAGCGCCGTTCGACCTTTAACCCGGTAACGGACCGGATCAGTCCCTGCTCAAGCATTTTCACAGGCTTCACGGCGCCTGCTTCTTCCCACTCGATCTCGACCCACAGCTTCCCCTCCATATCCGAGTAGGCGCGGTAAGGAAGCTCTACGTTTTCCCGGAACGGCTTCAGCATCCAATCTTCGCCCGGGATTTCCTCGTACGGCACTTCGATCTTTCCCCAGACCGAATAGTCCGCCGTCCTGCCCCGGTACATCACATACTTCGAGAACAAGTCCCATACGAACAGCAGCCACAGGAAAAAAAACAAATACGACCGCAAATAAATAACGACAAACAAGCCGCCGACCGCACCTGCTACCCAAAGCCACCTGGTTACCGTGGAAGCGATGCGTCCGCCGTCCAGCGGATGGATCGGCAGCAGATTGATCAGGTTCAGCGTAAACCCGATATACGCAATCGCATAAAACATCGCATGACCCGACACCAGTCCGATCAGAAACGACACAAAGGCTCCGATCGTACCGAGCAGAGGGCCTCCCATCGCCACATAGGCTTCCGTCTCCGCATCGCGGGGATTGCGCTTCAGCATGATCAGCGCGCCCAGAAACGGGATAAAAAAAGGAGCGGTCACCGGAATCCCCTTCTGCCGGGCGGCCACCACATGACCGAGCTCATGGACGAGCACCATAATCGTCACGCCCAGCGCAAACTCCCATTGATAAAACCAAGTGTAGATTGCCGTAGCGATGGCCATGCTGAGCAAAGCCCCGCTTTTCTTCCCGAGCTGCAAAAACCGAAGCAGCGCTTTGATTCGTGCGAGCAAAAACGTACCGACCGCCCCCGGCGCCCGGCGTACACTCCAATTTTGTTTCGTCTGTCGCTTCAACGAGCCGCCCCCTTTTCTCTCTCTTATACGCGGTTCCAGACACGCTCGTATTCGTCTTCTTTGTAACCGACCGTTACATGCTCCCCGTCGTAAATGATCGGACGTTTAATCAACCGGCCGTTCGAGGCGAGCAGCGCAATCATCTCTTCCTCGTTCATTCCCGGCAGCTTGTCCTTCAGGTTCATTTCCTTGTACACTTCTCCGGACGTATTAAAAAACTTCTTTAAAGGAAGCCCGCTTTTGCCGATCATCTCGGTCAGCCGTTCCGCCGAAGGCGCCGTCTCGAAAATATTGACGACTTCGTCCGGCTCTGCGCCTTTGTTCCGGAGCGATTTCAAAGCGTCCCGGCACGTTCCGCATTTCGGGTACAAATAGGCGGTTATCCGTGTACTCATCAGTTTTCCCCTTCCAGTCTCAAATAGCCTTTCTAATTATACATGAATCGGACAAACAATAAAGAGTCGCTTGACACAAAAACCATAAAGAAACCCGCCAAGCAGCGGATAATTTTCGACAGATGTTGGAACGTATGCGAAGGAAGAGACATCCAATCGGGGAGGACACGCCATGAACTTGAAAATGGGCTTCAAAACGATCGCCGCGACTACCGCCGCCTTGCTGCTCCTAACTGCCATTACAGCCGGATGCGGCGGCTCTACCGTGCGCCAGCAGGATGTCGGCTCGAGGGACGACACCCAGGGCGGCAAAGGCAATAAATTGCACAAAGGCGATCTTCATTCCAAATGACCGGACCTTAGCCGGGCGAGAAGCCCGGTCAAGTCCGGCGGCAGAGCAGCTTCGAACCGTACCGGTCCGCGCCCGGACGGATGCTCGAAGCCGAGCGTGGAAGCATGGAGCGCATGACGGCCGAGGGTCTCTCCCTCGGCTGTTTCGTTAGAATCTGCGGAATAGGCCGCAACCCGCCGCCCTTCTTCGTCCGTCCCGTACATCTCGTCTCCAAGAAGCGGATGGCCGATATGATTCATATGGACGCGGATCTGATGCGTGCGCCCCGTCTCCAGCTTCAGCCGGACGAGAGTTGCCGCTTCCCCGTACCGTTCCAGTACCTCATAATGCGTAACCGACGGATAACCGGTCGGCGTGACGATCCGGACATGCGGCGATTCGGGATCGCGGTCGATCGGGCCTTCGATCGTCCCTCCGTTTTCCCGCACGTTGCCGCGCACGACGGCCATATACCATTTGTCCACGGCTCCGTGCTGCATCTGCTCGGAAATAAACTGATGGGCATACGGGTTTTTGGCGATCGCAAGCACGCCCGACGTCTCGCGGTCCAGCCGGTGCACCGGCCGGAACCTTACTTTCTCCCCCCGCTGCCGCCAATAATGAACGACCGCATTGGCCAGCGTATTCATGTAGTGACCGTGTGTCGGGTGAACGATCATCCCGGCCGGCTTGTTGACGATCAGCAGATGCTCGTCCTCGTGGATCACCCCGAATTCGATATCCTGCGGCAAAATGTCCTCAGACTCTTCTTCCTCCATACGAACCTCGACCACATCCCCGGTCTTGACGCGCACCGACGTATACTTTCGCTCTCCGTTGACCGTAATCCCTTCCGGCGTCAGCTTCAGACGGGACAGCAGCTTGCGGGACAGCTGCATCCGGTTGCGGAGAATGTTTTTCAGCATCATGCCGTCCTCTTCGGACGGCACGATGTAGGCAAGCGGCTCGTAATAGCTCATTTGGACTTGCGGCGGAATACTTCGGGGCTTCGTTCGTATTCGACATCCGGCACGCCTTCCCGGAAATTGGCCGTGCGGGCTACCGTGAAGAAGAAATCGGACAGCCGGTTCAAATATCTGCGCACCTCTTCATTAATCTCCGCCTGCTTGGACAAGGTAACGACTCTCCGCTCCGCTCGGCGACAGACGGTCCGGCAGACGTGCAGCAGCGCCGATGCCTGCGAGCCCCCTGGCAGGATGAACCGGGTAATATCCGGGGTCTCCGCATCGTACTTGTCGATCCACGTCTCCAGCCGGTCGACCATCTCCGCGTTCACTTTGTAAGGACGCAGCTCCGGCTTGAGCAGAGCGAGGTCCGATCCGCAGTCGAACAGCTCCTGCTGGACCAGCTCGAGGTCGGCTTTCAGGTCGTCCATCGTGCCGCTGGTCATCACGCTGATCGTCTGCCCGACGAAGCAGTTCAGCTCATCCGTCGTGCCGTACGCCTCCACCCGGACGTCGTCCTTGTCGACGCGTCCTCCGATAACGCCTGTCTGCCCTTTGTCGCCTGTTCTTGTATAAATTCTCATTCGTTTCCGCTCCCTTCGTCGCTTCCTTCTATCATCGCATAGATTCGGGCCATATCCAAATGGCTCCTGACATGATCGGCCAGCCGGTCAAAGGCGGCCTCGCGCTTGCTGTGGAACCGGAGCTGTCCTTCGAGCGGCGGCCAGTCTTGGTCCGCCCGGATCTCGTTGATCCAGGCGCGCCGAAGCTCGTCGTTGTGCAAAATGCCGTGGACGTACGTGCCCCACACTTTCCCGTCCTCCGACATCGCGCCGTCTTCATGGTACGATGCGGCAAGCTCGGGCGCATCGTGAATCCGGATGGAGAACGGACGCCGGACATCCTCCACAAATACCGTCCGGCCCATATGAATCTCGTAGCCTTCGACGGGAAGAGCCCCGCTCCCGGCTCCCGGCCAATTCGCCGACCCGCTGACCCGCTCGGTTCGTTTATCCGGCGTAAACGTCGTCTCCGACGGAAATAGCCCGATGCCCGGCAGCTCTCCGGTATCCGATTCGATCCGCTCCGGGTCGAGCAGACGGCGGCCGAGCATCTGGTAGCCGGCGCAGATGCCGACCAGCCTGCCTCCCTGTTGCACATGACGGCGGATGCACGCCTCCAAGCCGCTTTCCCGCAAATACTTCAAGTCGTCCACCGTGTTTTTGCTGCCAGGTATGATTACGGCGTCCGGTTCTCCCCAGTCGGATACGCCGGAGACGTACCGGATGTGAACATCCGGCTCCTCGAACAACGGATCGAAGTCGGTAAAGTTGGACAACCGCGGCAGACGCAGCACAGCCACATCGACCTGCCCTTCCCGCTTCGGTCCGGATGGCCGCTTCGCATCGAGCGAGGCCGAGTCCTCATCCTCCAGGCCGAGATCCGGCAAGTATGGGATTACACCCAGCACCGGCTTGCCGGTACGGCGCTCCAGCCAATCGAGTCCCGGCTTCAGCAAGGAGACGTCGCCGCGGAATTTGTTAATGACGAATCCTTTGACGCGATCCCGCTCTTCCGGCGTCAAAATGTCCAGCGTACCGACGAGCGATGCGAATACGCCGCCCCGGTCAATGTCGGCGATCAGCAGCACAGGCGCATCCGCCCAACCGGCCAGTCTCATGTTGACGATATCGCGGTCTTTCAAATTCACTTCCGCCGGGCTCCCTGCCCCTTCGATGACGACAACGTCGTAGCGGCGGCGCATCCGCCCCAGCGCTTCCTTGACGATCTCCTGCGCTTCGCCCAAATATTTCTCCCGGTACGTCCTAGCGTCATAATCGCGCAGCGGCTTGCCGTGCACGACAACCTGGGATACCATGTCCTTTTTCGGCTTCAGCAGAATCGGGTTCATGTCGGTCGTCGCCGCGATGCGGCAGGCGTCGGCCTGCATCCCTTGAGCGCGGCCGATTTCTTTGCCGTCCGGGGTCACGTACGAGTTCAGCGACATGTTCTGCGACTTGAACGGGGCAACCTGCCAGCCGTCCTGCAGCAGGATGCGGCACAACGCCGTCGTCAGAATGCTTTTGCCCGCATCGGAGGAGGTGCCCTGGAACATGATCGTAGGCGCAAGCGGTGCCGAGTCTCCGGACATGGGAGTGCCTGAATGTTCCGTTTCGGCTGGCGGAGCTTCATGGGCCGCAGTCTCTCCGTTTATCCGCAGCGCTTGGGCAAGACGCTTGATTAACGTCTCATTGTCCTCCCGGAGACGGACCGCCACGCGAAAGTACGAGTCATTCAAACCCGGGAATAACGAAGCGTCCCGGATCAGCACCCCTAATTGTCCCATACGGCTCTGGAGCGTTTTGACGTCTGTCCCCAAGCTTTCCGGAATGGAGACGAGCAGAAAGTTAACGTCGCTAGGAAACACGTGCAATCCGAGCGATTGCAGCTCCTTCATCAGCCGCGTCCGCTCGTCCGCCAGCCATCGCCGGGTCCGCTCGGCATACTCGCGCTCGGCAAGCACGGCCTGACCGATCCACTGGGCCATCGTATTGACGCTCCATTGCACCTGGAGCTCCTTCATCGCCCGGATCTCCTCCGGATGCGCGACCATAAATCCGAGCCGGATGCCGGGTATCGCATAAAATTTCGTCATCGAGCGGAGTACATAGAGCCCATTGGTTGCCGAGGCCAGCCGGATCAGACTGACTGCATGCTCGTCCGGCGCGAAATCGACGAACGCTTCGTCCAGCACGAGCGGAATCCGGTCCTGAACGAGCCTGTGGAGCATAGCCGGGTCCGCCAATTTGCCGGTCGGATTGTTCGGATGACCCAGCAGGAGCAGGTCGGCGGAAGCGGCCGCCTGACGGATCGCCGTCTCGCTTAAAGCGAATCCGTTATCCGGGGATAGCGGGATGTCGACAATCCCGCCGCCGATTTTCCGCACCGCTTCCTCGTATTCCGAAAAGGACGGTCGTGCGAGACCGACAGATCGGGGCTTGAGCGCCCGTACGGTCAGGTCGATCAGTTCGGCGGCCCCATTGCCGACCAGAATGCTCGCTTCGGGTATTCCGTACTTATCCGCAAGCGTACGGCGCAATTCCCGCACCGCCGGATCGGGATAACGGGCGAGCTCCCGCCAGCGTTCCGCCAGCAGTTTCCCGACCGCTTCCGGAGGGCCAAACGGGTTCATATTGGAGCTAAAATCGAGGAATCCGTCCACCGGCAGTCCATAAAGCGATTCCGCCGTCGTCAAATCTCCCCCGTGTCCGTATCGTTCCAGCATACTCTCTCCCCCTGCTCTACCAATTCATCGCGGCTACAGCCAGCAGCAGCACCGCGCACTCCAGCAGTTCAACCAATGCTCCGTACGTATCGCCGGTCAGCCCGCCCAATTTGCGCGCCATCGATCGAGCCAACGCATAACCGAGCGCTCCCGCGATTACGACGAGTCCCGCTGTATACCCCAGCGCTTCCCACCAGGGGAAACGGAAGGCGAGCAGCACGACCAAGCTCCCCGCGATCGCAGGAAGCGAGGCAACCTGAGCCTGAGAACGGGATACGGAAGTAAATAAACTTCCGAGCCCTTGTCCTTCCCTCGCGTAAGGCCAGCCGGCAATTGCCCACACGATGAACCACCGCCCCCACATCGGGGCAACGATCAGGAAGGCCAGCCACTTGTCCGAGTACGCCGCCATCGTGACCAGCAGCGAAAACTTCATAAGCAGCATCAGAACGCCGGCCACAACGCCCATGGCGCCTACCCGGCTGTCCTTCATAATTTCC
This sequence comes from Paenibacillus sp. MAH-35, assembly GCF_058135425.1. NCBI lineage: Bacteria > Bacillati > Bacillota > Bacilli > Caryophanales > Paenibacillaceae > Paenibacillus > Paenibacillus sp. MAH-35. The sequence goes on from NZ_JBYUPU010000002.1 coordinate 411,991, forward strand.
AGCATCCGTTCCCTCGAACGGTGACTGAGCAACCCGTCGGCGGAATCCATCAAGCCATCCAGGTGCAGCGCTCCGGTTACCGCCACCCATAGTCCCAGCACGATAACCGCAGTTGGCGCCGAAGGGAGCAGCAGTTCGAGCAGCCATGCCGCAGCGGCCAGCATTGCACCGAGCACGAGGCCGACTACCGGGTAATAGACGGTGCTCCGCCGGAACAGCTCGTCTGTATAATCCAGCTTCATCCGCACCGGCAGCCGCGTCAAAAACTGAAACGCCGACGCGCAAGCTCCCAGCTCCGTTACCCATACATTGTTGCGACCACTGCGCATAACAGCCCTCCTGCAACCAGATAACTTACCCCATAACATAATCGGATCGTGAGCACAATATCTCCCCGGCTTCGCTCGCGGAGCGGCCAGCCCATGCGGGCACGGTCGCTGACGACGTCCCCGTAGCGGTTGACCCCGCCGAGCTCGATTCCGATCGCTCCGGCTACGGCCGATTCCGGGATGCCGCTGTTCGGGCTCGGGTGGCGCGACGCGAACGTTACGACCGATTTGGCCGCTCGGGCCGCCGACAAACCTTTGCCGAATGCGCAAACGCAAACGATCATCAGGCCGGTCAGCCGCGCCGGTATGTAATTGAGCACATCGTCCAGCCGGGCCGAAGCCCAGCCGAAATACAAATATTTCGCGTTTTTGTAGCCGACCATCGAATCGAGCGTGTTCGCCGCCCGGTACAGCATCGCAAGCGGTGCGCCGCCCAGCAGAGCGAAGACGATCGGCGAGACGAAGGCGTCCACCGTATTCTCCGATACGGTCTCGACCGTCGCCCGGACAATTTCCGGCTCGTCCAGCCGCGTCGTATCGCGCCCGACGATGTAGCCGACATATTTGCGCGCATCCTCCATGTTGCCTTCGCTGAGCGGACGATATACCAGCATGGCAGCATCCTTCAGCCCTTTGACGGCGATCGTCGTCGAGATGAACCAGACGTTGACCGCATACCCGAGCCAGGGATGAATCAGCAAACATAGCTTCACGATCACGAACATAATGGAAAAAGCCGCCCCGACCGTCAAAACAGTCAAAGCGACACCTTGAAGACGCAGCCGGCGCCGATCCGAAGGAGCGGCCTGCGCTTGCTCGGATACGGCCGCAGGTGCCGGCGCAGCGTACTCCCCGGTCGCATTGGCGTGCTGTTCCGATGCAGCAGACTCCCGTGGGGCGGTGGCGTGCTGTAGGGATTGCTCAGACCCCTGGGGGGTGGGAATGTGCTGGGACGATTCCTCAAACTTCTTGGGAGCGGATACTTGCTGTTTCATTTCTCCGCGCCTCAGCTGTTTCTCCAGCCGGGAAATCAACCTGCCGATCCATATGACCGGATGCGTAGGCCAGCGCGGATCACCAACGATCCAATCCACCACGATAGCGGCGATCACCATCCAAGCCGTTTCTTGCCATGAAAACAGCAGCACCTTCATTCCCCCTGTTCCGCGCATCGCTCCGACGTCCGCCCTTGACAAACAACCATCCAACCATTCAGTCAGCCTGCCGGTCCGATCCGCCAATACGTCTATCCGTCACGCTATAAGTCCGTCAATCCGCCGTCTTCGGTCTACCAGACTATCAGTCCGTCTATCATACTATCGGGGTGTTCGTCTGTCGTCTGTCGGTCGTCTGTCTGTCGTCTGTCCGCCAGGGTCGATTCATTGTATAGAAGTGTTAGCAGGCCGTTCCAAGTGAAAAGTTACCTTCTTCTGCTCAGACAGGTTGTCCGGAATCCCTTGATTGAATAAGGATTGTAAGGTAGGGGATTCTCGACAAAACTCGCCAGAAGGTAATCTTTTCCCTTTCCACTTGGTTGTCCACAATGAATCGCCAGCCTCGTTTGAGACTCTTATTCCACGACCGTGCCGCACTTCTCGCCCGCGCGGCGCAAACCGCTCCGCACCCAATGTGTTACTCGAACCGGAAGGCCAGCCGCTTCAGCTCGACCGGGATGCCGCTTGTGACGAGGAATACTTCGCCGCTGACCCCGGCGATCCGCTGGTTCATCCGCCCCGCGAGATCGCGGTAGACGCGGCCCAGCTTGTACTCCGGCACGATGCCGCTGCCGACCTCGTTCGTCACGAGCAGCACGGTGCCCGGGCAGTGGCGCACGGCTTCCGCCAGCTCGTCGATCCGCTCGCCGACGCGTTTCTCCATGTCGGCTTCCTGCTCGTAACGGAACAGCCAGTTCGCCAGCCACAGCGTCAGGCAGTCGATCAGTACGACTTCCCCGCCGCGCGGCTCGTACCGGCGCAAATAGTCCGCCACCTCGAGCGGCTCCTCGACGGTTTGCCAGGCAAACCCCGACTCGTCCCGGCGTTCCCGGTGCAGCGCCAGCCGGTCCGCCATCTCCTCGTCGAACGGCTGCGCCGTCGCGATATAGATGCCGCTATTCCCGAGATGGGCGGCATATCGTTCCGCGAAGGAGCTTTTTCCGCTCCGGGCCCCGCCCGTAACCAATACTTTCATGCCGAATCCTCCGTCTCCGTCCGCTCAGTTCTCCGACACGCCGGCGCTCTCGAACGTCGCCATCTCGTTCATCAGCTTCATCGCCGCTTCCACGACCGGGAACGCCATCACCGCGCCGGTGCCTTCGCCCAGTCTCATATCCATCTGCAGTATCGGCCGCAGGCCGATATGCTCCATCAGTACCCGGTGTCCCTGCTCCTGGGACAAGTGGGACGGGATCATGTACGGCGCCGCCAACGGGGCCAGCCGCGAGGCGACCAGGGCTGCGGCGGACGAGATAAATCCGTCTACGACGACCGGACAGCGGTTCACCGCCGCGCCGAGAATGACGCCGACCAGACCGGCGATCTCCAAGCCGCCGACCTTCGCCAGCACATCAAGCGGATCGCCTGCGTCCGGGCGGTTCGCCTCCAGCGCCTTCCGGATCACGTCGCGCTTGCGCCGCATCCCTTCGTCGCCGATGCCGGTACCGCGGCCTACAGCGGTTTTGACGTCGGTGCCGGTCAGCGCTACGAGCAGCGCCGAGCTCGGCGTCGTGTTGCCGATACCCATCTCGCCCGTCGCGAACATCCGGTAGCCGCGTTCCGCCAGCCCGTTCACGATGTCGATCCCGACCGCTACCGCCCGGACCGCTTCTTCCCGGCTCATGGCCGGCCCAACTGCCATGTTGTCCGTCCCCATCTTCACCTTCCGGCTGACCAGCCCCGGATGGCTCAGCTCGGCGTTCACGCCGATGTCCACACAGACGACGTCCGCTCCAGTATGGCGGGCCAGCACATTCACCGCCGCTCCGCCGTTCAGAAAGTTCATCACCATCTGAGGCGTGACCTCGGCCGGAAATGCGCTGACGCCTTCGGCGCAAACCCCATGGTCTCCGGCCATGACAACGACCGCTTTCTTCGACAAATCCGGGTTCAGCTCTCCCGTGATGCCCGCGATCTGCTTGGCGATCTCCTCGAGCTTGCCCAGGCTGCCGGGCGGCTTCGTCAGCCGGTCCAGCTTATGCGCGGCCGCTTGCTTCGCGGCCTCGTCCGCCGCGCGTATACGACTAACCGTCTGTTCCAATAATTGCTGCGATTCCATGGTGTGTTCGTCTCCTCCCGTTGCCGGTTATTGGAATGGCAAAACGTGCTTGCGCTGCTGCTCCATGTCCGCTTCCGGCATACCAGGCTGCAGCAGCAATTGAGGCGATCCGGACACCGGATGCGCCGTGATGATCGGCTCGGTGCCGTACACCATGGCGATCAGCTCCCGCTCCATCACTTCCCAGGGCGTGCCGATCTTGACGATGCCGCCGCGATGGATCAGCATCAGCCTGTCGCAATATTGAGCGGCCAGATTCAAATCGTGCAGAACGGCCACGACGGTGAGCGGCTGCTCGGATTGCCAGCGGCGAACCGTGTCCATCATCTGCACCTGGTAGCCGATATCCAGAAATGTGGTCGGCTCGTCGAGCAGCAGCAGCCGCGGCTGCTGGGCCATCACTTTGCCGAGCGCCACTCGCTGCCGTTCGCCGCCGCTCAAATATTCGAGCGACCGGTCGGCGAAAGGCTCCAGCTGCAGCTTCGCCAAAATGGCGTCGATCAGGCCGGAAAAATCGTCCGGCTCGTCCCCGAGCCAATTTTGAAACGGAAACCGCCCCATCTCGAGCACTTCGCGCACCGAAAAGCCGATCGGAGGCAGCGCATCCTGCTGCAATACGGCCAGCCACCGGGCAAGCTCCTTGCGGGCAAACGAACCAAGCGGCTTGCCGTCCAGCCGGATCTCGCCCGAATCGGCCCGCTCCACTCCGGATATCAGCTTCAGCAGCGTCGATTTCCCGCTCCCATTCGGCCCGATAATACCGAACGTCTCCCCTTCCTTCACGGCAAACGACACTTCCTCCAAGACGGCGCGGCTGTCGAACGACTTGGATATTCCTTTTACCTCGATCATACGATCAACCTTTCATCGTCTTCTTTTGTCTGGAGAGCAGATAGGCGAAAAACGGGGCCCCGAGAAAAGCCGTCACGACGCCGAGCGGAATTTCCGTCGGACTCAGCACCATCCGGGCGAGCGTATCGGCCCACAAGACGTAGATCCCCCCGAACAGGAGCGATAACGGAATTAGCAGCCGATAATCGGGACCGACCAGCAGCCGGACCAGATGAGGCGTAATCAGACCGACGAAGCCGATGACACCGCACACCGATACGGCTACGGCCGTCAGCATCGTCGAGACGATCAGGACGTTCCGCTTCGTCCGGTCCACCTGGACCCCCAGATGGGCGGCATGCCGCTCGCCAAGCGCGAACAGATTCAGCGAACGGCCGTAAGGAATCAGGAAAACGGCGCCGATCACGAGGTATAGCGCAACGACTGACGTATATGGCCAGCCCCGCAAAGCGAGACTGCCCATCAGCCAGAACAGGATTTCATTGACGACCTTGTTCGCGGACATCGCCACCATAAAGGAAACGAGCGCGCTTAAAAAGGACGAAACGACCACACCTGACAAAATTACCGTCTCCGTGCGGAACTTCCCTTGTATTCCGGCGAGCCGGAACACGATCCCTAATGTAATGCTGCCGGTAATAAAAGCGACGATTGGAATCGTCCAAATGCCGAATAAGGCATAATGAAGCCCGAATAAAATAAGAAACGCTGCTCCGACCGACGAGCCCGAAGCGACGCCGAGCGTATACGGATCGGCCAGCGGGTTGCGCAATACGCCCTGAAACCCCGCCCCGGCGATCGACAGCGCCGCTCCGATAAGTACGCCCAGCACAATACGCGGCAGACGAACCTTCATAATAATCTGCTCCGACGATTCAGGCCAGATGACCGGAACCGATTCCCCGAGCCACGGCACCTGCTTCAGCAAAATTCCCCACACATGAGGAATCGGAATCCGCGCAGAGCCAAGCGACAAGCTGACTACGACGGAAAGAAGAAGGAGCACGATGCCGGCCCCTCCCCATAACAGCAGCTTCTTCTTCATTTATTTCACCAGATCGGGATATATCGCTTTGGCGACATCCGCAAGCGCCTTCGTGATGCGAGGTCCCGGGCGCGCCAGCAGACTGTCGTCCAGCCCGATCACCTTACTGTTTTTAATCGCATTGATTTTGTCCCAGCCTCCGCGGCTGCGGATCGTTTTCTCCAGATCGGGAACGCCTTTGGCGAACAAGATGACGTCCGGATTGGACTGGATGATCTTCTCTTCGCTGATCTGCTTCCAGCCCTGCAGGTCGGAAGCGACGTTGACGCCGCCAGCCAGCGTGATCAGGTCGTCCATGAATTCGCCTTTGCCGACCGTCCAGCCGGGGGAAAATTCGATATATACTTTCTTCTTCTGGTCTTCCTTCAGCCCTTTCAGAGCGTCCGCGACCTGCTGCTTTTCCTTCTTCATCTGTTCGGCGACTTTTTCCGCCTGCGCCTGGGTATCTGTAATTTGTCCGAACAGAAGAACGCGCTCGATCGCGGCGTCAATCGTTTTCGGGTTCGTCTGGAACAAATTCAACTTCAGCTCGTTCAGCTTCGCCACCGAATTTTTGTTCAGCGACAGCCCGGCGAATACGATATCCGGGTTAGCTGCGATTATCGCTTCCGGATTTCCTTGCAGATCGCCCATTTTCGGCTTGCTTTTCGCTTCCTCCGGGTAATCGTCGAGATTCGACACGCCTGCGATCTTGCTGCCGAGCCCCAGCGCGAACAGCACCTCCGTCTCGGTCGGAGACAGCGATACGATGCGTTCCGGCGCCTTCGCGAACGTAAACTCCTTGCCGGAGTCGTCCTTGATCGTAAGCGGGTAGGAAGTCTTTTTGCCTGCGGCTTCCGCGCCGGTTGCAGCCGAACCTCCGGTTGCCGGTGCCGGCTCCTTGACGCCCACTTCTTGCTTTTGACCGCATGCCGCGAGCGCGAACGCAAGCGTGACGGACAGCAGAAGCATGATCAGCTTCTTCATGGTTGCTCCCTCTCCTTTACAGTTACTCTCCTTGCACGAACGTTCCCCCGATTCCTCCGACCCGACTCACAACAGAAACCCCCCGTCCTAGACCGGAGGGGGGCAGCAAACACGGGTAATCGCGCATCCGCACGAATACATGAAATTCCCGAATGTTGCCGGCTCCTTTTCCTCGAAGGAAGCAGTGCATAAACGCAACAGGCAGGTCTCCTGACTCATAGAATGCGCCCGATACTCAAGCGCCGCTTCTTCCGCCTTCCCGTCTGCGTCAGACAGTGGCCTAGTGGAGGAAGCTTCTATATCACAGTGGCGGGACCGTGTCGGACTTGCACCGACTTCCCTTTTAACCCGGTCGCATGCTGGCTTCCGGGCACCTGTTGACAGCGATTCATTCCGCAGCGGCGAAACGTTTGCGGACATCTTGCTTACGGATCGATTATAGGCTATATCCGGCGGGTTTACAATACATCTCGTACAAATGCCATGCGTGCCGTCAGCCTTTCTCCGCTCCCCCATACGACCCTAATATGCGGATCCTCGTTATGAAAACCGAACCCGCCGAGTCTCCCTCCTGATTCCCCCTAAAATGTGCTCTCCATATGTCGATTCCGGAATTCCGGTTCGCCTTGAGAGCCGGGCCGCAAGGACTAGCTGCGCACCGGCAAAAGGCGCCCAGTCGCCCAAGCGCTTAACTCTATCCATGCCTAGTTGTTATCGCTCACTGCCGCTGATCCGTACTTCCTGCATTCATCTGCCGGCTCACTTCCTGCAAAATCAGCTCCTCCGTCTCGGGTACAAAGCGGCTCTTGAAGCCGATCGTGAACGGGTGATCCGCTTCGTATCCGCCCTCCTTGAGAATGCGGCGGGTCGGGATGTACGAATAAACGCCGTTGGAGTAGCCGAGCACGATCAGCTTCCGGTCCGGGCAGCCGCGCTTCAGCATGAGCGAATATTCGGTCGGGATTTCGCTTTCCAGCGCTGCGAGCACAACCCGATCCGACAGTTTCCAGGTTTGCACATACAGCGGAAGCTTCGTCTTCACGACGCCCCTTTGCTCCGCCTTGATCGTCCGCTCCGCCGCGCGGCGATAAAATTCGCCCGCCTCCCCGCTGAGCAACTGGGCCATCTTCCGCTCGTCGGGAGCCCCTGCGGACAAGTCGATGCTGGCCAGCTCCGAACAGAACGGACCTTCGATCCCGGCAAACGTCCCATCCGTCAGGAGACGGCGCACCTCGCTCGCCAATTCGTCGCCTGCGGCTTGCATCTCCGCGGTCGAGCATACCTTGAAGCGGCCGCCCTCCGCACTATGGCGCGGCTTCAGATCGCCGGCGGCGCCTTGCAGGAAGACCGCGATCTCTCCGGGACGCTCGTCCTCCAGCCTTGAAGCACCGAGAACAAACCCGATCTGCCGACTGCTCCTACATACCTTTCACCGGAACCGGCCCTTACTCCTTCCACGAACCCAGCATCGCACCTTTGACAAAATGACGCTGCATCAGCGGGTACCACAAAAAGAGGCTGTTCCAAAAGTCATTTTGCGATTTCTTGAGCCCGCTTAGAATCGATTTTCCTTAAGAAAAAAGACCCCAGCTTCCACTTTAGTGTGGAAATTGAGGTCCTCTCGTTCGGAAATGAGAATGTTGCTATATCAAGCGAACACTGTCGGGACAGCCCTTCCCCCCCAGGTTCATCCAACGCGTCCCGTCTATTTCTCCGCCATCGCTTTCAAAACCTGCTTCGCTTTCACTTCCTTGTCCTTGACGCGAACGGTGATGAACGCGACCACTTCTTCGCCTTTGTAGCCGGCATCCTTCAACAGTTTCGTATCTTTCAGCGGAATGCCGACCAGCGTCCCGTTGTGTACGCCTTCAGGGAAATCTTCCTTCTTAAGCGTATCGCCGAGATCGATCATCCCGTCTTCCTGTTTGAATGCGTCGAATTGATCTTTGGGCAGAACGAAAATGCCATGATCGCCCGCGGCGAGCTCCACGATCATCTTCTGCGGCTCGAAGATCGGACTGACGCTGAACGTCACGGTCGGAGTTTCCCCCAGCTTGGCCTGAAGTGCATTTTTGAGCTCGTCCTGTTTGTTAAACGGCGAATTTTGCGGGAACATCATAAAGACGGAAATATCCGCCTTCGGCCCTCCGCATGCGGTCATCAGCGCCGCCACGATCATTAGAGCCGCAGCCAGCAGACCCGCCCTCCGGAATTTCGCTTTCATCTCTCTTTCCCCTCCACTCGTTCTGAAAAAACTTCTTGTTCTATGATAGCACGGGGAACCGCTAAACGAAAGTTGGAGGACGGCTGCCGTCCGGCCGGGGCCACGTCTTCATCAAGCTTCGTCTGCGACAAAAAATCCGCCCCTTCCTCCGGCGAACCGGAAGTCTGGAGCGGACCGAAATCCGTTTATTTGAAATAGACGTTCTTGAGGCTTTTCTCGTCCCGGCCGACCGTCGCATACCGGTAAAAGTGCTGGTAGTGCGCTTTGTACAGCTGCCCGTTTTTCGAGGGCGAGTACGTTAAATACAGCTGGCGGCGGCTTACGCTCGCCGTATTCGGACCGCTTCTGTGCGGAGTGAACGAATGGAACAGGATTAGATCGCCCGGATGCGTCTCGACGATTTGGCCTTTGGACAGGTCGATCTCGGCAATTTCTTCCTGATTCATATTGCGCAGCACGCCCGGAGTCGAACGGAGCCGGTCATGATAGCCGGGAAACAGCTCGAGTCCGCCGTTCTCTTCCGTCGCTCCGTCGATCGCCACCATAACGGAGATCAGCCCCTCCATCGGAAAACCTTGCCACCACGCGGCATCCTGATGCATCGTATAACCCGCTACGCCGGGCAGCTTGAAAATCAGCTTATCTTTAAACAGCAGCGGCTCATCCAGATACAGGTCCCGCAGCGGCGACAAAATTCTCTCGTCCTGCGCCAGATCGCCAAACACGGGAGACAGATCGTGCACCGGATCGTATTTCTCGATAACAGACGTGCCGTCCGGCATTTTCCGGTAACCAACCCGCAGGTTGTCCGGGTAGATGTAGTCGTCCAGACTGATCAGCCGCTCGCACTCCTGACGCCAAACCGCCGTCTCCTTTTCGGAGAAAACCGACCGGAGCACCAGATACCCGTTCTCGCGATAATCGTTCAACTGCTCATACGTAAGAAAGCTCTCCATTCTCATCTTCCGCACTCCCTTTACATATCTTATTTTCGCATTTCTTGATATCATAATAAAGGATAGGTTTCCTGTTTTACATGCATCAACTTCTTATCTTTCATATCCTTTTTTGTGCGGAAGGGAGGCAAGCGGAGATGGAGCAGTCGTTTCAGGTGGAGCTGGTCCGCTGGTACTACAGCTTGACCAAGCGTCCCTTTTTGATGCCGGAGGATATTTATGAGCACTGGGTGATTTTGGCCGCGGACGAAGGAAGCTTCCATTACCGGATCGGGGACGAGGCGGGGATGGCTAAGTTCGGGGATGTCCTCTTGTGCCCTCCGAATGTAAAGCTGCACCGCAAGTCGGACAAACCGCTGTCGTTTCTGTTCGCCGAATTCAGCTGGAGAAATGCGGCCGGACAACCGATGGAGCCCGGACCTCAGCTTCCTTACGGCAAAATATCGTTTCACCGCATTAACCGATATTCCTCTACTTTCGACTGTGTACGGGAGATGTCCAATAAAGAAACGCGCGACAATTTCGCCTACAGGCAGCATCTGGTCACCGACATGTTGTTTCTGTACGCAGCGGAGCGGCAGGATGAGCAGTCCCTTCGTTACACGAAAGACCTGGCGATTCGGACGGCCGCCCTGTACATCCAGAATCACGCTTACGAGCCGATCTCGCTGAAGGAGCTTGCGGACCACGCGTGCCTGAGCCAGTCTCAATTCTCCCGCCGGTTTCAGGCCGCCGTCGGCCAGTCGCCGATCGCGTATCTGACCGCACTTCGGATGAAACGGGCGCGCAGCCTGCTGATCGAAACCGAGCAAACGCTGGAGAAGATCGCGATCCAATGCGGCTACCAGAACGGCTTTTACTTAAGCCGGGTTTTTACGGCGACGTACGGCATTAGCCCGTCGGAGTTCCGCAAGTCTTACCGCATCTAGAAGCGCCGAACAAAAAAAGAACCAGGTTTCCCTAGTTCTTCTGCATCATTCTCATATAGTCGTTGATTTTATCGTCCAAAATCCGGCTTACGGTCATCACATCGTCGGAGGTTAAGCTTTCGCAGCGTACGAAAGCATCCTCCATCCTTCTGCGCAAGCTCGTAATTTCGGCTTCCAGCGCAATCGCGGCAGACGCAGCCTGTGACGGGGACTTGCGTCTTTCTCGGATTGCCCGCCGCGCCGGTTGATACTTCTCGATGATGACACGAGCGTCCTGCGACGCCCCGTCTGTTCCGATGTCCGCAGCTATCACAGCTAACCCTCCCTGTCACCTGCTGAATGCGAGATATTTCCATTATACCAAATGAAGAGGGAAAGTGTAATGTTTTAACAATAGAACAACACTAAGCAGGAAGTCGGAGTCAGACTGCACCTTAGCCTTCGGCTTTGCACCCGTAAGAGCCGCATCGGAACGCAAGCTTGGCCCGACGCTGTACCCGCTTACGCATCAACCGTTTAATTTGCGAAGAAAACCGTCGATCCGATGGATCGCTTCCTGCAATTGAGAGACGGACGTGGCATACGAGCAGCGGATGAATCCTTCGCCGCCGAGTCCGAACACATGCCCGGCTACGGTCGCCACTTTGCCTTCCCGCAACAGCCGCTCGCAGAACTCGTCCGAAGAGAGTCCGGTCGAAGTAATCGACGGAAATACGTAAAACGCTCCTTGCGGTTCATGGCATTCGAGTCCGATGTCGCGGAATCCTTTGACGACCAGGCGGCGCCGCTGATTGTACGACTCCATCATCCGGTCCTTCTCCTCCATGCCGCGGGTAAGCGCTTCATAGGCGGCGATCTGACCCATGACCGGTGCGCACATCACGGTGTACTGGTGAATTTTCAGCATGGCGGAGATCAGATCCTGGTGTCCGCAAGCGTATCCCATCCTCCAGCCGGTCATCGCAAACGCTTTGGAGAAGCCGCTCACGAGAATGGTGCGGTCCTTCATCCCGGGCAGCGAGGCGATGGACACATGCTTGGAGCCGTAAGTCAGCTCGGCGTAGATTTCGTCGGAGATGACGAGAAGATCGTGCTCCTCGACAATTTTGGCGATCGGCAGCAGATCCTCATAGGTCATAATGCCGCCCGTCGGATTACTCGGGTAACATAAAATAAGTACTTTGGAACGCGGCGTAATTTTGGCCTTCAGCGCTTCCGGCGTCAGCCTGAAGTTGTCCTTGGCGAACGTCTCGATTCCGACCGGGACTCCGCCCGATATCGCGGTAATCGGCGCATACGGAATGTAGCAAGGTTCCGGTACAAGCACCTCGTCGCCGGGACAAATAAACGAGCGAAGAGCCAGGTCGATCGCTTCGCTGCCGCCGATCGTCACCATCACTTCGTTCCTGGGCTCGTAAGTGACGGCAAACTGGGTATGCAAATATTCGGCGATCGCTTCTCTCAGCTCCAGCAGGCCGGCATTGGGCGTATACGTCGTGCGCCCTCTCTCGAGCGAAGCGACAGCCGCTTCCCTGACATGCCAAGGGGTGACGAAGTCGGGCTCGCCTACGCCAAGCGAGATAATCTCTTTGTTGCCGCTGGCCAGATCGAAATATTTCCGGATGCCCGAAGGCGGCATATCGTCGACCAGCGGATTCAAAAACCGTTTTACCGAACCGGATTCCCGGTACTTCTCTATGGTGGATTGCTCTTGTTTAATCATTGGACTCTTCCTTTATGGAATTTATGGGGAAATGTGCAGCCGGTAATCTTCGACATGCTCCTCGAAGATGATGCCGTCCTGCTTATATTTTTTAAGTATAAAATGAGTTTTCGTGGAAAGGACGCTTTCGATCGGCGACAATTTGGAGGAAACGAACGACGCCACTTCCTTCAAATTTTTCCCTTCAACCTCAACGAGCAGGTCGTACGCGCCCGACATCAGATAGACGGATTTCACTTCGGGGTGGAGATAGATGCGTTCGGCAATTGCGTCAAATCCGCGGCCGCGCTCGGGGGTAATTTGCACCTCGATCAGCGCTGTTACTTTCTCGTCGTCGACCTTGCTCCAATTCACGACGGTAGCGTATTTGACGATAATATGCTCGGCTTCCATCTCCTTAATCGCTCGCTGAACCTCTTCGACATCGACACCGAGCATTGTGGCTACGAGGTCCGGGGTACGACGCGCGTCCTCCTTCAGCAGTTCAAGCACTTTCAGCTTTAGTTCATCCATCTCCGAGTGTACCTCCTGTACGAATTGGCAAATCATCCTATAAATGAAGAAAAACGTCTTTCGACGTACTTCCAAGGATGAGCGACCGCTACGAACCCCCGGCAAAGTAAAGGTGCTCCTAAGCGGAGTCCGGAACTTTTGCGGGTCCCCATCATTTGCGGATGTGCGGTAGATCCGGCTGCCTGTTGATCTGGCCGGTATTGCTGCTGCGCAGAAAACGGCTTTCCGCTTTCGCGTTAAAACAACTATACAACAATTCGCCTGCGAAGCAAAGCAAAAAACACGGGAGCCCGTATGGTCCCGTGCAGGCGGATCTATCCTGAAACGAAGCGGCTATACCTGTCTGGCGACATAGACCTGCGGGTTTTCAGCAGCTTAAAAATCGTATCGACGATGTCGCGTCTGCGATAATCGGGCAGAACGACAATATCGAGCCTGCTGTTGCCGCCGTCATCCGCGTCATGCACCATTCGTCCGATGCCGACGAGTTCTTCGGAGTCGTAGGCCGACACGAAGCGGCACAGGTCCGGGGTCGTATCGAAGAACCGTCCCGCATCCCATGTTTGTTCAAGTCCGCAAGCTTGTATAAGAGCAGCCACTTTCCCCTGATCGGGAAGCATGTTGTCGAAAGCTATTTTCATAACCGTTCACCTCACAAATAATAATACATGATAGTGTATATTTATGCAACAATGAAATGAAATATGATTATCGTTTCGGTGACGGATGCGATTCCAGGCGAAAAACAGAAGGGGGCTGTTTCCGAAGTCATTTTGCGTTTTGGCGGGTCCTGTTCAGAGCCGGTTTCCCTTGAGAAAAAGGACCTCCGCCTCCACGTACAGTGGAAAGTGAGGTCCTTTCGTTTGGATATCGGGAGGCTCCATGTTATGCGAGTCGTTTTGGGGACACCGCCCTCTGCTAACTTTTCCAATACATACGGCCGAATGGCTAACCGGTTTATCGTTTGCAGGCCATCAGCAGGTTGCCGTCCGGGTCGCGGAAAGCGAACCAGCGGCCATCCATGATCTCGGTGACCCGTTCCGCGCCCTGGTCGTGCATATATCCGTAGGCAGCCTCAATATCGTCAGTCAGCAGCGTAAAGGCCGGTGTCTGAAACGACGGCGGGCCGCCGGGCTCCTTGCCGCCCCACATTGGCATCGTATCGAGAATAAGTCCCGGGGCATCCATCGGAAGCGGACAGAGGTGACCGAAGTGGATCGGCGCCTCGTCCACCGGCAAGTTCAGTATGCGGCAATACCAGTCGCGCGCTTTCTCGATATCTTGGACCGGGACAAATACGCTTCCGATGCGGTTTATGAACGGGCTAAGCATGTCAGACATCCTCCCTGCACGTATAAGGTTGTTCTTCCTCCTATAGAACGTATCATACGGCCGGATCTATACAGGTCAGAAACTTTTTTGCGTAGAATGCGGGTCCACGGCGGTCACTTAGTTGCGGCAGCGGCCTCCGTCTCTTCGATTTTTTTGTTGATTCTTTCCGCCGCTTCCCGGAGCGCGGTATTGATGTCCTTGCCGTTATGAACGGCGTCCCGGATGACGTTGTTGTATTCCCCTTGGTGCGTTCCGTTGTATTTGTTCACGGAGCCTGCAGGCGCATATTTGTCCGGTTGAAAAGCTTGAACGTTTTTGCCCGCATAGATGGGATTGTTCTGGCCGAACTGCAGACGCAACGCCTTGTTGTTTAGTGTTGTTAAAAATTTGCCGTCTCTTAGCTGCTGGGATTGGTATTCCTCGGTCGTCAGGAAGGCGATGACTTCAAACGCCTGGTCTTTGGACTTGCTCATCGAGGTCACATAGAAGTAGGTGGGGTACGCTTGCGGCCCTGTATCGGGCTTTTCCTTGAACACGGGGAACGGGGCCAGGTTCCAGTTCAGATCTCCCAGCTCCTTCGGGCTGTGCAAAGCGGTCATCGACAGGAACATCGCTGCCGTACGGTCTTTGAAAAAGCGGTTGCGCTCGTGCGGTTCGGAAATCTGGTTGGATTTGATGTGGGCATATCCCGGAATTTTGTAGAAACGGATCAAGTTCTCGGAGAACGTTTTCCATCTGTCATCGGTATCGAAGGCGGATTTTTTCGTGTCCGTACGGACCAGCGGGATCGACATCTGGTTCATCATGGCCAGATGGCCGTAGGAGGAAGCAAAACCGGTATAGTCGACTCCTCCGTCGGATCGTGTCAAGCTTTTGCTAAGCTCGAACAATTCGTCCCAGGTGATGCCGCTCTTCGGGTACGCTACACCGAATTTATCGAAGAGGTCTTTATTGTAGTAAATCGTCGAGGGAGGGACGTACACCGGCAAGCCGTAGATGCCGCCTCCGGCCAGCTGCCTCGCCGTATCGATCATCGTCGGTTCCAGATGATTCAGATTATAGCCGTACTTCTTGATCTGGGGACTGATGTCGTATTCCAGCTTGTTTTCGAGCAGAAAGGGAGGGGTGGCGCCGATCGAGGCGTAAATAATGTCAATCGTTTCCCCGGCAGCCAGCAGCTCCGGAATTTTGCCCCCGGCGATATACTTGATCGTGACATGCGGGAACTTCTTCATGATGGGCTGGCCGAAGGTGCTCATAAAATCTTCTTCGGGCCAATCCGCCGGATAAGGGAAAAAGACGGAAAGCGTCACAGGTTCCTTTTGACTCACTGCGGGAACGTCGCTATTTGCCGGCAAACTTCCGTCTTTCGCTCCGCAAGCGGACGCCAGCAGCATCGCGCCAAGCGGCAATACGGACAGCAGCTTTTTGGACACATGATTCTCCCCCTTTGGGTAACTACCAATTCGGAATCATCATATCACGCCGTCGGTTGACCGAGGTTACGGGATAGTTGCACTGTATTGTTCTGATTATGAAAACGTTTGCAGTAAAAATATTCCTAATCTATAATGAAGAGGAAGATGATTCTTTGTGCAAAGGGGCGAAATGATAAGATGAATCGCAATTTTACACAGTCGCATCTGATATTCGATCATAATTTATACTTTTTCTCCTACAAAACGTGGATGCGGCGCTGTCCGGACGAATATTACCACGCGCATGAAGGCATGGAGTTTCTGTACATTCACGAAGGCGAAGGAAGAATCATACTGAACGACCGGCTGTTTCTGCTGAAGCCGCGCACGCTTGTCTACATCCAGCCGTATCAGGTTCATCTCACCCGTTTCGAAAGTCCCCGGCTTCGTTCCGTCCTTAAAATTAACCTTTCGCTGCTGTATCCGTACCTCCGGATGTATCCTTCTATCGAGAGCTTCGTCGCCTACCTGGAGAAATCGCGGGCGGGGGAGCAGGTTGTCCAGCTAAGCCCGGAACAGGACGGGGAGTTTACCGCCCTGCTCGGCTCGATCGATCATACGTTGTCCATCGTCCCCGCCCTGGAGAGGAAGGAGCAGTTTCTGATTTATGGAACCCAGTTTATGTCTTATCTAAAGACGCGTCTGTTCGACGGCCGCCACCCTCCCGGGGAAGACTGCAAGGCTCAGAATCGTCAATCGCACCATATGGAGAAAATTAAGGCATGGATCGAGCAGCATTACAAGGAACACTACTCGCTGGAGAAATTATCCGCCGACATCCATCTGTCCGGCAGCTATTTGTCCAATCTGTTTCGAAGCTTCGCAGGCGTAACGATCACCGAATATATAACGCGCAGAAGACTGGACGAGGCTTGCTTGCTGCTTGCCCATACATCCATCTCGATCGATCAGGCGGGCAAACAGTCAGGCTTTCCGAACCCGGCTTATTTTTGCCGGTGCTTCAAAAAACGTTATCTGCTCACCCCTCAGCAATACCGCATGGCAGCGGCGGCGAGTAAGCGCTATCCTGAAAGCTCGGGGAATGCCGGCACGGATTAACATGCCGCCTCTGCGGGTTTATCGGATCGCTCCGTGGGGAAGCACGGCGTGTACGCCTTTAATGCCGTTTACGAGAGGGGATATCAGAGTTGAACGGGTACAGGTTGCCGGCTGGCACCGCCAACTGTTCAGCGCATCCGCACGTATTCTGGCTGCCGGCTTTCTTGCCGGCAGCCTTATCAGGACCGCTTAACCGAAACAAAACATCCGTTTGTTCACCCTATCGGGAAGACACCCCGGGGTCCGGCATCAGCCGTCCGATGTAAGCTAGGCTCTGAAGCTCCAGCTCATCCGCCTCTCCATCCAGGATGCGCCGGACACTGTCGAGCGTATCCGGCAGCGAAGTCCACTCGCCGCTCCGGTTGGTAACGGGCTCTGCCACATAAAACGGCTGCGACAAAAACGTCTCCAGCCGCTCCCCGCGCCGGTATGTCGCCAGCTCCACCTCAGGCAGCTTCTCCGCCCCCCATGCCGCGACCAAAGAGCGCAGCTCCCGGTACCGGCGAAGCATTTTCCGAGCCCGCTGCTGGATCGTCAGATGTACAGCCTCAAGCTGCGCTCCCTCCATCACGGTCGAAGTCGAGAAAATCGGGTCGACGGCCGGGAACATCCGGCGTGCCGCCATATCCGCATTGAATTTCCACAGCGTATCGAGCGGACCATAAGGAGCCTCTTCATCTACGGAATCCCCCCGGGCATCAACCAAAATGATCGTCACCGGCCTTGCCCCCGCTTCTTGAAGCCGTTCTCGCAGCTTCATCAGCTCGCCCGACAATACGACCGAGCGGTCCGCTCCCAGGATAACGTCGCGGTTTTCCCGAAATGTGGAGACGGCCTCGTACACTTCATCCGCCGTAGCGCCGGTAACCTCCGCTTCCTCGATAACGTCGCTTATTCCTTTGCTGTCATCGCTCGGCCGCCAAAATACGGTGGCGTATCCGCGCTGCTTGCCAAACCGGCGGAACAATTCGGACAACATGACCAACTGCCCCATACCCGGCCGGGACACGATGCCTATCGTTCCCCCCCGCACAAGTGGAGCGAACAAGTCAAGCACTTTGATCCCGGTTTCCAGCACGCCTGCACCCGCGCCCCGTATAATCAGCTCATCCAGCGTACAACCCGCCAGCGCCGCCAGAACGGCCAAGGTTCGCACCTCCGCGCGTCCGACCGGAATTTTGCCCGTGCACAAGTTGGATACGGTAGCGGGACGAAGCCCGACCGCTTTGGCTGCGGCGGTTAAGTTCGGTACTCTGCGGCGCAGCAGCGGCACGTTCAGCTGCAAATCATCCATCATGTCGCTCTCCTCCTCTTACTTCAAGAAGTAACTTTTGTTACTTTACGAAGTCACTTCTGTTACTTTGAATAGTAATACGAATTACCCTTAAAAGCAATACTTATTTTCCACTTTCTACATTCCGACTGGGCTTTATCAACCTCATGACCCATTGCCCACCGTCCTCCCCTGTGATAGGATGTAGTGTCAAACAGGAGTTGAATTTAAGGAGGAGAACCTATGGACCGTTATGGATTTCGTGTCCGCGTGACAGGTGTGCTGATGGAAGATGAACAGATCCTGCTCGTGAAGCAGCAGGTCGGATCGCGCGACTGGTCGCTGCCGGGAGGAAAGGCCGAAGCCGGGGAAACGCTGGAGCATGCCATCGTTCGAGAAATGGCGGAAGAAACGGGGCTGTCGGTTCAAGTGGACAAGCTGCTGTATTTGTGCGATTTGCCCGAAGCCGATCCGCCAATCGTGCACATTACGTTTCTGCTGCGTGAGGCAGAAGGGGAGCTGCGAATGCCCACTAACGAGCTGGAGACAACTCCGATTACCGATATGCGGATGGTCCCGATATCCGAGCTGACTGCATACGGATTTTCACCAACGTTCATGGAGCTCGCCCGTTCCGGCTTCCCCGGCGCAGGCTCGTATAAGGGGCATAAGAGGACGATCGGCTTGTAAGAACAGCTTCTAAACGACTAAACGAAGCCTTTCCACGATGCATGACTCTGCGTAAGAGGCAGCTTTCTTGGTTCAGAATATCTCAATTCGCAACAACCCGACACCGAATGAAGCCCGTAAACCCGTTTCTTGCAAACCGATCGGGTTGGGGATCGCTGAGACTACAGGCATACGAGCTACCTAACCCTATAAGCGTCTTTGGCACATTCTATTTTCAGTGTCTTGCGATGAAAGAGACTAAAAGAGGCGATTTGCACCCCTTATTTCCGCCACCTGAAGGGGTCTGCGCCTTTTTCAAGGATATTAACAGCTTCAAACCGCTCTTATTCCGCGCCCAAACCGGTTTTCGGACCAAATAAAAGCTGCAAACCGCTCCTATTTGGTTCCCCCTCCTCCCAACTAGGCAGGACAGAGAGCCGAACGTCCACGAGAAGTAACGATAAGCAACTTGCAACACTAGCTGACTCGACAAGTAAGGGCCCTTTACCCGCTTTCGTACGGTGAAGAATTTAAACATATTAAAAAAAGACCAGAGCCCCCGCTCTGATCTTCCCTTCCGCTCATCGGAAGAGTATATTCTAATGAATCCGCTCGTTCAACGTCTCGATCTCCGCTGCGGACAAGCCTGTTACTTCCGCAATAAGCGTCACCGACAAACCTTTCTTCAGCATACTTGCCGCAATCTCCAGTTTGCCTTCCAGTTTGCCTTCCAGTTTGCCTTCCTCCCGGCCTCGCGTCTCCGCATAATCCAGCGCGGACCGTTCGTCGAGAAGCGCTTTTTTACGCATCTCGTAAAGCATTCGCGCTTCCTTGTTCTGGCTCAAAAATTCGAGCGTGGTCATCGCCTTCTTTAAGCCCGGTGTATCCATTGCCAGTTCCTCCCATCTGTCTTTCGGCGCGCCGTTGATGAACATCAGCCATTTGACCAGCCGGTCATCCATCTTGTTAGTTCTCAGGCCCAGCTTCGGCAGCTCCATGAAATGAATCTCGATATCATCGATCAGCAGCTCGCCGGTATGATCTTCGCGTCTCTAATACAAGGCTATAAAAAAGACCAGAGCCCCCGCTCTGATCTTCCCTTCCGCTCATCGGAAGAGTATATTCTAATGAATCCGCTCGTTCAACGTCTCGATCTCCGCTGCGGACAAGCCTGTTACTTCCGCAATAAGCGTCACCGACAAACCTTTCTTCAGCATACTTGCCGCAATCTCCAGTTTGCCTTCCAGTTTGCCTTCCAGTTTGCCTTCCAGTTTGCCTTCCTCCCGGCCTCGCGTCTCCGCATAATCCAGCGCGGACCGTTCGTCGAGAAGCGCTTTTTTACGCATCTCGTAAAGCATTCGCGCTTCCTTGTTCTGGCTCAAAAATTCGAGCGTGGTCATCGCCTTCTTTAAGCCCGGTGTATCCATTGCCAGTTCCTCCCATCTGTCTTTCGGCGCGCCGTTGATGAACATCAGCCACTTGACCAGCCGGTCATCCATCTTGTTAATTCTCAGGCCCAGCTTCGGCAGCTCCATGAAATGAATCTCGATATCATCGATCAGCAGCTCGCCGGTATGATCTTCGCGTAAGTGATACGTATTATGAAAACGTTCATTCGGTACCTGATTAAACGTCAAAATATTAATCGAAATCACCTTTTTCAAATCCTTGTACATTTGGCCTTCCGAAAGCTGCTCTTCATACATTTTCGCCGAGTAGTAGAGACTTCGTTTCGGCATGTCATATTTATTGGTTACTTGGATTTCCAAGTTCACTTGCTTGCCGTCTTCATTTTGAGCACGGACATCCAGTATCGCTTGCTTGTCGGTCAGCGCATCTTTGTCCATTTGCGGATTTAGCAGCGTCAGGCTGACAAACGGCTTGGGCTCGGTTTCGCGCAGCACTTCGTTCAGGAAGTTGAGCAAAACCTCGTCTTTATTATCTTCGCTTCCAAAGACTTGTTTGAATACAAAATCTACGGTTGGCTCCAAAAGGTCGGTCATCGTCTCAACTCCCGCGGCTAACGACTTTTCTACTCCCATTATACCATAAAAGGAGTAAAAACATGGACATTTAGAGCCGGTATAGACGGTTCGGTTCCGTTCCAGGATCAAGCGGATCTCGGACTGCTGCTTAACAAGGAACGGGCAGCCACCATCCCGGTCCCAATGCCTACGATAACTCTCCCGGCAGGGAACGTCATCGGTTCCGTAAAGATGCTGATCACGGGCACCCCTATCGTACTGTGCAGCGTCAGAAGAGGAACATAATTAAATACCAGCATCCCTAAAGATAAGCCCAGTAAACCTTTACGGACCCGTATGTACTTTCTTTCATTCCCAATCCATTCGATCGCAAAACCATACGCCACAATTAACGTTGTATAACTGATGGTATATCCGTTCGTATACGGGTTCGGATTCAAAATCATGGCTTTCTGGAGCCACAGCAAGGCATTGCTGAACAATAACGTCAGAAGGACCAGCATTATGGGCTTTGTCAGCCTGTTCACTCCGGCAGCGACCTCCCTTTCAGACAAGATGAGTGATCCGATGCAAAGTTAAAATACAGCCATAAGTGCTGCTCTTAGTTAAATTGTATGTTCTGGAATAGCGGAGGACAAGAGGCTGGAATAAACGCGGTCTTGTCCCCATACAATGGAGGGAACTTCTCGAAACGCCAGGGAAAGGAGGCGGAACTGTGGATCAAGCGCATCTGCTGCCGCCGATTGTGGAACTGCTGCTGCTTGTAGGGAGCGGCGTCTGCTGGACGGCCGCCTATCTGTTCATCATCTATCGGGGGTACCGGGACCGGACGTGCGGTGTTCCTTTCGCCGCTTTGTGCGGCAATCTCGGGTGGGAGTTTTTGTTTTCTTTCGTATATCCGCATCCGCCCGTGCAGCTGATTTTCAACTGGATCTGGCTGGCTTTGGACTTGATTATCTGGCTCCAGTATATCCGCTACGCCCGTCCGCAGTCCGACCTATTCGGCCGTTTGAAACCCGCCCTAAGCTACTCCGCAATCGGCCTGTCGTTAGGAGCAGCCTTCATTCTGGTCTGGGCCGTGACGGTGGAGTTCGACGACTTGGAAGGAAAGTATGCGGCATTCGGCCTTAATTTCCTGATGTCCGTCCTCTTTCTTGCGATGCTGGCCAATCAAGGTAGACGCGGGCAATCCGTTCCAATCGCCGCCTTGAAATGGATGGGGACGACGCTGGCTTCTTTGCTGTTTTTCTCCTTATATCCGCAATCGGTGCTGCTCGGCGTTTTGTATGTGTTCATTTTCGTGCTGGACGCCGTGTACTTCTTTGCGATATACCGGCTGACGAACAAAAACGTACGCCCGCGCCTTCCCGTCACCTCATCCAGAACGCTGCGCGGCTGAATCTAAGACTCCAGATCCGTTATTGTTTAGCATACTGAAACCGATGAATCCCGAACCCTTCAAAATCCGAGGCCAGGATCGCTTCTCGCAAAGGAACGAGGCTGCTCGTAAATCTCAATTCGATCCCGCGCTCCAGCAGCTTTTCGATGAGATGATTCATCGGCTTCATGCCGACCGGCTTCACCGTATGCGGGTTAATGTAATACCCGGCCGTCCGGTCCATCAGTTCGAATCCTTCCTCCTCAAACGCATACCGGTACATCGTCTGGTCCCGGATTCTCGCATACCAGTCGCTCTCTACCGTTACAATGATCTCCGCCGGAGAGCTCCCGAAAAAACGCTCCACATTGCCCGGGCTGGTCTGGGGCGACCTGCGGCATACGATCCTCGGGCAATTTCTGGGAAAGTAATAGCTGAACTCGTGTTCCTCGTCAATCGCCCAGACGACGGCTGGGAAGCCGGGACGGTTCTGCTTCTCCCTCGGAATGAACAGCTCGATCGCCCTGTCTTCGCTAAAATGGTACAGCATCGGATACGATCACCTCATCTTCTAAGAGTAATTGTAAAAATCATACTATTCGCTCACCCGCGCTACTAGGCCGCCTTCAATCACGACAGCCTCGCCGTCCCGCACCCGGACCCTCACTCACTCCCGCTCCGCTTCCCCGTCCGTTTAACCGCCCAACCGATACAAACAAGGCACACCGGTACCCATACGATCAATACTTCTTGCAGCGCAGTCGACACATTCGTCCGATCCGCCAAAAACCCGATAACCGAAAAGGTGATCATCATGCCGACCGAGATCATCATGCTGAATACCGACAGCATCGTCGCCCGGATCGGGGAAGGGAGCAGCTCATTCAGATAAGCCTCCATCAAAGGCTCCAGGTAGCTGATCACTACTGCCATTAGGAAAAAGCAAGCAACCGCCGACTTCGCATCCCCGGACATCGAGAACAAGCACAACGAGATTATAAAGCCGACACCGGCAACGACAATCGTCCCCCTTTGGCCAAGCCGGCGTTCCCCTATAAACGCTACAGCGGCAACCGCCGCAGACAGCCAAGTTTCCAGCCCGTTGACCAGCCCGATCCGCTGATTGCTCAGACCGACCGACTGGAAGACAACCTGGCTGTAGAACGCGACCGACCACGACATGGAATAAAGGACGGCCCCGTACAAGCAAAGGGAAGCGAACGACAAATTCGTCCTCCCGAACTCGTAGGCCAGCCGAAGCTGCTTTATAAACGAGTAGGCTTCTTTTCCCTCTCCCGCACCTTCGGCGGAATCCAGGGGTTCGGTCAAAACGTACACGACCGCGAAGGTTAATGCGCTTAAAAGGATTTTACCGGCGTACACCCACGCCCATCCGATATCCGACAAGGCGCCGCCCGCCACGCCGCTAATCCCCAAAGTGACCAGCATGACGGCAGACAGCTGGGAGTTGTACCGTTTGAAATGTTTTTCTTTGCCGAGCTGCTTCAACGTCTCGTAGATCAAGGCGCTCGTCGCTCCCGACCGGAACGTGCCGACCAGACCGCCCAGGATAAACCCTGCCACAAGTATGGATGCGTGCCCACCCGCAAGCAGCAGGCCCGACGACATGATCCCCGCCACTTCGGCCATAAGCAAGCTGACTCGTTTGCCGTAACGATCCGCTACATAACCGGCCGGCACTTCAAGCAGGAAAATCGTGCAGTGGTACGCCGACTCGATCAGCGCAATTTCCGTCAGCGAGAAGCCTTGAGAGACGAGGAAGAGCATCCAGATCGCACGGTCCAATATAAACGAATTCAAGAAAGAGTACACGTAAAATAACGGTATATTCGCCGCAAGTTTTGTCCGTTCCACCATTCTCATCCTTTTCCTAAGAAAATGAAAAAGCTATAGAGCAGCACTCCATAGCTTCAGATGAGAAGAGCGTCAGGGATATCTCGACCTAACGGCTTCGACCTGCAGGCTGAAGGATGTGCTGATCCGTATATCCAAAAAAGGACAGACCCGTCCCGTTCAGCACATGTGTAAATTTAATGGTGCGTACGACCTCCGCCATATACTTGATCATGCCGTTCATATCCCCCACCCGCCTTCCGTACATCAATTTGACCTTTACTTTAGCACATTCATCTTGAAGGACATAGAGGAAATTTCGTTTAAAATAAAACGTTCCGGCTGGAAAGCAGCAATATTATTAGAGTTTGGATCAATACCGAAAGAGAATGAAAGAACTCTCCCTATGTATAATCGGACTACAAACCGTAGAGGAGGGTTTTAAGTGAGAGAGGCAACGAAAAGGGTGGCGCAAGGCTCGGTCGTGATGCTGACGTTGGCGACTGTGCTGGGATGTGCGGGCGGAACAAACTCGAATACGGGCGGAGGCAAGGAAGAGCCAGTGAAAGAGGCGGCAGCGGCCGTAAGTACGGAACCGGTAACACTGACTATTTTCAACAGCAGCATGGGTGATGAGCTGATGCAATCGGCTATTATCAACCCGATCCAGACCAAATATCCTTTTATTACGATGAAGGTGGTCAAAAAGGAGAAAGGCTCCTACATCGAGGACCTGATCGCGGCCGGAACCGTACCGGACATTATTATGGGCGACAGCAGCGGGGATATTCCGGTCTACAGCGAACTGAAGGTGCTCCATGATATGAGGCCGCTTGTCAAAAAGTTGGATTTCAATCTGAGCAGCATCGACCCGGCGGTGATGGACGAGGTGCGGGCGTACACGGGAGATGCGAGGTTATTGGCGCTTCCCCGCGGACACAATGTAGCGGTGCTTTACTACAATAAGGACATCTTCGACAAATTTGGCGTCCCTTACCCGAAGGACGGAATGACCTGGGAGGAAGCGATCGAGCTGTCCCGAAAAGTAACGAGGGTGGACGGCGGTATTCAATACCGGGGGCTCGATTTCTCGGAACATATCCTCATTCCGAATAACCAGTTGTCTCTGCCCGTTGTGGATGCTGTGACGATGAAAGCCGCGGTTAATACGGAGAAGTGGAAAAGGTTGTTCGAAGGCTTGAAGCAAGTGTATGCGATAGACGGCGCGACGCCGCAGCCGGCCGATTACGGAGGACGAGCAAGCACCCTGTTTCTCAAAGACAAAAATTTAGCCATGTTTGCTTCTACGCTTATGTTTGGCGCTTTGCCCGATGCGATGAAAAACGGACTTAATTGGGATGTCGCCACCCTGCCCTCCTTCCAAGAAGCGCCGGGAAGGACGATCCAGATGTTTGCTCCCTTTCTCGGAATTTCAGAGACGAGCAAGCACAAGGATCAGGCTTTTATGGCAATCGCCCATATTTTATCCGAAGAAGTACAGGTAGCAGAAGCCAGGCTGGGAAGACCTAGCGTGCTGAGCACGGACCGGGTCAAGAAGGAATACGGCCTGGAGAACGATTTGTTGAAAGGCAAAAACAAAGACGCCATTATCAAAAACAAGTTCGCCGTCGCGCGACCTTCCATTACGAAATACGACCCGGCCGCTTTCAACATTGTGCGAAGCAAGTTCAAAGAAGTCGTTCTGAACAACAAAGATATCAACACCGCTTTGAGAGAAGCGGAAGAAGCGATCAACAAAGATCTGGAGCAGAAAAAAGCACAGTAACTCCATAGTTTCCCTTCAGCGGAATTCGTCGTTCGGACGGGTTCCGCCCTTTATTTTCAGGCATCGCCTTCCATCAGAGGTACCTCGATTGCTTAAATTTTTTTCTGTATTCCTTCGGGGTCATCCCTTCGTTCTGTTTGAACACCAGACCGAAATAAGAATAGCTGTTAAAGCCTACTCTAGTCGCAATCTCCAAGATGGAGCTGTCGGAAAAAATAAGTTCTTGTTTGGCCTGATGAATCCGGGTGTACAAAATGAATCGACTGATCGTCTCCCCTGTCGTTTTCTTGAATATGCGGCACAAATGGTAGGGAGAAATATAGAACTTCTTAGCTAAATCCTCCAGCGGAATCTCGTCCGCGTAATGGTGCGTTAAGTAGTGGATCACTTGATTGACGACCGAGTTGGCTCGATCGGGCGGCCTCCCGCCAGAGGGAGAATTGCTGAAGAACAACCGGTGAATTTCTTGCAACAGCCGGTTTAACAATATACTTAACATTTGATCAAATCGGGTATGCCTGGACTTGTACTCCGTATGCATTTGTTCGAGCAGGGCGTAGATAGGAGCATGTTTTTCCTGGCAGAGACTGATCTGTCTGTACTCGGGCTTGCATTCCTTGCCGAATAAATCCGCCACCAATTGCTTGGAATCGGGGTTCAGAAACTCCGGCAGGAAGTTCACGACCGTGCGAGTAAAGCGCTTTCCAAAATCCGGAGAAGCTTTATGGATCTGGTGCGGCTCGATGATGATCAGATCATTGCCCTGGAACGGATAAATGTAGCCGTCATTCACATAGTTGCCTGAACCTTCGTGCAGGAAAAACAATTCGTACCCGTAATGGGAGTGGAAATTCATCTGGAAATGGATATCCGTCCAACAATATTTAATAAAAAAAGGAAGGTCATGCAGATGATTATTCGTATAATCGTCCTCAAACTCATTTCGGATGTCGGATAACAAATCAGGCACCCCCCAGGGAAAATAGTTCAATCCTAACAATAGGATATTTTAGAATACTTTACAATAAGCCTTGTAGAAAGAGTGCACTCCGGCCGACCGGAACACGGAAATGATGTTCGAGATTGGTTCTGGGGCAAAATCCGCACCCCATCAGGCAATCGGCTATATCCTCGTTTTTTGAGTAAACTCGAGCTATTCGGAGCAACCGGGAGCGCCCGTTTTCAGAAAATGCCGCCGTCCCCATTCCCCACGGACAATCTTAAAACGCGAACATTTGTTTTTACCGTTTGACCCTTCAAAATCTGCAGTGCTACGATTAGTTCACTTTCTTCTCGGGCAGGTGATCGATCGTTTGTTTCACATTCCGGATTGGCTGCGCTTCTTCGTCAAACAGTTTGGCCGTTCCAAAGCAGCGCTTCTGCTCGTAACGCTGTTGACGATGACAGCGGCCGTATGCGGAGCAGCGGCTCCACTGCTGATCGGACGGCTCATCGACCGGATTACTCTGTACGGCGGGGAAGGGTCGTCCATGCTTTCCCTCCTCCTGCTGGGTACCTTGCTGGTGACCGAGCTTAGCGTTACGCTGCGCGCTTACGTCTCTTCAAAAACGATGATTCGGCTGTCCTACCAGTTGACCGGCGAAACATTGGCTGCCGTGCTGCGCGCATCATCCGGCTTTTTCACAAGTACGCCGCGGGGCGAGCTTCTTCAGCGCTGCATCCAAGATACGAAGGCCGTTCAGCAATTCGGCCTGTCCACCTTGCCCGGCTTCGTTCAGGAGCTCGTACTCGCCGGGGTGGCGGTGGGGGTTATCGCCAGTTGGAACTGCCCGCTCGCGGTTGTGTTGCTAGCCGCCTACTTCCTTTTATTCATCCCGGTTCACGTATATGGCAAGAAGCGAGGCGCCGCCAGACAACAACTCGTGATTCACGAAGCCCGCCTCAGGCATAACTTGCTGGAGAAACTGGAGACGGTCAAGCAAATCAAACTGTACGGAACCGAGCGCAAGGAGCATGAAGCCGTCTTGGCCGAACAGGAGCGATGGGGGGATTTGAAATACCAGGAAGGCATACTCGACAACGTGTACCGGATGTTTCCGCGTATTCCCGATTCCTTGGCGCCGGCTCTTATCTTCCTGTTTGCCGGGTGGCAGATGATCCACGGACAAGCTTCCGTCGGCCAGCTCGTCACGATTATCGCCTATATTCCGGCGATTAACGCTCCAGTACGTTCATTTTTTGGATTATATGTCAGCTTTACCGATATCAAGGTGCGGATTCATGGATTATTGGACTATTTGCGCTTGCCTGTGGAACCCGGCTTGCAGGACGGCTTGCTGCGGCTTTCCGGCTGCCGGCACCTGCCGGTCTCGTTCTCGGGCGTATCCGTTACGGCAGACCGCGGCGATTTGCTGCGCAATGTAAGCTTCACGATCGCCCCCGGCGAACATATCGCGATCGTCGGGCCGACCGGCGCCGGGAAAAGCACGCTGCTGAGACTGCTGCTACGGCTGCAGGAGCCTGCAGCGGGTCATATCCGCATCGGCGGCTTCGCGATCAGCGAGCTGGACGCATCCTGTCTGCGAAGCCGGATCGGTTACGTCATGCAGGAAGGGACCTGGTTCAAGGATAGCCTGTACAACAATTTAACCTACTTGGGCGAAACGGATCACGATACGCTGGACAGATGGATTCGGGCGTTCGGCGCAGACTCGATCGTGGCAGGGCTTGAAGCCGGCTACGATACGGATATCGGCCAGAACGGCGGACGGCTCTCCGGCGGTCAGCGGCAACTGATGAGTCTCGTGCGCACGATGATCAAGCAGCCCGACATCCTGCTGCTGGACGAAGCGACCTCCTCGCTCGACCCGATTAGCGAATCCCTCGTCTACCAGGCGCTCGACATTCATGCCGCCGGCATTACAAGGGTCAGCGTCACACACCGGCTGCGGGGAGCGGCCCTTGCCGATCGGATACTCGTGCTGGATCGGGGACAATTGGTGGAGCAAGGCTCGCATGAACAGCTTCTCCGCCTTCAAGGACTGTATGCCAGGCTGTGGCGGGAAGAACTGGAGCAGGGCGACGGCGAGGATGGGAGCACGGAGACAAAGCCCGCCGAAGCCAAAGCTGAAGGAGGTGTCCGGCATGAGCACAGGCTTGCCCCCGTGGTCCGGTAACATGTCCGGCGCTGCGGCATATGCCAGGAAGCACCTGCTGCCCTATTGGCGGAATCTGCTGCTGATCGTGATGAAAAATGTAATCGGCAGCCTGCTGTATATGATCCCCCCGCTCCTAACGAAATACGTGCTGGAGCGTGTGCTGCCTGAACACAATTGGAATCTGCTGTTAATCGTCACTGCGGCGATGGTAGCCGCACCGATCGTTGGAAGTTTGCTGGTCGTTATGGAGGTCGTATGGGGAAGGTTTATACTCCGGTTGGCCTCCCGCGGACGTGCGGACTTGTTTCACGGCATTATTCACCAACCGATGGACCGAATACGCGGATACCGGACCGGCGATTTGCTGACCCGCCTGCTGGACGATACCCGTTCGATCGGGGATATCGTGGACGGACACCTGGGCTTCATGCTGTTTCATATCGTAACCATCGTTTCCGGGTCGGCGATTTTATTCGGGATCGCCCCCGGCCTTGCGGCCCTCGTGCTGACGCTATGGGCGGGACTAGCCATTCTGGTGACCGTGCTAAGCCGGCAGGTGAAGCGAAAAGCGGCGGAAACGGCACGCCACCAGTCGCTCGTTTCCGATAAGCTGCGGGAAATCGTATCCGGAGCCGCGTTCCTCAAAGCTTCCGGGCTAGAACAGCGGGCGCTGGCAGACGTGCAGAAGGGTCTGGATCGGGAATGGGAACATACCCGGCGAACGGTTCTCGCCGACCACCGCATCCGTATGTTCCATGCCTCGTTGAACGCATGCATCCTCGTTCTGATGTACGCGGCCGGCGGCCAGCTTGCGCTGCACGGTCAGATCACTGTCGGAGCGCTGATCGCTTTTATCGCGGTCTATAATTGGCTGCGGCCGTTCGGCATCTCGATGATCGAGATGGTGATGGCTGTCGTGAAAATATGGCCTTCCGTGGGACGGGTCAAGGAGATTGCCTTTACAGCGGAGGAGGCACCGCCGGGCCTTGTGCCGCAAGGGCCTGTTGAGCTGGAGGTAAAGCGGCTTGCGTTCCGCTATGACGGCAAGCCGACGCTTGAAGATATAAACTTTCGCGCTGCGCCCGGTTCCATCGTGTCGATCGTCGGTCCTCGGGGGTCGGGCAAATCGACGCTTGCGGATCTGCTGCTTCGGCTGCAAACGCCGGAATCGGGGGAGATCCGGCTGAACGGCCTATCTCTCGCTTCACTGGATTCGGATTGGCTGAGACGTCATATCTTGGTTGTCACGCAGGATATAATGCTTCGAAGCGGGACGATCGCGGACAATATCGTCTATGGTAGCGGAGAAACCGGCGCGGCCGCTCTGCAGGAGGCTATCCGCACCGCAGAGCTGGAGGAGTGGCTCTCCCGCCTGCCCGAAGGGCTGCGGACACCGGTTGGCGAGCAAGCGGTGCAGCTGTCCGGCGGAGAGCGGCAGCGGATCAGCATCGCGAGAGCGCTGCTTCGCAAGCCCGCGATCCTGATCCTCGATGAAGCGACTTCCGCGCTCGATCCCGGCACCGAACGCCGGCTGCTGGAGCGGATGATCCGGACGATGCAGGGGACTACCCTGATCTTCATTACGCATCGTCTCGATATCGCGCAGCGGTCGGACGAGGTGATCGTGCTGTGCGATGGGCGGATCGTGCAAGCAGGCCGCCATGCCGATCTGCTGTCGCAGCCAGGGATGTACCGGGAGCTGTGGCGCGAGCAAGCGGCGTCTGCCGGGTAAGGCGCCCGGTGCTCAGCAAGGTAGGCGGATCGCGTTAAGTCGTACCATTTGCATTAGGGCATTGTAGTGGAAGCGGAGCGGCTTGCGTACGAATCTTCATTTGCGGGAGGCAGTCGGGCGCGACCAGCCGGGCGAGGACAGATGAGAGGCAGGAGGGGAGTCGGTGCGAACCGATGTGTGGGACAGACGCGAGAGGTCAGTCAGGCGCGACCAGCTGTATCGGGAAAGACGGGGAGGCCAGACAGGCGACCAGACGTACGGAACCAGATAAAGGTGGTTTGTACCCCTCATCCGCTCGATTTTCAGGCTCACGATGAAAATAAGAGCGGTTTGCATCCTTTATTTCCGCCGATAGAGCCGTTTTCCCGACAAGTTCGCTGAAATAAGGGGTGAAAACCGCTTCTATCTCCAAGTAAGAACCTAATAAGTGAAAAATAAGAGGTCCTAATCGCACTAGCGTTGCAAAAACAGTAACATAGAACGTTAAGTTTTCATTTATTAGTAAACAAAGAACATTAATAACTTATTTTTACAGTCACTTTGGCGTGTAATCGGCCCAAAAAGGAATCTCAAACAA